>NZ_JBLYEE010000015.1:0-111826 GCF_048515415.1 Pedobacter sp. N23S346
CCTATAAAACAATGGGCTTACCTTTTAAAAATGAGATAAAAACAGCTTTTTTAGCTTGATTTAAAGGATTTAATGGATCGTTTAAACTTTAACCGGACAACAGTGAACTTGATTCAGGATCTTACCCCTTTCCCCGGGAGGGAAAGGGCACAGAAAAAAGCATTTTTCGCACCTAGCGATCGGCGATAGAAGACTTAATTTTATTTAGTTTTAGAAATACCAAAAGCCTCTAAGATCCTTTTAAAAATATCCGTATTTGGGTAAACCCCTATAAAACTTTGCGAACCAGGCCCATAAGCAAAAACAGGAACCATAATATTGGTATGATCATCTGTGCTGAAGTTTCCACGAACAGTACCTTTTTTGTAAGAAGCATCGAGCAATGAAAGTCCGCCAGTTTCATGATCTGCAGTCACAATAACCAGGGTTTCTCCATCCTCATCTGCAAATCGCAAAGCCTCACCAACCAACCGGTCAAAATCATGAAGTTCGGTAACGGCATAAGGCAAATCATTCGCATGTCCGCCATGATCGATTTGTGCACCTTCGGCCATAATGAAGAAGCCTTTTTTATTTTTAGCTAATATTTCAATACTCTTCAACAGCGATTTTTTAAGCATTTCACCCCTCCCCTTCAAAATACTTCTGGTTACCGAATCTTCCAGCAACACCAGTTGCTTACCGGAAGTTGCAGATTCAAATTCTTTCAGGTTATGCTGAAGTTGATAACCTTTACTTTTCAGTTGTGGCATCAAACCAGCATTTTTATTTTCAGTGAAACTTTTGCGCCTTGAGCCAACAAGCACCTCAACCGTGCTGTTTTGAAAATCGGCTGCAATTTCCTGCGACATCGTTCTTTCGATCTGATGGGCATAAAATGCAGCAGGGGTAGCATCCGTAATATCGCCACTGGTAATGATACCACTTTTAATGCCAAGTGGTGCTAAAATTTCAGGAATGGACGGTAGAGATTTGCCATCAACCCCCACACTAATGTAACGGTTATTGGTTTTCTGCCCTGTTGCCATTGCCGTAGCACCAGCCGCCGAATCTGTAAAATCAGAATTTGAAGCTTCGGTGCGGGAAAAGCCGATATGTTTAATATTCACCATATTCAACTGACCGAAATTTGCACTCAGGCCTGCCTGAATTTGAGCCAATCCCATTCCATCTCCAATTAAGAGGATTACATTTTTTACCTTTTTTAACGAACCATCACTTTTATAGGTTGGCTGGTAAGGCTCATATCGTTTGGTATTTACGTACTCTAGTTTATCCCTGTTTTGATAGAACTCACTTAAAGCTTTCGGGCGGTCGGTTCCGATCCAATCTACTCCCATTTGCTCAAGCTCTTTCCAACTATTCGGACTATCTTTCGTCGCCCAAAAACGAAATGGTTTGCCCATTTGATGTGCCGATGCAATTACGGCTTTCATTTTTTCCAAATCAGGCGGAGTTGGTGTACCCTTTCCATTCCACACCGAATAATGAGAAAGATCATCACTGATCATGCCGATATGCTTCAACTGCTCGCCATTGTAATTTTTTCCAGGCCGGCCATCAAAGAAAATCATCTGCGGATAATTCTGAAACTCATCAACAGGAGGAACATTACCGCTTACCACGATTTTAATTGCTGCAGGGTTTTTCGCCTGATCAAAAACAGGTTCTATGCCCTTAAGCTGTTTCAATAAGGTTGCCAGAACATTTTTATAATCTTCCTTAATATCAATTACCAATTGCAACTTTTGCCCGGCATTGGGATAAGGCTTGTTTCCATTCTCCTTGAAAAAAGCCACAAGCGGGTCAATGTAAATCTTCTTTAGCGTTCTAGTTGGTTTAATTTCGGTGCTGTCGTGCGCTACAAACAATTCGCCATTGCGGTAGAAAACATCAGCTTCGATAGCACCAAGCCCGGCATAATAAGCCTCCAGTAATGGAATTTGTTGTTTATAGTCGTTATGACTATGGCCATTACTGGCATTCAGTTTCTGCTGTGCAGAAACTGAATGAATACCGAAAGCAAAAAATAATAACCAAATAAATTTAGTTCCTTTTACCATCCTGCATTTTGTTTAATTACGCCAGAACTATTATCTATTTCTCTTTGTGGTACAGCCCAAACATCATGCACCTGTGGATTAAAGGTTCTCGCCGGCCAGATCACCGTACCATCAAAATCGTGTAGTGGTTTAGCATAAGTTGCCTGCGCATCTCCCCACCTTACCAAATCACGATGACGATCTGCAAACTCACCCGCCAACTCATTGCGACGCTCGCGTTTCAGATCGGCAATGGTCATTCCGATTTTTGTGGCCAAACCTGCCCTTACCCTGATTCTGTTCAACTCTGCATCACCAGCACCTGCACCACTTACATTAATTGCGGCTTCTGCCTTAATTAAAAGCACTTCAGCGAAACGCATCAGTGGCACGTTTAAATCTGTAGTGCCATTATCTCCGTTCGGATTAACATGAGTAGGAATTGGATTGGCATAAGTAAACGGCTCCATATATTTCTTAAACTGAAAATTCGAAGTAGCACCTGCATCTTTAGTAAAAGTTCGTTCAGCACCAAAAAACATAAATTTATCACCAGGTTTTAAAATGGTCACCTCGCGGCGCTGATCACCCGCTTCAAAAGAATCATAGAGCTCCTTAGTTGGCAAATAATAACCCCAGCCATTGTAAATTCCCCATGCTTTATTGGTTAACATTACGCCAGGTAATTTGCTCCCCCAACCTGTTCCGCCGCCATTAGGCGTACACACCACAGACCAGATATATTCTTTAGACCAGTTATTAGATGCCTTAAATACATCGCCAAAGTTGGGTAATAAATCATGCTGACCTGAAGCGATCACCAGATCGGCATATTTGGCTGCATTTGCATAATCCTTTTTAAACAGGTAAACTTTAGATAAATAGGCCCAGGCAGCAGTTTTATGTGCCTTACCAAAATCAGCTGCTTTCATTGCAGAAAAGTTCGGCAAATTATCCGCAGCTTTCAAAAATAAAGAAATAATATAATCGTAATTTTCGGTTACATTCTTTGCCCTTGGTATAGCAACGGCGGCATCAGCATCTGGCGTAACAATGGGTACACCTGCCTTATCATTTCCATAATTTGCAGCCAGTTGAAAATACACTAAGGCAGCATTAAAATAAGCATCACCAATAATCTGCTTCTTTAAATTATCATCCATCATAATGGCAGGTACGTTAGCAATAATGTCGTTTGCTCGTTTGATAATCGCATAACGCAGGCTCCATTGCGATTCGGTATAACCACCGCCTATGTAACTCCTGTTAAAGTTCTTGATGTTATCGCCTTCCGGTTTATTTCTCCCGGTAACCATATCATCGCTGGCATTAATAAACCAGAACATTCCACGTCCGTAAAAATCTTCTGAGTTATAATTCTCATACATTCCCGCTTCGGCTTTGATGGCATCTTCTTTTGTTTTCCAGAAATTTTGTGCCGATGGAGATCCTTCTGGTGTAATATCAAGCTGTTTGGTGCATGATGCAAAGACTGTAATGGCAAATAGCGCCAGGTATTTTATATTCGTTTTCATGAGTGGTAGATTAAAGGTTAACGCTTAAACCGAAGATGAAACTCCTCGCTTGTGGGTAACGACCTACGTCAAGGCCATTGTTATCCATCCCAATTTCCGGATCAAAACCAGAATAGTCAGTAATGGTAAATAAGTTGTTGGCAGTTGCATAAACCCTTACCGCACCAGTCTTAAGTTTGCTGGTCAGCGATTTTGGCAAACTATAACCCAACGTTACATTGCGAATGCGCAGATAAGAACCATCTTCGATGTAGAAATCTGAAGCATTAAAGTTTCCATTGTTATCGCTAGTAGAAATGATCGGTACTTTTCCGCCTGGATTTTCCGGCGACCATGCATCTAAAATACCAACAAGCTTATTATATGATGGTCCGCTGGCACTATACGTAGTTCTTTTTACCGCATTGAAGAGTTTATTTCCCTGAACGCCTTGTGCAAAAATGTTGAAGTCGAAGTTTTTATAACTGGCGTTAAAACTCAATCCATAAGAAAAATCTGGATAGGCACTTCCGGCAAAATAACGGTCTTTTGAATCGATTGATCCATCACCGTTAAGGTCTGCAAACTTGAAATCTCCTGCTTTTGCATTGGGTTGGATTTTATTTCCGGCTGCATTTTTATAATTATCAGCTTCGGCCTGGCTTTGAAAAATGCCATCTGTTTTTAAAACATAATAACTATACAAGGGCTGGCCTACCGTAATCGACAATGGCGCCAGCTCATTTCTAAAGTTTGTGCCAACTGCGATGTTGCTTAAACCAGGAGCCAATTCTTCTACCTTATTGTTCAGTTTGGTAAGCGTTGCATTCACCGAATAGGTAAAAGCCGTGCTTTTTGCACTGTTATAGGTTAGGCCTAATTCTATTCCCTTATCTTTCACTAAACCCGCATTAATGGTTTGAGAACTTAATCCTGCCGTACCCGGAAGTGATCTGGTCAAGATCATTTTATCGGTTTCCTTAATAAAATAATCAGCCACTAAACTCAAACGATCAAGCACCGTTACATCTAAACCAATATTGGTTTGTTTACTTTCTGCCCAGGTTAAATTTTTATTGGCCAAAATGGTTTGAACATAACCATTTTGTAAGGTTGGCGTTTGCCCGAAGTAACTTTGTGTGGCGGCTAACAATGGATTTACAGCAGAGGCAGACAAACTGCCCAGGTTACCCAGGATTCCATAACTACCTCTCAATTTCAGTTCATTTAACCAATTGGCCGATTTTAAGAATTCTTCTTTATTAATTGCCCAACCCGCAGAAACAGAACCATAGTTTCTAAATCTGTTTTCTTTGGTTAGCATGGATGATCCATCGCGTCGGCCAATAAATGATAAAAGGTATTTTTCTTTGTAATTATAATTTGCCCTTAAGAATACTGATGAAATGGCTTTCGCATCAAAATAACTGGTAGAAGGCTGAATAATGGTGGCATTTGTTAAATACCGATATTGATCAGACTCATCATCGAAACCTGCACCAGAGGTGTATAAACCATTACTTTTCGTTTTCTGGAATGTATAACCACCAGTAAAATCAAGTTGGTGAACGCCAATGGTTGTTTTATAAGTTAACACCTGTTCAGCCAAGATATCTGTAGAAGCATCTGCTCTTTCTACCAAACTGTTGCTCAGCACAGGTTTTCCAACTTCCGGACGTTTTGGAGTAAAGCTTTTAAATTGCGAATCTGATTTGGTGATGCTCAGGTTAGAACGAAAGCTCAATCCCTTCGCCAGCTGCAAGGTAGCATAAGGATTAACCACCAAAACATTCACAGGATTATTGATGTCAATCCGTTTCAATTCGGCAACAGGGTTAATAATATCACCGTAATCACCGGCATATTGTCCGCCAGGTAAACCTGCAAAACTGCCATCCGCATTGTACGGCGTACCATTTCTTGGGTAATAAACAGCAGAAAGTAGTGCGCCTGTATAATCATTACTGGTATTTGCACCATTTCCATTCGTACTGCTGTACGATAAGTTTTCACCAACCTTTAACCATGGTGTAAGCTCATGCTCCGAATTAATTCTGAAATTATAACGCTTGCTTTTGGTGTTCAATACTATCCCTTCCGCATCGCGGTAGTTGAAACTGAGGTAGAAATTAGATTTTTCGCCACCGCCATTAATCGCCGCACTATAATCCTGAAGCAATGCATCTCTGAATACCTCATCCATCCAATTGGTTCTGGTGGTTTGTCCATCAGGATATTTGGTAAGATCAAAGGCTGGTAAAATGGTTGTTCCGCCGTTTTTGGCAGCAGTTGCAGCCACTTGCGCCCGTTGTTCTGCATTTAATGTTTCGAGTTTTTTCCAGGCGCTTTGTTGTCCAACCTTGGCATCGAAACTAATCTGCATTTTACCTTTTTTCCCTTTTTTAGTGGTGATTAAAACCACACCGCCAGATGCACGTGCACCATAAATAGCAGCTGATGCATCTTTTAGCACCGAAATGGATTCGATATCGTTCGGATTAAGTTGTGGCGTTCCCAGAAAAATAGAACCATCAATTACATAAAGCACACTTTCGCCATTGATTCCGCCTGCACCCCTGATGTTAATCCGGGGTGTTGAAGTTGGATCGCCACCTTCGTTGGTTACAATCACGCCGGGCGATTTCCCCGCCAGCACTTCGCCCACACTGTTTACCGATCTGGAAGAAAGTTTATCGAGTGAAACCAGGCTTACCGCACCTGTTAATGTTTCCTTTTTCTGCGTACCATAACCCACCACCACTACATCAGCCAACATGGATCTTTCTTCGCTTAGGGTCACATTAATAGATTGATTGTCGCCAACTGTCACTTCTTTGGTTCGGTAACCAATCATGGAGAAGGAAAGCACGGTTTGTGCCCCAACTTCTATCCGGTATATGCCGTTTGCATCAGTAGTTGTACCACTTTGGGTGCCGAGTACCTTTACTGATACGCCAGGCAAAACCATACCAGTAGAATCTTTTACCACCCCCGTCACAATCCGATCGGGTTTATTAAAGGTTGCATTATTTAAAATAACATAATTGCCTTTTTCCTCTACGCGAAGACCTAGTTTATCCAATAGTGAACGTACTGGTTCCATTTGAAAATTGCCACTCAACTGCGTATTGGTACTTTGTAAGAGATCTGGATTGTAAACAAAACTTAAACCAGAAATGCTTTCAATTTCACGAACAATTTCGCTGAGTTTACGGCCTTTGCTTATTTTAATATTAACCTTACTTTTTTCCAATCGCTGGGCCATGCCGGGCGATGCCAAAAGTGAACTGCAGAAAATGCAGAGAATTGAAAATGTTAAGCATGAATATTTCATGATCCGATAAAGAGATAAGGTCCTCTTGGGTGAGGTAGTTTTCATTTGTTTGATTTGCTTGTATGAATTAAAATTGTAGTGTATTCTTAATTGCCGGGTACAGAAAATGGATTGATCTGGTTATTCATTATTTGTATATTTTAAATGTTTGGTGGTTTTGATCTGAATCGAACCTCAAATGATGAAGACTGCAAATCAGGTCAAGAATTTCTTCCGGTCGCTGATCACTGTTAAATGTTGCGGTCGTTTTCAAGTCGGCGAATGATTTATCGCTAAGCAATATTTTAATGTTGTAGGTATACTCCATCCGCTGGATCACCTGTTGCAGGGTAGCACCTGCGAATTCAATTTTTACCGCACGTGTTTGCTGAACAACCTTCAGGATAGATTTTCCCGTTGCTTTATTAAATTGTAGTTTTTCATTTTTCACCAGCGTACCCAGCAGGATAGATTTATTTTGAATAGCTACCTTACCCGTTGAAACGGCAACTTCTACGTGAGGATTTGCACGGTAGGCACGGATAAGAAATGAAGTTCCTAAAACGATTACTTTTAAATGAGATGGCAACTTTACCTGGAAGGTTCTTTTTTCTTCATGGGCAATTGAGAAAAAAGCTTCGCCTTCAATCATCGAAATTTCACGAGAGCGGGAATCAAACTTTGCAGGATAACTAATTTTAGCCAAAGGCGCTAAAGTAATTTCCGAGCCATCGCTCAACACAATTTTTTTCCGTTCGCCAGCCTTGGTTGATGCGGTAATTTGTGTAGCAGGGCTTTTCTGCTGATCATTTAATTTCCATAGAGAAAACGTAACAGAAGCTACCAGAATTATGGCCGCAGCAATTTTTATCCAATGGGTAATAAAATAAGATTTTTTGGAGGGTTGATCTGCAATAGCCTGTTGAATGTGCTGTAACATCGCTTCGCCGATGGCTACCTTTCTTACCAACGGAATTGTTTTCCGACTAGCATCCAGATTTGCATACCAGTTTTCGATTACATTACGCTCTTCAGGGCTTACCTGCCCATTCGCATATTTTTCCAGCAGCTGTTTCGCTTCTTCTTCGCTCATTTGTATACATGTCGTTTCAAAAAAGAAACGGTACTAACGAAGGATGTTACCAGTACATTAAGTTTAAGTTAACAACACAAAAGTGCTAAAATGAGGATATAGGAAAGGTTTTCGCGGAGTAATTTCATGGCTGCCGTAATTTGGTTTTTAACCGTTTGCACAGAAACATTTAATTCTCCGGCAATTTCTTTAACCGTTTTATCCTGTTCTCTGCTCATAGAAATTACCAGACGCATGCGCTCAGGCAAACGCTGCATGGCCGCTTCCACTTCCTGAGCAGTATCCTGAAGAATTAGATTTTCATCTGCGGTATTCATCCGTTTTTGATTCATCAGGATGGCGAATTCGGAACGATGAATATCTTTAACCGCATTAGATCTATAATAATCCACTATGCGGTGTTTTACTGCCCCATATAAATACCCGGAAAGATCGCCCGTTACTTCAAGCTTTTTTCGTTTTTCCCATAACGAGATGAAAATTTCTTGTGTGATGTCTTGTGCGATTGCCTCGTCACCAAGTTTTTTAAAAGCCGAATCGAACACCTTTTCCCAGTGCGCATTGAATATTTGCTCCATTGCGAAGGGATCGTCGTTTTTTAAGGAAGCAATTAATATTTCGCTCAATGCTGTTGGTTTGCTGCGGCAAAGCTAGCGCCTCAATATTCTCTCAGTATTAACAAATCTTAAAGTCTCCTATCATGATTCATGATGGAAACTACTCTTGATTCCTATCTATTTTTTTTCCTTCCCAATGTTTCGCTACAGGTTGTTTTTCCAGAAAGACAACAGACCGACATTTAGTTAACATGACCTAAACAATAGAGGCAGATTTTATAGCGTGCAGGAATAAGCGCATTTAATTGAAAAAAACTTCAAATATAAATAACTGATAATCAATAACAATTAAAACAAGACAAAACATTATTTCGATAAAAATGTTGGCTTTAAAATCGATAATTATATCGGTTAGTATACTTTACAATTTAAATCATTTATCATGAAAAAAATTTTTATCTCAAGCTTATTTTCAGTAGCGTTATTTATGGGTGCTGCGAAAGCACAAATCCAAAAAGGTAATGTATTAGTGGGTGGAAACTTAACCAATATCAACCTTGGGTTAGACGATCCTAAAATCTTCAGTGTAGACATTACGCCTAAGGCAGCCTGGTTTATTCAAGACAATGTAGCATTGGGTGGCTATGTGAACTTTGGTTTACAAACAACTAAAAATGCACCAACTACAACCAGTTATGGTGTAGGTGCATTAGGTCGCTATTATGCTGGAAAAGATGTTGAAGTGTTAAACCACGGACGTTTCTTTGCAGAAGCAACTGTTGGTATTGGTGGTGTTAACGTAAGTAGAGGTGGTGGTAACACAAACGGCCTTAACTTAAGTGTTGGTCCTGGTTTTGCTTATTTCATTACGCCAAATATTGGTTTAGAAACCTTATTAAAATACAACGGCTTAGTTGGATTTGGTTCTGCTACAACACAAAACAACTTAAACCTTTCATTTGGTTTCCAGATTTATCTTCCTGGTCAAAGAACGGCTAATAAAGTAAAAAGCGACATTCGTTAATTATTACGGAATAGCTAAAAAAAATCCGGTATCTCGTCGATACCGGATTTTTTGGTTTTGGTGATGGTTGATCGTTTTTCGTCATTCGTTGGTGGTTGTTCGTTGATGGTTTTCCATTCCACATCTTCCATTTCCCCTTCCCCATCTTCCATTCTTATTTAACGTTGATCGTTGTTCGTTTCCATTCCACATCTCCCATCCCCCATTTTCCGTTTCCTATTTTCCCTTCCCCATCTTCCATTTTCCCTCTCACCTCTTTTCACTAGTAACCCGGATTCTGCGTTAGCCTTGGGTTAAGCTGAATCTCACGGGTTGGAATTGGATACAAAGCCAGGTTAGGCGTTACATTTCCAATTAACCCATTGGCTGGAACAAAATTGGTTTTATGCGCCTGCATTACCTGTACAAAATTTCCCCATCTAATCAGGTCAAACCATCTTTCACCTTCAAAACAAAGCTCAATGCGTCTTTCATGGCGAATGGTTGTTCTGGCATCAGCCTGAGATAAACCAGATTTTGCATCGAGGTTAGAGCGGGTTCTGATTAAATTCAACTGTGTTAACGCCTGATCAGTTTTACCATTTTCGTTTAAAGCTTCAGCATATAACAATACGATATCGGCATAACGAAGCACTGGCCAATCGTTGTCTCCTTCGCTATTGGCAGCAACACTTTGATAAATAAACTTCTTGGCATAATAATACACTAAAGTACCGGAGCGGTAAACGCCAATGGCTGTATTTAAACGGTTATCTCCAGTTTCAAAAGAACCGAAAAGATCTAGAGTACCACTATTATTGCTATTTCCAGTCACCGCTGTAATGGTGGTACCAGAGGGCTGCGGCACGAAACTCCGGGCAAAGGTATTGCCTTCACCAAAGCCACCTCCTAAATATTGAACAGCAAAAATAATGTCTCTGTTGTTATCCCTTCCTAAGCCAAAAACCTGATCGTAAGGCAACAAAGTGCCAGCCGTTGCAGATACGGTTGCCAGGATACTTTCTGCCTGCTGAAATTTATTCTGGAACATATACACCTTACCTAAAAGTGCATTGGCGGCAATACTTGTTGCACGGCCAATATCTGTTCCGGTATAGCTAGCCGGCAAAACAGCGGCAGCTTCCGTTAAGTCCTTTTCTATTTGGGCATAAACGGCAGTAGCAGTTTCCCTGTTGTAAGTATAGGCTTGTGCTTCAGAGGTAATTTCATTCAATACCAATGGTACACCACCAAACATCCGCACCAGGTTAAAATACATTAATGCCCTTAAAAACTTGGCCTGGCCAATATAGCCATTGCGGTTTGCAGCGCTCATAGGTGGCGTATTTACATGATCAAGTACGATATTGGCGTAAGCAATGGTAGCATAAAATCTTCCCCATGCGCTTTGCAGATTGGTAGAAGCCGGTGTCCAGGTTAGTTTATCCTGCTCGCCATACAATACTTCGCTTTCCCCGTAAGTTTGGCTATTATCCGAAGGAAGTTCTCCAAAGCCATATTGTTCGTTATAAATCGGGCGAAGACTGCTGTATGCACCCGTTAACGCAGAGCGGATATCAATCTCGGTATTATAAAAGGTATTTACCGGAATAATGCCTTTCGGTGTTAACTCGACAAAAGATTTTTTACAAGAAGTAGTCGCCACGCTTAAAATCAGCATAGAGATACCGCATATAATGATGTTTTTAGTTTTCATGATTTTTCTGTGTTAAGGCAATTAAAATCCAAAGTTGATTCCAAAAATGATGGTACGGGCAGTTGGGTAAGTTCCCTGATCTACGCCTGGCGTGGTAGGATCTCCACCCATAATATTCGCTTCAGGGTTGTAACCTGAATATTTCGTAATCAGGAATGGATTCTGAGCCGTTACATAGAATCTGGCCGACTGAAGAGAAATCTTTTTCAACAGATTTTCGCTCAGGCGATAGCCCAAAGTAATATTTCTGACACGCAGGTAAGAACCGTTTTCAACTGCTAAACTAGACAAGGCTGGGCCTGGCAATGAACCTGTTGAAATCGGACTCGGATAAACCACATCCCTATCCGGAAAAGCAGGATCGAAATAATTATTAAAATATTTACTTACAGAATTCTGATTATGGTTACCAGTAATCGTTTGTCTGTTATTTCCATTGATGATATTTACCCCCTGTACACCTTGCATCAGAATACTTAAATCAAAGTTTTTGTATTGAAATGAATTGGTTAAACCGTAGGTAAAATCTGGTAAACCATGGCCCAATGCCGTCATATCATTTACATCAATTTTGCCATCACCATTCTGATCTTTAATCATCGAATCGCCAATATTATTCCCCGAAGTAACTCTTGGGTTGTTAGCCAAATCTGCAGCATTTCTAAATACGCCTACAATTTCATAGCCATACATAATGCCCAACGGCTGACCTACTTGTACCTGATACACATTATTCCATCCATTAATTGCCCTTACCGCTGGTAACGCACTCGGACCACCAAGATCTAAAACTTTCGTTTTATATGTAGAGAAGTTAGCATTTGCATTCCACGTTACCGCACCCAGTTTGAAGTTGGTATTGGCTGTAAATTCGAAACCTTTATTTTGCAGTTTACCCAGGTTTGCCTGGTAAGTAGTGGTGTAACCCACATCAAGCGGCAAAGCTTTGTTCAGTAACATGCCGTTAGAATTACGGATGAAATAATCGAACGTTAAAACGATTTTGTTTTGTAATAAACCAATGTCAGTACCAATACTGGTCTGATCATTTTTCTCCCAGGTTAAATCCGGATTGGCAAAACCCGTTTGCTGGGTTCCAAAAATACGGTTACTGCCAGAAGCATAATTTCTATTTAAGGCAATGGCATTTACATAGGTAAAGCTTCCAATATTGGCATTACCCGTGCGTCCATAACCACCTCTTAGTTTAAACTCGTTGATCCCGATTTTTGCCAATGGCTCTTTTAAGAAAGGCTCTTCAGCCAAACGCCAGCCCAGTGAGAAAGATGGGAACACCGCATATTTATTATTTAAACCGAAACGGGATGAACCATCCTGACGAACCGCAGCAGTAAATAAATATTTCTTATCATAATCATAAGTAAACCTACCCGCATAAGAAACAAAAGTATTGGCATCAAAAAGTTCGGTACCCACTGTATTTGGCGATGCCAACGGACTTTGTACCGAAGTGGTAATAAATGTACCCGGTAAACCTGCCGTATAGTTAATCTGCGATTCGTATTTCTGTGCAGAAAACAAGCCCAATAAATTAAAATGGTGTTTACCCAATTGTTTATCGTAGGTAGCCGTATTTTCCCAAACCCAGTCGAAACTGTTACGCACATTATCCGAAGCAAAGATACCAGCCAATTGCGGACTCGTATAAGAAGCTGTTGGCGCAGAACTATAAGCCATAGAACCTGGAATGTAACCATGAATTTGCTCGTTTTCTAAAGTGGCGCCGATATAGGTTTTCAACTTCAATCCAGGAATTGGCGCATATTCTAAAAAGGCATTACTTAATGTTCTGAATGCTCTTGAACGATTGATCGACTGACTTAAAATGCCTACCGGATTATAAAAGTTAGATGCCGAAAACACAGAGGTTGGCGACAAATTATAATTCAGTTCGCGATCATAAGGCTGTGCAAAATCGCCATTGGCGCGATACACTGGCACAATCGGTTGAAAAGTTAAAGCCTGGTTTAATGGACTTGGCAAGTTTAAATCTGCCAGCAAGCCCGGTACGCCAATAATAAAATCGCTCGGGTTAGCACCTGCACCACTCGCCTGCCCTGAAGAAGGTTGTCTGAATTGCTCAGAATAAGAAGGAGAAATGGAGAAGCCAAATTTCACATTTTTAACAATGTCGGCATCCAGGTTTATCCGCGTATTGTAGCGGGTATATTCCGTTCCAATTAACACCCCTTTTTGTTTAAAGATTCCTGCTGAAGCGCTAAAGCGTACTTTTTCACTACCACCAGAAGCATTAAATTCAAAACTGCTGATTGGCGCCGTTCTAAAAATTTCCTTTTGCCAGTCTACATCAGGAAGGTTGGAAATATCACCATCCAGAATGCTAGGATATTGCAGGTTTTTAATCCTGCTTAACGCTTTTACCTGCGCTACATATTGATCTTTGCTTAAAACATCGATGTATTTATTTACAGTTTGAATACCCGTATAAGCAGACACAGAAAATACCGTTTTACCTGCTTTTCCTCGTTTGGTGGTCACCAACACTACCCCATTGGCAGCTCTGGAACCATAAATCGCAGCAGATGCGGCATCTTTCAAAACCTCAATAGATTCGATATCGCTCGGATTAATCAGGTTAAAATTAGCAGCAGTTTCCAGCGGATAGCCATCTACTACATATAAGGGATCATTTGATGAACTCAACGAACTTACACCACGAACCCTGATGGTTGGTGCCGCACCTGGCTTACCACCCTGATCTGATTGTACCTGAACACCAGCAGCTAAACCTGCTAAGGCTTCACCAGGAGTAGATACAGGCTGATTACCAATGTTTTTTCCTTCTACCTTAGTAATAGAAGAGGTAACAGTGGTTCGCGACTGGGTTCCGTAACCCACCACTACTACATCGCCAAGCGATTGTGGCGTATCCGCCAGCACAATGTTAATTACTGTTCTATCGCCCACCGTAGTTTCCTGGCTAACCATACCGATAAAAGAGAATACCAATACCGATCTTTGATCTGGTGCTTTAATAGCATAATTACCATTAATATCCGAAACTACACCAGTTTTCGTTCCCTTTACCAATACACTTACACCAGGCAAACCGATGCCTTTATTATCAGTGATTTTTCCGGAAACTGAAATAACCTGAGCCACTGGTTGAATAACCTGAGCCTTTCTTTTAATTACAATTGTAGTATGATCGCCAAAAAGCAATTCTACTGGTTGAGTAGCAAAACAGGCTTCTAAAACCTTTTGAAGCGGCGTGTTTTTTACTTTAATGGTAACTGGTGAGATGCTGTTAATAATGTTGGCATCGCAGATAAAGTTATAGCCAGTTTGTTTGGTTAACTGGCTAAGCACTTCTCGTACCGGAGCGTCTTTCACATTGATGCTTACCTGCTGGGCAAAACCGCCGGCACTCACCTGTAAAACAGCAATCATTAATAACATGATGGTAAGCCTCATAACTCGAAGAATTTTTTGCGTATAGCAAGGGATATCCCCGCACTGAAGTGCAGTAAAAATTTTATACATTTGGTTAGGATTAATTAGTTGTTTGATTGATTAATAATATCCGAATTAGCTGATTGCTAATCAATTCCGGGAGTGGTCTCAACACTTCCGGTTTTTGGATTTTCTTTTGGAGTGTATTTATTTTGCTATAACAGTAATCCTCCTTTCTACCATCACAAAGCGTACCTTATCGGTAAGCGAAATATTTTTAAGTAAACTTTTTAGTCCTTTAGATCGGGAATAATTACCCTCAAAATTAAGTGCCGTCATGTCTCCTTCGTAAGTTACATCTACATCATACCACCTGGAAATTTTTTTCATAATGGAGCTGATGTTTTCATTATGAAAAATGAACATATCATTCTTCCAGGCCATTACCTCATCTAAATCTGCCTGAACAATTCTTGGTTTAGTCTTCAGGTTATTAATCGCCATCTCCCCAGGTTTTATGAGCGTTTGGAATTTGCTGGTGTTCACTTTTACAGCACCTTCCAGCAAAGTAGTAGTGATATTTTGATCTTCTTCAAAAGAACTGATATTAAAATGTGTACCCAGAACCTCTACTTCTTGCTTACCATCAACATTCACTTTAAAAGGTTTTTGCTTGTTACTGGCTACTTCAAAATAAGCTTCGCCCGTTAACATTACTTTACGATCTGGCCCCTCAAAGGTATTTGGAAAGCTTAATGAAGATGAAGAGTTTAACCAAACCCTTGTTCCATCTGGCAATGTAATATCATATTTCCCACCTCTCGGAATGGTAATTTTATTTAAAAGTTCATTACTTGGCTGATTGCTCTTTCCCCTCGCAGAAACCACCAGCCCGTTACCTGATTTAGAAATACTGGCACTGCCTTCATTATTGATTATACCATTTTTCGAACCATCAAGCTTAATACTTTCTCCGGTTGATAACGTAAGCACGGCATTGGCAGAACCCGCTACAATGTCTTTTACTTCATTTAATGGCTTTGCTTTTGCAGATAATACAGGTTTTTGTTTATCCGATTGAAAAAGATGGACAGCAAGATAAATGGTTAATAAAAGCACGGCAGCAATGGGCGCAACTATTTTCCAATTTAGCCAAACGAGATTAAACTTTTTTCCATTTTGTGCCCGGATACTTTGGTTAAGCCTGTTGCTTAACGTTTCATGAAGTCTTTGTACCTCAGCAGCAGATAGGGTTAAATCAAGCAAACCATTTTCTCTTTGATAAGTATGAAGCATATTTTCTTCTTCCGGAGAACATAAGCCCTTCAGGTACTTTTCACAAAGGTCAAAATATTGGGTTTCTGTCATTTCCCGGATGTTTGAATATTTGGTTAGGATAGCTTGTTATAGATATAGATACATTTAAGATCGGGCACACACATAAAAAAATTAAAAAAAAACAAATAATGCATTATGCGGTCCTAATGCATTTTTTATTTCAGTTTTTAAACCATAGCTTTATTATAAATAAGCATATGCCAAACAGCGATTATAGCGATCTGGAACTACTAAACCGTATTCTTTACAATGATGAAAAGGCTTTTAATCTACTTTTCGAACGTCATTGGTCGCGGGTGTATGCCGTCTCATTCCGATACGTTAAAGATGAAGAACTTGCACTGGAAATTGCACACGATATTTTTCTGAATATCTGGAATAAGCGCCATAGCTTAAGCATTTCTTCATTTAGAAGTTATGTGGTTACTTCTGCCAGTTACCATGGCATCAGAAAAAATCAACAGAAAAAAGCAATTCCGTTAAGATATGTAGAGAGCTATGAATCAGAAAGTGATGGCTTGCTTACAAATCATCCATCGATATCCAATGCAGGTGATGAAAAAATGCTGATTGCAGAACTCAATCAAAAAGTAAAGATTTCGCTCGAAGAATTACCACTCCGCTGTCGTGAAATCTACTTGCTAAGCAGACAGGATCATTTAAGTATTACTGAAATTGCTGAAAAACTCGGCATTTCAAAAAGAACCGTCGAAAATCAATTAACCATTGCACTGAAACATTTAAGAGCGATGTTGAAGTATACAGGTGTGTTGTTTTTTTAGTCAAGAGTTGTTAGTCGTTGATCGTTTTTCGTTTGTTGTTGATTCCTGATTTATTGCACTCTGGACTCCTGACTACAGACTCTCGACTCAAATAAGTTCTTCATGAAACCCCTCTAAAGTCGGAAGTCCTTAGAAGCTGTCTAAAAATTATAATTTATCAACTTACGAAATTTCCACGGCCTGAGCGCGGAAGAATTTCGTAAGTTTTGATGAGAGTACCTTAAAACTTTCGAAGTATTTTCCACAACAAAGGCCAACAAAACTTCGCAAGTTGATCTTCATTCATGAATTTAGACGGTTTCTTAGTCCATAGTCGTTAGTCTATTACGCCCTGGTCTCACAACGCCAAACTCTCGACTCCAAACTCAAATAAGTTTCTTTATTAAAATAATTTACTAGAGTCTATTTACGCCCTGGACTCATGACTACAGACTCCCGACTGGAGACTCAAAACCCAAAGCTTCCCGTAAATCATGCTGATCCTCTTCTTCGAGTTGAACAATTTCACTCAGCAAATTAAAAATCCCATCATTTTCATTGGTTCTCAGCGAGAGATCGAGCAAACGAACAAGCATTTTCTTTTGATCGATGCTCAGGCTGCTAAATAACTTTGGTTCTACTTCATACAATACCTTAATCAGCCCAATCAACTTTGTTTTAGAAACATCGCGCTCCCGCTCGGTTACGTAACGGGGAAAAACGCCATCCTGCTCTAAAGTATCAATTAAGCGATCAGCATATTCCCTTAAGAAAGGTTTACGCTTGTTTTTCAGGTATTCGTTAAGCTCTTTTATCAGGAAACGGTATTCAGGTGCAGATTTAGCGGCACCAAATAAAGCCACCTGACCTTCATTTTCAAAACTCTTGAAATCGAAATCCCTGAAGAAGTCGCTATCTATGTAAACGCTGTGAAAATAATCATCGCTCTTTTTATTCAGCGTAGTATAATCTTTGTAAATCTCTTCGCCTCCAGCCAGGAAATAATATTTAGATAGCTCTTTATGCAGACTCTCTTTCCAGTGCACATATTTTACTTTGAACTTGAAGCCGGTATCAGCATAATGCAATTCAAATTCTTCTAAACTTTTAATGTTCGCCGAAAAATCAAGTGCTTTTCCATTAACAAACACCTGCATTTTTTTGTGTTTGTTCAGTTCGATAAACCAACAAAATTCATTAATTAGAAAGGGAACAACACCTTGCTCAAAATCCAATTCACTGATGCGGAGATTAGTAAAGGTCACCACAGTTCCAGTATGACTTTCAGTAGCAACTTCTTCAGCGGCCTCGTAGCTATTTAATCCACCTGTATTAATTTGTATTATTCCGCGGCGGAGGCCTTTTTCATCCTGATAAGTCGTATTCCAGTTGGCATTATGAGCAAAAGTAAAAAACGTAAGTCTCCCTACCCCATTCCTTCCATGCATTTTAGAAGTATGCTTCGGTGCAACAATCTGAATGGCTTTTTCTGACTCGAAAAATGGATCAAATTTCTGCTGCAACCTTTCGAAGTTGATACCATAACCATTGTCTGCAATTTGCAAACTATCTAAACGTCCGAGTTCGTTGGTTACATAATCAAGGTGAATGGTATCTGCATTAGCATCAAAACCATTCCATATGTACTCGGCTATGGCTTGTTTCTCGTTATAATTTTTAAGTACTTTTTGAATTCCCTTTGAGGTAATGTTAACTTTCTCAGACATCTGTTGCTAAATTAATTAGCAAATATACCCAAACATCTGTGAAATCATAGCGATGTTTAAAATCAATACAATCAGCCAATTTTCCTCATTTAGGGTATGCAGGAAAATGTATGTTCAAACGCCCTTATTTTAGAAAAAACCTATTCAAACCAATAATTAAATGATTAAACATAGTCTCAATACGCTTATTCCTAAAACAATTTGATTAAGAATTATTAACAAATTCCGTCAATTAAGCCGCCTGTCTGTGATGCTTTTCATATTATAATTCCGAGTTTTACCCAAAATTATCATTAATGAACATTGAGAATATCTACGGTGACCAAAAATGGACCGATTTCGGTGGAAAATCCCCATTAATCGCCGTGTTTAAATCTTTTCACGGCCTTAGTCCAGAGATTGAGGCCGTCATCAACGAGCAAACTTTCCCGGTAAATTTTGGAAAAAACAAACATGTTGCCTCGCCGCTTAAGCGGAACAAGTATATTTATTTGATTTTAAAGGGAGCAGTTCATGGCTATATTAAAACAGGAAATAATAAGATTACCACATGGATTGCTGCAGAAAATGAACTAGCAGGTACCATGCGGAATCTCTGGGAAGATATTCCGACTGATGAATATGTAGAAACCATAGAAAACGTACTCGCCATCGCAATTCCCCACATTAAGCCGGTTAAGAAGTAAAGTTGCTATTGAATAACCATTTACGCACCTCTAAAACAAACAAAATGAATATTATTCTTGCTTCTACATCTACACTTTTTGGCGGAACTTACCTGGATTATCTTAAGGAGGAATTGATTAATCTTTTTAAAGGGCTGGAGGAGATCATCTTTATTCCGTTTGCCCGGCCAGGAGGCCTATCTCATGAGGAATATACCGAAAAGGCAAGACCGTTTTTTGCATATATTGGGATCAAAGTTCGAGGCTTGCACGAATTTGATGATCAAGTAATGGCCGTACAGAATGCCCAGGGCTATTTCACCGGGGGCGGCAATACTTTTCTGCTTGTAAAAACACTGCACGAAATGGGTTTGATGGAGGTGCTTAAACACGAAATCCAGAATGGCAAGGCCTATCTGGGCTGTAGTGCTGGCAGCAACATTGGCGGGCTCAACATGAAAACCACTAACGATATGCCGATTGTTTATCCTGCTTCATTCGAATGTATGGGTTTGGTTCCATTCAACATTAACCCGCATTATCTTGATCCGAATCCGGATTTGAAACACAATGGCGAAACCCGGGAAACGAGAATTATGGAATTTTTAACACAAAACGACACCAAAGTGATCGGATTAAGAGAAGGAAACTGGATCAGACAAATCGGCAACCGCATTACCACCGAAGGTTCAGAAAAAACCAGGATTTTCGAAAAGGATAAAAAACCCTATGAAATTGAACCGGGAACAGTTTTGTAATGGTACAGATAGAGATGGATTTCAAAAGATTTCGATTAATTAATTAACTGATCATAAATAAGATAAACTTTTGCTTTTATTCATGATTTTCTGTAAATTGACATAACCAAATATAGAAAACATGAAACTGCTCAAGAAAATTGAAAACTGGGGAGATCAGCATCACCCTCAATGGATTGATTATTTCAGAATTTTGCTAGGCATCATCCTCATCTGGAAGGGAGTTGATTTTTACATCAACATGGAAGCCTTTAATCATTTAATGCGAGGCGCCATGCTGGGCACCGCATTCAGCATCAGTTTAGCGGCACACTTAATTATATTAGTCCACATTATTGGTGGCGCAGCCATTGCTATTGGTACCAACACCCGCTTTTTTTGTCTCCTAAATTTGCCCATCCTAATCGGAGCAGTATTTTTTATTAACATTTCAGGTGGCATCTTTAAGCCTTACTCCGAATTCTGGTTTTCATCACTGGTTTTAATCGGACTAATCTGCTTCATTGTAGAAGGAAATGGCGTGCTTGCCGTAGATAAAGTGCAGGCTGTACCGCAATAACCTGCTTTTTACTAGGATAAAAAAAATGAAAAAGGACTAAAACGCCGCCAATTTCTGCTGAATTAGATAGCTTTTTGAGAAAAAATGAAGTGCTAACTTAATGGTTAACAAGCGCTAATATTTTTTATTAAATATTAAAGTAAAAATCATTTGCAGATTACGATCAACTTTGTACTTTTGCAGCGGAGAGTTGGCAGAGTGGTCGATTGCGGCAGTCTTGAAAACTGTTGACTTGTTAAAGGGTCCGCGGGTTCGAATCCCCCACTCTCCGCAGCATAAAATTAGAAACCCTGTAATCAATGATTGCAGGGTTTTTGTGTTTTTAGCACATCCTTAAACATATAATTGATTTCGAAGTACTTTGACCGGCAACAACCTGATTTTTAAATCCCTTTTTGTTTGAGTTATTGGATTAATTAATTAATCTTTTAAATAACTACATAAAGAAATTAAAACTTTAAAGCATCACACTGAAAACCTTTGATCACTTTACAATCCCCAATCTGCTTTAATTTTCCATCAGACCTTCAAACCAATTCCAACGGATACGTAGAATCGTTTATATGGATAGAGAAATGGAAACCTGACCAATGCATGTCATTGACCTAAAGGAAAGCCAACCAAAATGCCAAATCATTATGAATAGAAAGTGATGAACAGAAACCCTTTGTAAAATCAAATGGCATTATTGGAAATCACACCCTATAAATGATCTACAGAACCAGGAGGGCGATATGGTACAGCAAAAGCGCAATTCAAGGACTTGTTTTATTACAAATTATGTATCCCTAAAGGAAATGCAAATATCCCCTTCCCCTATTATGGATAGCAGACCGCAACAATTTTGGTGTATGCCATCAGCATAAATAGTAGACTTATCAAAAAACGCCACTCTATGCTCATTTTTAGCATCAATTCAAATAGTGCAGTTTACATAGGCATACAAAAATCTGCATAAAATAAGGAAGGAATGTATAAATCCGTAGCAATCATTAATAAAGCCAACTATTGGTTAAGAACCAATGGAGAGCACAAAGCAGAAAATTCCAAAAACAAAATTGAAAGTAATACCAAACCCAAAATTTCCGGTGGTAAAAGACATTTACTTCCAATTCTCGTGAAAAGAAATAAATAGAATTAACTCATTGTTAACATATTAGGTTAATACTTTTATATCTAAATTAAATAAAAACAAATATTAATAAATAAGTCTGATAATCACTACAATAAATTTTAACTTACAAATAAAGTATTATTTTTTTACAAAAAAAACAATAATATGTAGACAAATAATTTGGCAATTAAAATATATTTTATTTTCTTTACTACAGAATTATTATTCAGCAATAAAGCAAATGTCTATATTAAAGTCTCTCCTCTTCACTATTGGGATTTTGTTTACCATATCGGTTTCAGCACAACAGCTAAAATTAAGTGGTACGGTCAAAAACAGTCAAAAATCATATCTAGAATATGTAAATGTTATTTTGATGGCGAAAGATAGCATACACATCGCAGAAACCTCTACAGACAGTCTTGGAATTTTTAACTTAAAAGCAGCTAAGGGCAACTATTTATTAATCGTAGAACAGTTTGGTAAGAGTTTATTAAAGAAAGAAATAGTGCTACAGACAGATCTTTCAGTTGGAGAGTTAATTGTTGAAGATGCGGTAGTGCTGGAAGGAGTTACCATTACCGCAAATAAAAAAATTATAGAACGCAAATTTGACAAGCTCATTTTCAATGTAGAGAACAGTCCATTAAAGCAAGGGTATAACGGACTTGAACTTCTTAAAAGAAGTCCTGGGCTTAGAGTTAACTCACAAGGTAGCGTAACGCTTCGCAATGAAAGTGTTCTGGTAATGATCAATGGAAGAAAAATGAATTTTTCTTCGGAAGAATTAAACAATTATCTCAATAGTTTAAATTCTGAGAACATTAAAACTATTGAAATACAAAATGCAGGAGCAGCAGAAACCGATGCATCCAACACAGGTGGAGTTGTTAATATCGTTTTAAAAAAGGCACCTACAGGGTTCCAATCAACAATAAGAACTTCTTATTCCTACCGTGATGAAAATCATTCCGCTTACACAGGCGGTATCACTAATCAATTCGGTTCCGAAAAATGGAATGTGTATAATAAAATTAATTATTCTGATAACAGCAACTTATCAAGGTTTAATTCAGCAACAAATTTCTTCACTACTAATGGGAAAAATGAGAATTTTGGAGAGAGTGATAACAGAAATAAAAATTTCAGTACAACAACAGGGCTTCTCTTTCTTCCCTCACAACATCATGAACTGGGAGCCGAAATTTACTATTCTAATAGTAAAATACATCGGGATGGCTGGGAAAATCTGATGGTCTATAACCCATCTCTTTATGCTACTTCTTATAATAATTCTCTTTATAACAATAAAAATAATTTTTGGAATGCCACCCTGAACTATACCTACAAGTTTAACGAGAAAGGTAGTTATCTTAAATTCATTGGTGATATCGGCAATAACAAGTTGAACAATAATAATGAAGTAGACACCAAATATATTTTTGGACCGCTATCTAACAATTATTATAGATTCTTAACCAACGCCAGATCAAATTTCATCAATTTGCAGGCAGACTGGGTGCAGAAGCTGAACAAAGACTTGGAATTGGTGGTGGGAACTAAATATGCCAGTGTGAACAGGGATAATCTGCTTGATGTGTCCATCAACGAAAATAATGAATGGATTCCCGCAGATGGCAATCAAAATTTCAGTAACGATGAAAAAGTATTAGCAAATTACATTACGCTTGCTAAACAATGGAATAAAAAACATAATTTAAAAATAGGGCTTCGAACAGAATACACCAATATTTCGGGAATCGATAATGCAAACAGTACTGAAGTAAAAAGAACTTATTTCGATTGGTTCCCCAGTATATACTACAGCTATGCGATAAAAGATAATCAAGGTATATCGGTGTCTTATGCAAGGCGAATAACCCGACCAAGCTTTAGGGATCTCAACCCTTTTGTGATCAAACAAAATGATTTTTTATATCAAACAGGCAATCCCAATCTTCAGCCCCAATATACAGATAAGGTAGACCTAAGCTATAATCTGAAAAATCATACTTTTTCTTTTTTTGGAAGTTTTTCGAGTGATCTTATTGTTGGAGTATATTCCGTCGAAAATAACATCAGCACCTATAAACCGCAAAATTTTGGAAAATCCGCAATGACTGGTTTTTCACATTCATACTACGGTGACATCACCAAATGGCTTTATGCCAATATTTCAAGTGGTATATGGTATTACAACTTCGAAGTGGGTAATGCTCTTCATAACAGATGGTCATATTTTAATACCCTGAATTTACAAGTGAAGTTCGGTAAAACATTCTTTTTAGATATTACAAATGACTATACCAGTAAAAGCCAGAACAGTGTTGTGGAATTTGATTATCAGTATGGGCTTGATCTTGCGCTACAGAAAACCATTCTCCAGAATGCTGGTTCGATCCGACTAAGCTGGGATGATATTTTTAATACCCAAAGAGATAGAAATATTTCAAGGTATGAAGATTTTAATTTTGCTTTTTACCAAAAACGGATTACCAGTTATCCAACGCTAACCTTCACTTATAATATCAAGAATAAAAATAAGGTAACAAATAAAAATGTACAAAAGGGTAATGATAATCTGAATAGGTTATAACCCGCTAAAATATTCTTTTCGCGAAAGAACAGCCGAAATTTCATTGAGGCCTGATGAAACAAGGTTGGGGTTTTACATTCTGTACCCGAAACAGAAAGTGGACTGTTCTCCTGATAGAACAAAGCAACAATTCCTTTAACACTAAATTTCATCATTATGAAAACAGAAATCAAATTTAGAAAAGGGCAACTTTCTTTAAACAAAGAAACATTGTCTAAAATCAACGATCAGCAAATGAAAGCCATTTCTGGTGGTGTTGCCCGTGCTGCAGCAACTACTGTTACACCCCCTACAACACCAGTGGAACAGTTTGTTGCTTCAAGTGATTGCTGTTCATCAGCTGCCAGTGCTTGCTGCTAGTTTTTAACCAGGCGAAGTGCTTTTTTTGCACTTCGTTTTTATATTTTTTGATTGACTCATCCTAATTAATAGATCTGGATAGAAAAGGAAAAAAATATCTTACTCATCCTGGAAAATTACATTTCCATATATAAGATGAAGGCAATTGCCTATGGTGATTTACATCCCGCCATAAATACTGCTGTTATAAGTACTCAGCTAGATAGTAAGGCATTGCTGTTTGTTCCTATGCCAATACACAATTTTGTTGTGGCATTAAAAATCATAAAGATTACAATTTTAAATTATGAAATTAGGACTATTGGATTTTGGAGTAAGATCACCTGATATGAATAGCCTGGCTATTATAGAGGATTTGCTTGACTATGCTATAGCAGCTGACGATCTCGGCTATAGCAGATTCTGGCTTGCTGAACATCATAACTTTGATCCTCTCGCTGCATGGCTAAACCCTGAAGTATTACTACCAATTATTGCGGGCGCTACAGACCGTATCAGAATAGGAGCTGGCGGGATTATTCTTGCCAATCATTCCCCATACCGGATTGCTTATACTTTTAAATTATTGAACAACCTTTATAACGACAGAATTGATCTGGGTATTGCTAAAGGGTATAGTAGCCGAAATATAAACAGTAGTAGTTCCGAGTTGCGCATCACGCAAAGTAAAGAAATTATTGAAACCAAGCTTCATGAAAATATTAAGTCTCTACTTAATTATTTGTACCATGAAGATGAACTTCTTAAAGAAGAAATTATTATTCCGCCCTTTAAAGCTAATCTTCCTGAAATATGGAGCCTCACAGGCTCTTACAGGAATTTTGAAAGCTTAGCAAAACAAGGACTCAATATATCAAGATCTGTATTTCATTTCGGTAGTGATATTTCATACCATAAAGATCAATTAGCAGAATACAAAGAGCTGTTTTATACATTTAATGGCCGCATGCCAAAAGTTTCTTTAGCATTTTCCGGAGCGTGTTCCAAAGATGGTAAAAAAGCAAAGAAAAACTTTGAACACTACTCTTACGGATTCACTACGGACAATATCGTTGGGTGCCCTGCTCTTTTTCATGATCGTCTCTCTGAATATGAACAGAACTATGGTATTAATGAGTTTATATTTATGAATGTTGCACTTAAACCCGAAGACAGAATGGAAGGAATATCACTGATTGCTAGTACCATGAAAATAAAAAACTGACACTGTATCGCTTTAAAAATACTTTCAAACATATGGATCATCAAAAAATCATCAGCCTTTTGGGCAGAATAAATGAAATTATCTCTCCTATTGAACATGAAACGGATTTAGATAGAGACAGATATGCACTGCTAAAAGGAGATTCATTGTTTAGTGGAAATCTTGGACTTGTTATCTATCATATGAATTATTACACAATCTTTAATGATTCCTCTTCGAAAGACCGCTCATTAAATCTGTTACAAGATATTCTGTATCGAGTTGAAGAAGGCACAAGTACGCTTAGTAATTACACATTAAGCTATGGCCTGTCAGGATTAGGAATAGTCATCAATCAGTTAATCAGTGAGCAATTTATTGATGACGGTGATATAGACCTGGGAAATCTAGATGAACTTATTTATGAATGGATTATTGACAGGATTAAAAATAATGACAGTGAATTTATGCATGGTGCTTTTGGAGCTATACGGTACCTATCGACTAATTCAAAAAACACAACCATATCTACATTAAAATTTGAAGAACTTGTTAAATTGCTGATGAGTAAATCTATAACTAGTGATCATGAAGGAGTTTATTTTGATCTTTTCAATAAGTTCATACCAGAATATCCTAAAAACACGATAAACCTAAGCCTTTCGCATGGGTTATCCGGTATTTTAGTGATTTTGCTTGATCTTATCGACAAAGGTTTGATAGGGGAAGCCTATAAAAATCTAGCATACGATATTGCAAAATATCTTAATGGAAAAATAGAAGATGTAAACTTTGAAAAAAAAATCTACTGCCATGCTGACAGTGTAGTTTCTCCTGACATAAAAGGAAGAAGGAATACCCGGCTAGCCTGGTGTTACGGAGATTTAAATCAGGTAATGGCATTTTTACGCATGGGTCAAACCTTCCAAGATCAATACTATTTGTCACTTAGTCATAAAATAGGCTTAACAACGACCTATCGTAAGGATTTTGAACAAACTTATATATCAGACTCACAGTTCTGCCATGGAACTTCAGGAATGGTTGAAATATATAGATATCTCTATGAGCAAACGTCTATAAGTGAATATCTGGATGCAAAAAATTATTGGCTTAATAAAACTGTTGAATATATAGAAACAGAACTGGACAGTGGCTATTATACTGAAAAGAAAAGGACTGCAGAATTGTTGGAAGGACTCATAGGTGTGGCCTTAGTATTATTATCTGAAGTAGGAAAAAGCCAAGATCAAAAATTATCATGGAACAATATTTTTTTACTTAATTAAAAGAAATGCTTTAATTCCATATACACTCTCCTATGTTAAAACCCGAGAACTTTTACTTATTACGCACCCCCTATTTACCTGTTTCATGTGCCGAAAAACTAATAGACAACCCAGAACAAACAAGAGAAATTTTAACAGAACTATTTAAAAAAGAAGAGCTTAAGCAGGCGCTCTTTCTAGCATCACCCGTTTTATTTAACGAGTTGGATGCATATCTCCAGCATGACAGTAGGCAGTTAAATATAAAAAAGGTAGAGCAATCACTCGTAAAGTATATCATTCGCGCCAGTTGCAGAAGCACACCTTATGGTATGTTTTCCGGTATAAGCTTAGGGGCTATACAAGATCACACCAGCATTATACTTAACACCAACGACAACCACACTGCCATTACCAGGTTAGACATGCAGCTCTTAGAAACGATTGTTCAGAAAATAGTTTCAATCCCGGATTTAAAGTGTCAATTGAAGTTATATCCCAATTCAAGCGCGTATGTCATTAATGAAAAGTTAAATTATTTTGAGTCCAGGATGATTGGCAGAACGAAAGCATTTAATCATTCTAGTGTGGATTATACTGAACACATTCACAATGTTATGGAGTTGGCAAAATGTGGAGCCACAAAAGAACAATTGAGGACCTGTTTTGATCTTAATGAGTTTCATCTTAAGGACGTTGATTTGTTTATCGATGAAATCATCGATAATGAAATTCTTGTACATAATCTAGCACCATCACTTACCTGTGATAGTGCCATTGATGATCTAATCGGAAAAATTGAAATTTTAAATAACCCTGTTACATCAATTATACATATTGTGCAGGACGCATTATTACGGATCAAAAATATTACTGAGCGTAAGATAGAGATTCAGGCAAAAAAAGCCGCCATCGAAACTGAACTTGAAAGTTCTTTTGGAATTAGTAATTATGATGCTGATTTTTTTCAAGTTGACTTAAAGCTGGAAAAAATCAATAATCAAATCGGACAAAGGGTTGTAGATGAAATCACAGGTCAAGCGGAAGAGTTAGCATCTATAATGCCTGCCAGTGTAGTGGAAGATTTGGAAAACTTTAAAATAAAATATAGTAATCGCTACGAAAATCGTGAAATGCCATTAACCGATGTGCTCGACCTGGAATACGGAATCGGATATGGGGACTTAACTAATCATACCGTAGGTGCCCCAGCGTTAATAGGCGGAATAACTAATTTTAAAAGTACTTCTTCCTCATTAAGACTGAGACTGGATGCCTTGCAAAATCTGCAGCATCAAAAGCTTTACGACGCCCTTAAAAAAGATTTTTTTGAAATTAAGATTACCGAGCAAGATGTAAAATCTCTTCAACAGTTAAACGTGAAATCACCAACTTTACCTGATAGTTGCTACATTATGGGCAGTCTTCTTGGTGACAATAGTTCCGAAGCTGATGCCGGTCACTATAAATTTAAATTGGATTATTTTAATGGTCCGTCTGCTGCAACATTATTTGCCAGATTTTGCCATACAGACAGTGAAATGATCAACCATCTTAAGGTAGCCATCAAAAATGAAGAAATTCATAAAGATGCCATTTATGCCGAAGTGGTGCATTCATCACAGCCTCGGCTCGGAAATATAATACACAGACCCGTTTTAAGAGAATATGAAATCCCCTACCTATCAGAAAGCGGAAATAACAGAGAGAAATGCATCTATGTAAGTGACCTGATGGTTTCAATTTCTAATGGTGAGGTAATACTTCGTTCCAAACGACTGAATCGCAGGGTAATCCCCTGCTTATCCTCAGCTCAAAACTTCAGATTTGCAAGCCTGCCTATCTATAAATTTCTCTGTGACCTTCAACATCAGGGAATAATGGCTTCTCTTGTCTGGAACTGGGGGGCTTTTCAAACGGCGAAGTTTTTGCCGCGAGTGGTGTACAAAAAGATTATTATTTCTCCGGCTATTTGGAATATAGATATGGAGATGCTTAAAACCTATAATAATGTTGATCAATCTCCTAATTTACATGCAGCGCTGGCATCTTTTCGAAGTGAATTTAAGGTTCCTGACAAGGTGCTTTTAACGGATGGAGATAATAAGTTATTAATTGATTTAGATAATGAAATATGCCTCGAAATTCTTTTCAAACACCTTAAGAGTAATAAGTTGATCACAATTACTGAGTCATTCTTCTCATCTGCAAACTGTTTGGTAAAAGATTCAGAAGGAAATGGTTATGCTCATGAAATTATTATTCCCATATCCAAAACAAGTAGTGACAAAAATAAAGCACCGGTATCTCCACTGCAACAATCCGAAAATATTGAGCGTAAATTTAATGTAGGTTCTGAATGGCTCTATGCAAAAATTTACGGGGGGCATATAACACTTGACGCTGTCTTAAAAAAAGGAATACCCAATTTGATCGGGATTCTTGAAAAAAATGAAATGATAGATAAATGGTTTTTCATCAGATATAATGATCCGGACAATCACATCCGCCTTCGGATGCACCTAAAAAATGAAAATCTTACAGGTGAAGTCATACGATTACTTAACGATGCCTTGGATGATGAACTATCTAATAACACCATTTACAAAATACAATATGATTCATATGAACGTGAATTAGAACGTTACGGCTGTGCTATGATAACTTGTTGCGAAACTATTTTCTGGAAGGATAGTGAAACAATTATAAACGTAATGAATAAGGAGATTAATCATGATTTTGATCAAAATAGCAGATGGCGTTTTGCTCTGCAATCAATGCATGAATATTTTAATTATTTTAAAGTAAAAATGATCGACAGAATTCACTTTACCGGAATGCTTAGCGATAGCTTCTGTAAAGAATTCGGCGATACTAAGATCCTGAATCAAAACCTTAACAATTTGTATCGCGAGAAGAGAAGTTTGATTGATAACCATTTCGACAAGGAAAATCATGAATTTAAACTATTTGCGAAATTACTTCATAAGAGAGAAAAAGATTTGATCCAAGTGGTAGAGAAAATGAATACGTATTATTCACAGCAAAATACACTGGGTATTCAAATTCCTATACTCCCTAGTTTACTTCATATGAGTATCAACCGCTTATTTCCGGTTTATCAAAGGAAATATGAAATGATCATGTATTATTTTCTTAATAAACACTATAAAAAAACATTTTATACTAATCAGACACATCGTTTATAAATGATAGATTTTGTACATCAGCGTGACCAAATGGATTGTGGCCCTGCCTGCCTGAGTATGATTATTAAATACTTCGGCAAAGATATTGACCTGCACCACATCAGGGAAATATCCTTCATTACCCGCGAAGGTGTAAATTTATTAGGCATATCTGATGCGGCAGAAAAGTTAGGGTTTGAAACCTTTCCGACAACTTTATCTAATGAGCAGCTGGAACAAAATCATCATAGCCTTCCCTGCATCATCCATTGGAATCAGAACCACTTTGTGGTGCTCTATAAAATCGTAATGAACAGATTTACCCGGAAAGTTACCTATAAAGTTGCAGACCCTGCACACGGCATAGTAAGCTTACCAAAAGAAAAGTTTAACCGTTCCTGGCACACAGGAGAAGGGAAAGGTGTGGCCTTATTTCTGGAACCTACAGAACAATTTGACCTACTAGAAAATAATGCTAAGAAAGGAGGGTATCTAAAACATATTTTAAAGTATACAAAATCTTTCAAGAAGCAGATAGCCATGATGCTTGTGATGTTACTTTTAGGTAGCTGCATAAGTTTTATCTTTCCGTTTTTAACTCAAAATCTCATTGATAAAGGTGTAAATGCAAAAAACCCGAGTATCATCGTAATGATTCTGTTAGCTCAACTCACCCTATTTATTGGTTCAATAACCTTTGAAATCATCAGAAACTGGTTGATGTTAATTGTTGGTACCAAGCTGAGTATTTTGATCGTAACTGATTTTCTTAGAAAGCTGTTCAAGCTTCCATTGTCTTTTTTTGAAACAAAAAATGTTGGTGATTTTAATCAGAGAATTCTTGATAACGGACGAATCGAGAGATTTCTTACCTCCCAGAGTCTGGTCACTTCTTTTTCAATTCTTACTTTTTCTGCCTTTTTCATGGTTCTATGGTATTACAACCCGGTGATCCTGCTGGTATATTCCATCATGACGGCTTTGGCAATCGTATGGTCCGTATTTTGGTTAAAAAGGAGGAAAATACTCGACTATTTCCGTTTTCAGCAATCCGGGGAACATCAGCAAAGTATTTATGAAATTGTTAATGGGATCACAGAAATGAAGTTATACCAAATGGAAGATTATAAACTTGAAAAATGGGAACACATACAAGAAAGGCTACTAAAGACCAATATAAGAATCCTGAAAATTGACCAGATCCAGTCTTCCGGCTTTGAATTTATCAATCAATTGAAGAACATTCTGGTAACCTTTATAGCGGCAACATTGGTCGTTAATGGTAATATCACATTAGGTGCTATGCTCAGTATCTCCTATATAATTGGTCAGATGAATGCTCCGGTCACACAACTAATTACCTTCTTAAGATCTTTTCAGGATGCAAAGCTTAGCATGGAAAGAATCTATGAGGTACAAACCCAGGCAGAAGAGGAAAAAGAAGGTGATAATAAATTAATATTTTCAGATCATTCTCGAGCTCTCAAACCCGGAGCTATTGAAATTAATAATCTATCATTTCAATACCAGGGCCCGAAATCTGCTTTTGTTCTTAAAAATGTTTCTCTTTTAATCCCGGAGGGAAAAGTTACGGCAATCGTAGGAGCTTCCGGTAGTGGAAAAACTACATTAATGAAACTCCTGCTAAAATTCTATCCGGTCACAGAAGGGAATATTCATTACCAGGATTTTGAACTGAAGAATCTTTCTGCAAAAAGCCTGCGGGAACAGTGCGGTGTTGTGATGCAGGACGGATATATCCTATCAGACACTATAGAAAGAAATATTGCTACCAGTGACGTAAATATTGACTTCAAGAGATTAATTCATGCAGCACATTTAGCCAACATTTCATCTTTCATTGAAGAATTACCGCTAGGATATAAGACCAAAATTGGAGCTGCAGGTAATGATTTATCTGGCGGACAAAAACAACGGATACTCATCGCAAGAGCCATTTATAAAAATCCACATTATATTTTTTTCGATGAGGCTACTTCAGCGCTTGATGCAGAAAATGAAAAGATCATTCATGATAGTTTTCAATCTTTTTTCCATGGCAAAACAGTCTTAATTATCGCACATCGCCTATCTACAGTTAAAAAAGCTGATCAGATAATCGTACTGAAACGCGGAGAAATGGTAGAGAAAGGAAACCATCAGGAGCTTGTTAAATTGAAAGGTGAGTACTTTAAACTGGTTAAAAATCAACTGGAACTAGGAGATTAGATTATATGTGTTACTTAATTCTACATGAATAGAACAAGCACACAATGCATAAATATATTTTCGATGATTATTTCTATTTATGGAGAATATAATAAGTTTTTCATACACCTTATTTTAAATACTTCATACCATGAATATTGACCATAGTTTTAAAAATTACGAAAACATCCCAACATTAAATATTTCCCAAAGAGATGATGCACATGAAAGTTATCTGAACTACCTTGACAAGAATGAATTCATGAACTATCGCCTTCTTGCAACCATCGGCTGTGGAGCAGAAATGAGCCTAGCAGGAAACAACTATATATTAAACAAGGAAATTATATCAGTTTTGTTTGTAATGATTATCTATGTTTTACCCACATCCAAAAGTAAAAGAAGCAACGATTAAAGCAAGAGAAAATACGGTACAGGAGCCGGAGCATCTCTCCCTTATTGGTGCATATTTTGATTACCATTAGGAGTTGGAAGATAAATTATCCCTTTTCTTTAAAAGACCTAAAATCTCTTCTATTATTTACACCACAGGCTATAACATTCAACAGTGCTTCCTTATTATGTCTTTCGAAAAAAGATAATATTGCCATTGGCTTTGGTTTCTTCATGATTTTTACTTTGCATTTGTCATCCATGAAATGGCTCATCAAATTCATAAAATCAAAAAAGAATGCATCTTAACCACCTATCCAAGGCAGTTGCCACTAATACGCCAGACTACATAGCCACGGTAGAAGAAAACGTGATCAAAAAACTAGGGGTTAAAGATGAACAAATAAAATATTAGACAATTACAGCTACAGTTCTAAAAAGCATCAATATTTCTTTGGATAACTTGATGTTTTTTAAGCTTTACTTTCACTTAAGTACTAAACATTTTTAACGCATGGCAGAGGTACATTTAGTTCGATGCCCATTGGAGTCCTATCGCAGTCCTAAGGCATGATAGTTGCATTTTAAGGCATGTGAATAGCTAGTCGCTTGGAATAAGACCACCCACTTACTTAATCGGTTTTCATATATTTCTTTCAGAAGGTGGATAAACTATACCTGTAAAAAAATTGATACCTCAGAAACTGTATAAATTTCATGAGCGAAGATCAACTTGCGAAGTTTAGGCGGCCTTTGTTGCGAAAAATACTTCGAAAGTTTTACGGTACTGTCATCAAAACTTGCGAAATTCATCAGCACACAGCCTTTTGAGATTTCGCAAGTTGATAAATTATAATTCTTAGACAGTTTCTAAATGTCAAAAAAATCACAGTGAGGCATCTAAAGGCCCACCAAAATAAGATTGAATTTCAGCTAAATCATCTCATTGGGTTATAAATTAATGATGAAATTCCCTATTTTTATTAAAACATTACGCTCGATGAAAACAATCACTAAATTTTGCGCGCTGCTACTCACCTGCGAAATGTTCGATCCAAAAGCCTTTGCACAAACCAGTAGCAGCCCGGTTTACTTCATCCCTTCGCTAAACAATGTTTGCACTGCAGTTCTCTTAAAGTTATATCTAAACAACGAGCGCTTCGTTAAACTACCGGACAATAATTACGTAACCAACTACTTGTAGCAAGTTAGCCCCGCTATTTTAAAGAAAACGGTGCATGCATAAAATACCTTTCCAACAGCAAAAAATAAAATGTAATCATCTCCCTACTTAATCCCTACCCATGAAAAAAATCTTCCTAATGATCACGATGGCAATGTTCTCCTTTGCCATTTATGCGCAAACCAAACCCGATATTGTGCTGAAAACAAATGGCGATGAGCTAAAAGGCAAAGTCACCAAAATTTCTCCTGATGATATTACCTTCACCTATGAAGGAGAAACCCTGGAATATGTTTTAAAGAAATCAGAAATTTTAAAGATTACCCATTCCAGTGGAAGAGTGGAGGTTTTTGCAAAGCCCCTGCCTGCAGGAGATAGGCAAAAGGATGCAGTAGCCATGGCAGCCACCCCGGTAGATCACCACAACAAAATTGCCATCCTGCCCTTTACTTTCCTGATGGACAATCAGCCAGGTGCAGAACTGGTTGGACTAAAGGCACAGCAAGATGCTTTCGGTTTCCTGTCTAACCATTCGGCAGGTTATACCATACTTGATCCAAGAACCACAAATGCAGCCCTGATCCAGGCAGGCGTAACCCGCGAGAAAATGATGGGCTTCACCATGAAAAACCTAAGTGATATCCTGGGTGTGGAATATATTATAGATGGTTCTGTTATTCAGGCAAAAGGCTACCAAACCAGTTCTACAAACACCAATGCAGATACAAAAGTGAAACGCGATGACGCTGAAAAGGTAAAAGGGGTATCAAGTACCAGCGCTACCTACAACAATGCGGTTCAGCGTTACGACGTGAGTGTGAGCCTGCACATTTACATGGACAATAATGCCAGTATTTACAACGAGAGTCATAAAGCTTTCTTATCAAACACCGATGGGTCTTATATCGGTCCATTAGAATACCTATTAAAAAGATGCCCCCTATACCGTAAATAGCAGCATACATCACCTTTTCATCGATCAAAACACAGATCCAATAGCAGATCAAATGTCATTCCTTTGGCAGGATTAACCTTATAGGTTGATCCAATAAAATGGCATGTTGATTTAAAGATTAGAATAGAACAACGTCAATATCGCTAATTATTAGCAGATTTCACTCCCGATAGACTTCCGAAACAGCATGAGCACCCGGCAACTCTCTTTCCTGATATTTTTATTCTGCCTGATGCCAGGCAAACAGGCCTTCAGTCAGGCAACAGACGCTTCAAATCCCGATACAGGCAATACAAAAACAGATTTTGTTTCTAAAATGCAACTATTTGCGAAAGCATCTGCTAAAAAAAGCAAGGATGAGTTTGCCAGTGATAAAGCAGCAATTGCACAGAACAAAATCTTTGAGGAAGTTAAAAGGACCATGCAGAAATCTAAAATTTTCCTGAAAACAGGATTAGATACTGTAGAAATAAAGACCCAGCTGGCAACCATAGAAAAACACTTTCTTACTGCTGGTGACGGAGTGATCACCCACAAGGGAACAGCACAAACCTTTCGGAATTTAACCACTACGGCTAAAATCCTGACAGAACTACTCAATAAAACCAATGTCAGAAAATCAAAACTTGATAGGGACCAAAGTCAGCTGAACCAGTACCGGTATGAACTCGATTCTCTGTTGAGTCGCCCGGAACTTTTTAAATTCCCTACAGACTCCATTACCTTATCCAAATATCTTCAGCAAATTGTGGTCTTAGCCTACGAGGTAACACCAATAGACAGCGCATTGAAAAAGGCTGCGCTCAATATCCAGGGCAGGTTAAACCAGGTGAACATGCAGGCTTTTAAAATTCACAGCAGTTTGGAGGAGATTGAGTACGAACAACGCAAGGTGGCAGAAAATACCTTAAGTAGAGACTTTGAGAACTTGTGGGGAAAGGTAGGCTTCCATCGGCCATTTAAAGATATCCTTTCGCAGGCTGGAAATAAGGGAATCCTAAACTTGTTATTCTACCTGCAGAACAATAGCGGAAAGATTTTTATACTGATAATACTCATATCAGCATCATTTATCTACTTGCGTTCGCTGAGGCAGATCTACATTAACCATGGTCTCATTTCTCATCAATATGAAGGACAGCTCGTTTTAAAGTACCCACTTTGTTCGGCCTTACTGATCGTAATTAGCGTATTTCAGTTTATATTCTTCTCTCCCCCATTTATACTCAACTTTATTTTTTGGATAATAAGTGCGCTCAGCTTAACGCTGATGTTCAGGGGTTTTATTACCAAATACTGGATGAATGTCTGGATCTTAATGGTTTCGCTATTCTTTTTCTCTGCTGCCGATAACCTCATTCTGCAGGCTTCGCGCATCGAGCGCTGGCTGATGCTTGCGTTATCTGTAACAGGAAGCGTAGCGGGCGCAATCATTTTACTCAAAGGAAAAAAAGAAGAATTAAGAGAAAAACTGATCTTGATTGCGATTGGTTTAATGATATTTCTGGAAATCGCCTCAGTCTTTACCAATATATACGGCCGGTACAACCTTTCAAAAGCACTGTTAATCAGTGGATACCTGAATGTGGTGGTCGCCATTCTTTTTTTATGGTCGATTAGATTAATTAACGAGGGATTATTCCTGGCCTTTAATGTTTACACCAGGCAGGATCCAAAACTCTTTTACCTCAATTTTGAGAAGGTGGGCAAGAAAGCACCACTAGGTTTTTATTTGCTCATGATCTTTGGCTGGATAATCCTTTTCGGTAGAAACTTCGCCGGTTTCGAATACGCTTCGGCACCAATTAGAGATTTCTTTGCGATGGAACGAACCATTGGCGATTATACTTTCAGCATCAACAGTTTACTCTTGTTTATACTGATCATGGGCATTTCGGTGATCACTTCGAAAATCGTTTCCTTCTTTGCATCAGATAAACATGCTCAACAGGATGAAAAAAACAGAAGTGCGCTACAAAGTGTAGGGAGCTGGTTATTGTTAATTCGCATAGCGATTTTAAGCCTAGGCCTTTTCCTCGCTGTAGCTGCAGCTGGCATCCCGATGGATAGGATAACCATTGTATTGGGCGCCTTGGGCGTAGGTATAGGTTTTGGCTTACAGGCACTGGTAAACAACCTGGTGAGCGGGCTGATCCTTGCTTTTGAAAAACCGGTTAATGTGGGCGATATCATTGAAATTGATGGCCAGAGCGGCACCATGAAATCTATTGGATTCAGGAGTAGTGTAATTTCCACGTGGGAAGGCGCAGATGTAATCATGCCCAATGGCGACATACTGAATTCTCACCTCGTAAACTGGTCGCTCAGTGGCAATAAGCGCAGATTGTTCATTTCCATTGGTATCTCCTATGATTCCAATCTTAAGGAGACAAAAGAAGTGCTGATGTCGGTATTGGAGGAAGAATCAGACATCATGAAAAATCCGGCACCAGTTGTTCATTTTGAAAAATTTGGCGAAAGTTCAATAGATATTAAAATCTTGTTTTGGAACAAGCATTATAAAGATGGATCAAAAACCAAAAGTGATCTGATTGAAGCAATTGATGCCGCATTTCGGGCAAAAGGAATTAAAATCCCTTTCCCACATCAAGACATCACGATCAATAGAATTGATAAACAGTAAACATGGTGAAGCGGCCAATACCAAACATGCCCTGCCAAACCCCTTTTCCTGGCAAGGCAGTACAACTGATTGTTTTAAACCAGGAATTTTTTAATTGCTTTTCCCTATTTTTACAACAATGGCAAAAATCATCAATGTAGCAGTATTCAAGAAATTCTTCAGGTCGGGTCAGGTAGGTGGATTTTTTCTTTTAATCTGCGTAGCAATTTCATTAATCATTGCAAATTCATCTTCAAAAGAAAGCTTCGAAGCATTGTTAGCAACAAAACTAGGTTTTGGAAAAGTAAACTACAGCATTTTAGCCTGGATCAATGATGCTTTAATGGCCATCTTTTTCCTGCTTGTTGGCTTAGAAATCAAACGGGAGCTGGTAGAGGGCGAATTATCCTCCATAAAAAGTGCCGCCCTTCCGGTAATTGCAGCCATGGGTGGCATGCTTGTACCTGCGTTAATTTATTTCCTATTTAATAAAGGAACGGAAACAGCCAGTGGATGGGGAATCCCGATGGCGACAGACATTGCTTTTGCATTGGCCATTATTGCGATGTTGGGTAAAAATGTACCGGCAAGTTTAAAGATCTTTCTAGCGGCTTTAGCCATTGTTGATGATTTAGGTGCCATCCTCGTGATTGCAATATTTTACACCAATCAAATTCATACCGAATACTTCCTCATGGCAGGCGGAATCTTAGCCTTGTTGGCGCTGATGAACTATTTTGGCGTGAAAAAACTCGTATATTATTTAATTCCTGGCATTTTCCTTTGGTATTTCATTCACCATTCGGGCATCCATGCCACCATAGCAGGCGTGCTGCTGGCCTTTACCATTCCAACAAATGAAACGGATGTTTTATCACCTTTAGAAAAACTGGAACACTTCTTAACCGTTCCGGTAAATTATGTTATTATGCCTGTCTTCGCACTTGCCAATACCAATATTACGTTCCAGAAAGAAATGATTTCAGGTTTGGTATCACCACTCGGTTTGGGGATTGTGGTTGGTTTATTCGCTGGAAAAACCATTGGGGTAACGCTCTTTAGCTGGTTAGCAGTAAAATTGAAGTGGGCAGACTTACCCACTCATGCGGGCTGGAAACACATTTTAGGACTTGGCATGCTGGCAGGCATTGGCTTTACCATGTCGATATTCATTTCACTGCTTTCGTTTAAGGATGCCCTGCATATTTCTGAGGCGAAGTTTGCGATATTAACGGCATCTATTATTGCAGGAGGTGTTGGCTTTGTGTTCTTGAGATATTCCAGGAGGGCTGTATTATAATTCGAGATAGCATCCTGAGAGGAGAGTTTTTAGAAAAAAACAAAGGAGTAGGGATGACAATTTGTAACTTAACTTTAATTACTCAAACTATCCGTCATCGGATGAATATAGCTACGTACTAAGTATTCATCCAATGACGGATAAAATGCCTGTCATTGGTAGCCTGTCGAAGAACTTATATAAACGATGTTTAGACAAGCTCAACAAAATAAATTAATTTAGAATGTAGTTTCCTGATACTAAAAAACGGACACTGCAAAGGTGTCCGTTTTCTTTTCTATAAACTACAATAAGTTAATAGTTACTACAATTTTATCCCCAGGTTAATTTCAAAACTCCCGGCGGTATAGCCACTTAAAGAACCTGTTTGTGTGGTATAACCTGTATTGATCATGTATTTATTCCGATAATGTAAACCCACCCCAAAACTTGCGGCTTTACTGGTATGGTACATCGCGGTAAACAGTACCTGTTGGTTAGCAACACCAAACTGCCCGCCAACATCAACAATGTCGGATATCTCTGTAAAAGAACGGTAGGCCACTTTCGGTTGAAATACGTTTTCACCCAGATTGAATAGATAGCCTGCTGAAGCATAAACCACCGGCGTATTAATCAGCTTAAAATTGTCCTTTTTAAAATAGTTTTTCAGGTTGACCAAGGCAAAATCTACATTAAAACTATTAGAAGTCAATCCAATTCCAAAATCACCATCAAAATAGGTCCTATGGTCTGTATTATATGCACCAATTTGTCCATCATTCGGATTTCCGATAAGATCCTGCATATCTACGCGCTGATTCATAAAACCTGCCGATAAGCCAAAATGTAGCTTAGCAGCAGAACTCAGCGGAAGGTGATAAGCATAACTGGCCAAAATCCGGGTTTGTCTTTGCAAACCTGCCTTATCTATGCTCATGTTTAATCCAACACCTACCCTTTCCCATCCGTAGGTAGTAGTAAGATTCTGAATAACAGGTGCACCAGGAATGTCATTCCATTGTGAACGAAAAGCCAGATCGACGGTTGCGCCTTCCTTTAACCCGGCCATTGCCGGGTTAGCGAGATAAGTATTATTGAAGTATTGATTTAATAAGGGATTAGTTTGCGCTTTTACTTTCGAAACCCCTAAGAGAGCAGCCAATATCAATATTTTAGTTTTCATCGTTTTCATTTTTCTTAACGGTTTCTGATAATCGTAATAAAACCTTTTTGAACCAGTTTGTCTGGTCCGTAAGTAATAATATAATAATAAGTACCTTCAGCGAGCGGAATGCCTCGGAGGGTTCCATCCCAGCTATTATCATAGCTTTTTTTACTATACATCTCCCTGCCATTACGGTCAAATATCCGTACTTCATTGCCTGGATACATATCTATGTTTTTTACAATCCAGGTATCATTTACACCATCACCATTTGGCGTTAAGATGTTATTGGCTACAATTTTATAATCTTCGGCCACTTGAATAGTGATCGATTCTACGCGACTGCATCCACTTGCATTGGTAACCCGAACGGTATAAACAGTAGTTTGTGCAGGCCGTACGGTAAGTGTAGCGGTATTCTGTCCACTGATAATGCCACTGGCTGTAGACCAGCTATACGATGTACCCCCACTCGCAGTGAGTATTGCGGTTTCCCCTTTACTAATAGTCGTGCCGTTATTGCTTAGGATATTAACCTGTGGAAGTGCATTAATCACTAATGAACCATTTACATAAACAAAAGTGTAATTGCCCGATACACCATTTGAAGGAACCAGTGAGTAAGTGCCTGCAACATTTCTGTTTGCAGTAGTACCCACCGTAGGTTTTGTGCTGAGTGAATTTTCAGTATCACCTGCTTTAAAGCCGCTATAAGTAACACCGAAATTAGGTAAACCATCAGACTGACACATAGAAGCATTATTAGCCGAAACAGTAAGAACAGCTTTAGTGATAGTCAGGTCAGCACCAACATAATTTATGGTGTAGTTACCAGTTAGCGTTAAGGTACCTTGATTAATGGCATAAGTACCCGCATTCTCACCTGCAACCCTGATTAGTGAACCTGTGAAAGTACTACCAGTTGGCAACGCCGGACTAAATGTATAAGTTAAGGCCGGATCGGTATCACCATAGGTTTTACTTTTCGCGACAGCAGTTATCGTAATCACTTTCGAAGTAATTGTTAAGTTAGCTCCGGTGAAGTTTAACCTGTAATTACCATTTAACGCCAATGTTCCCTGAGTAATCGCATATGTTCCTACGGCCTCACCTGGCAGCCTGTTGAGCGATCCGGTAAAAGTATCACCTGTCTGCAGTGTCGTGCTAAAGGTATAAGTAAGTGCAGGATCAGCTTCACCAAATGTTTTGCTTTTCGCTGCTGCAGTTACGGTGATGGTTTTCACTCCAATCGTTAGATCAGCACTTACATAAGTTAAAGCGTAATTGCTGCCTAAAGCTAGTGTTCCTCTGTTGATGGCATAAGTACCTACATTTTCGCCAACTGCTCTGGTTAGGCTTCCGCTGAAGCTATCGCCAGTTTGCAAAGCCGGACTGAAAGTATAAGTCAGTGCAGGATCAGCATCGCCATAAGTTTTACTTTTCGCAGCTGCGGTTACCGTCACCGTTTTCGCACCGATCGTTAAATCAGCACCAACATAAGTTAAAGTATAGTTGCCGTTCAATGCAAGTGTGCCCTGGTTGATCGCATAAGTTCCCACGTTTTCACCAGGTGATCTGGTCAAACTTCCGCTGAAGGTATCTGTTCCGGTTAATGCCGGAGCAAAGGTATAAGTCAGTGCAGGATCAGCATCACCATAAGTTTTGCTTTTTGCAGCAGCCGTTACCGTGATGGCTTTTGCCCCAATCGTTAAATCAGCACTGATATAGGTTAAGGTATAGTTGCCGTTTAGTGCCAGTGTACCCTGGTTGATCGCATAAGTTCCCACGTTTTCGCCAGGTGATCGTGTTAAACTTCCCGTGAAGGTATCTGTTCCAGTTAATGCCGGAGCAAAGGTATAAGTCAGTGCCGGATCTGCATCACCGTAAGTTTTGCTTTTACCTGCTGCCGTTACCGTAACTGTTTTCGCTCCGATCGTTAAATCAGCACTGATGTAAGTTAAAGTATAGTTGCCGTTCAAGGCAAGTGTGCCCTGGTTGATTGCATAAGTGCCCACGTTTTCGCCAGGTAATCGGGTCAAACTTCCGGTGAAAGTATCTGTACCCACTAATGCCGGAGCAAATGTATAGGTTAGTGCAGGGTCAGCATCACCATAGGTTTTGTTTTTCGCAGCAGCCGTTACCGTTACTGTTTTCGCACTGATCGCTAAATCAGCACTGATGTAAGTTAAACTGTAATTACTATTTAATGCAAGTGTACCCTGGTTGATGGCATACGTACCTACGTTTTCGCCAGGTGATCTGGTTAATGATCCGGTGAAGGTATCCCCAGTTTGCAACGTCGGACTGAAAGTATAAGTCAATGCCGGATCAGCATCGCCATAGGTTTTGCTTTTTGCAGCAGCCGTTACCGTAACTGTTTTAGCACCGATCGTTAAATCAGCACTGATGTAGGTTAAGGTATAGTTACCGTTGAGTGCAAGTGTACCCTGGTTGATCGCATAAGTTCCCACGTTTTCACCAGGTGATCTGGTCAAGCTTCCGGTAAAGGTATCTGTTCCGGTTAATGCCGGAGCAAAGGTATAAGTCAGTGCAGGATCAGCATCGCCATAGGTTTTGCTTTTCGCAGCAGCCGTTACCGTAACCGTTTTTGCACCAATCGTTAAATCAGCACTGATGTAAGTTAAAGTATAGTTGCCGTTTAGTGCAAGCGTACCCTGGTTGATTGAATATGTACCTACGTTTTCACCAGGTGATCTGGTCAAACTTCCGGTGAAGGTATCTGTTCCGGTTAATGCCGGAGCAAAGGTATAAGTCAGTGCAGGATCAGCATCACCGTAAGTTTTGCTTTTTGCAGCAGCCGTTACCGTGATGATTTTTGCACCGATCGTTAAATCAGCACTGATATAAGTTAAAGTATAGTTACCGTTGAGTGCAAGTGTACCCTGGTTGATCGCATAATTTCCCACGTTTTCGCCAGGTGATCTGGTTAATGATCCGGTGAAGGTATCCCCAGTTTGCAACGTCGGACTGAAAGTATAAGTCAATGCCGGATCTGCATCGCCATAGGTTTTGCTTTTCGCAGCTGCGGTTACCGTAAGCGTTTTCGTACCAATCGTTAAATCAGCACTGATATAGGTTAAAGTATAGTTGCCGTTTAAAGCCAACGTTCCTTGATTGATCGCATAAGTACCCACGTTTTCGCCAGGTGATCTGGTCAAACTGCCCGTGAAGGTATCTGTTCCAACTAATGCCGGAGCAAAGGTATAAGTCAGTGCAGGATCAGCATCACCGTAAGTTTTGCTTTTCGCAGCAGCGGTTACCGTAACCGTTTTTGCACCGATCGTTAAATCAGCAATGATATAGGTTAAGGTATAGTTACCGTTTAAAGCCAACGTTCCTTGATTGATCGCATAAGTACCCACGTTTTCTCCAGGTGATCTGGTTAAACTGCCCGTGAAAGTATCCGTACCCACCAATGCCGGAGCAAAGTTATAAGTCAGTGCAGGATCAGCATCACCATAAGTTTTGCTTTTTGCTGCCGCTGTTACCGTTACTGTTTTCGCACCAATCGTTAAATCAGCACCAATATAAGTTAAAGTATAGTTGCCGTTCAAGGCAAGTGTACCCTGGTTGATCGCATAATTTCCCACGTTTTCGCCAGGTGATCTGGTTAAACTGCCCGTGAAGGTATCTGTTCCGGTTAATGCCGGAGCAAAGGTATAAGTCAGTGCAGGATCTGCATCACCGTAAGTTTTGCTTTTGGCAGCTGCGGTTACCGTAAGCGTTTTCGCACCAATCGTTAAATCAGCACCAATATAAGTTAAAGTATAGTTACCGTTTAAAGCCAATGTACCCTGGTTAATGGCATACGTACCTACATTTTCACCAGGTGAACGGGTTAATGATCCTGTGAAAGTATCTGTTCCAACTAACGCTGGAGCAAAGGTATAAGTCAGTGCAGGATCAGCATCACCGTAAGTTTTGCTTTTCGCAGCTGCGGTTACCGTAACCGTTTTCGCACCAATCGTTAAATCAGCACTGATGTAAGTTAAAGTATAGTTGCCATTTAGTGCAAGTGTGCCCTGGTTGATTGAATACGTACCTACGTTTTCGCCAGGTGAACGGGTCAAGCTTCCCGTGAAGGTATCTGTTCCGGTTAATGCCGGAGCAAAGGTATAAGTCAGTGCAGGATCAGCATCACCGTAAGTTTTGCTTTTCGCAGCAGCCGTTACTGTAACCGTTTTCGCACCGATCGTTAAATCAGCACTGATGTAAGTTAAAGTATAGTTGCCATTTAGCGCAAGTGTACCCTGGTTAATCGCATAAGTACCCACGTTTTCGCCTGGTAATCTAGTTAAACTTCCGGTGAAGGTATCTGTTCCAACTAATGCCGGAGCAAAGGTATAGGTCAGTGCAGGATCTGCATCGCCATAGGTTTTGCTTTTCGCTGCTGCTGTTACCGTTACCGTTTTTGCACCAATCGTTAAATCAGCACTGATATAGGTTAAGGTATAGTTACCGTTCAATGCAAGTGTGCCCTGGTTGATTGCGTAAGTACCTACGTTTTCACCAGGTGATCTGGTCAAGCTTCCTGTGAAAGTATCTGTTCCAGTTAATGCCGGAGCAAAGGTATAAGTCAGTGCAGGATCAGCATCGCCATAGGTTTTGCTTTTCGCAGCTGCCGTTACCGTTACTGTTTTCGCACCAATCGTTAAATCAGCACTGATGTAAGTTAAAGTATAGTTGCCGTTCAATGCAAGTGTACCCTGGTTGATTGAATATGTAACTACGTTTTCACCAGGTGATCTGGTCAAACTTCCCGTGAAGGTATCTGTTCCGGTTAATGCCGGAGCAAAGGTATAAGTCAGTGCAGGATCAGCATCGCCATAGGTTTTGCTTTTCGCTGCCGCCGTTACCGTTACTGTTTTCGCACCAATCGTTAAATCAGCACTGATGTAAGTTAAAGTATAGTTGCCGTTCAATGCAAGTGTACCCTGGTTGATTGAATATGTACCTACGTTTTCACCAGGTGATCTGGTCAAACTTCCCGTGAAGGTATCTGTTCCGGTTAATGCCGGAGCAAAGGTATAAGTCAGTGCAGGATCAGCATCGCCATAGGTTTTGCTTTTCGCTGCCGCAGTTACCGTTACTGTTTTCGCACCAATCGTTAAATCAGCACTGATGTAAGTTAAAGTATAGTTGCCGTTCAATGCAAGTGTACCCTGGTTGATCGCATAAGTTCCCACGTTTTCGCCAGGTGATCGGGTCAAACTTCCTGTGAAGGTATCTGTTCCGGTTAATGCCGGAGCAAAGGTATAAGTCAGTGCAGGATCAGCATCACCATAGGTTTTCCTTTTCGCAGCGGCCGTTACCGTTACTGTTTTCGCACCAATCGTTAAATCAGCACTGATGTAAGTTAAAGTATAGTTACCGTTCAATGCAAGTGTACCCTGGTTAATCGCATAAGTCCCCACGTTTTCGCCAGGTGAACGGGTCAAACTTCCCGTGAAGGTATCCGTACCCACCAATGCCGGAGCAAAGGTATACGTCAGTGCAGGATCAGCATCACCATAGGTTTTGCTTTTCGCAGCTGCCGTTACCGTAACCGTTTTCGCACCGATCGTTAATGCTGTAGCATTCGACGTAGCCTGTACAAAATCATAGTTAACAGCAATTAATCCTGCTCCAGTGATTGCATATGAACCTACAGGCGAAGTTGCTGTGGCGGTTGTTGACCAGGTAATGTTACCGGTTGTAGCTGTTGCCAGATTTTCTGCATTCACAAAGCCTGTTACTGATCCGGATAAAGTTGGAACAGCATCACCATAAACTTTAGATGAAGTATTCGCTGTATATGTTAGTGTTGCTTTAGCAACTGTACTTGATGGTATGCTCACTGTTGGACTGTTTGCACCGCTACTGGTTAACACCACGTTTCCTGTAATATTCGTACCAGCTGGTGCATTTGCTTTTAGCCTGACATATACGGTTCCAGATACTGTTCCGGAACTTCCTATAGTAACAGAAGAACTGTAGCTCACATTGTCAGCACTCACCTCAAAATTGCTTGTTGAAGATGGAGTAGCCGTAATACCTGCAGATAAACCTGTACCCGATACGGTTACACTGGTTGATGTTGATGCAGTCCCATAGGTTGTGCTTAACGCTGATGGAAAAGTCCCGGCTGAAGCGGTAATTTGAGATGGCTGAATGTAGGTAAACTGGTCGCTGGCACTGGTCGCGCTGGTGCCCCCTGTTGTAGTGATGCGGACATCAACGGTGCCTGTTCCTGCCGGTGCGGTCGCCGTGATCTGTGTTGCCGAGTTAACGGTGAAGCCTGTAGCCGCCGTAGCACCAAAGGTCACCGCCGTAGCCCCGGTGAAGCTGGTGCCAGTAATGGTCACGCTAGTGCCTCCACCGGTCGGGCCACTGATTGGGCTCAAAGCCGTTACCGTTGGTCTTGCGACATAGGTAAACTGGTCGCTGGCACTGGTCGCACTGGTGCCCCCTGTTGTAGTGATCCGGACATCAACGGTGCCTGTTCCTGCTGGTGCGGTAGCCGTGATCTGTGTTGCCGAGTTAACGGTAAAGCCTGTAGCCGCCGTAGCGCCAAAGGTCACAGCTGTCGCCCCGCTGAAGTTGGTGCCGGTAATGGTCACGCTAGTGCCTCCAGCGGCCGGGCCGCTGGTTGGGTTCAAAGCCGTTACCGTTGGTCTTGCGACATAGGTAAACTGGTCGCTGGCACTGGTCGCACTGGTACCGCCTGTTGTAGTGATGCGGACATCAACGGTGCCTGTTCCTGCCGATGCGGTCGCCGTGATCTGTGTTGCCGAGTTAACAGTGAAGCCTGTAGCCGCCGTAGCGCCAAAGGTCACCGCCGTAGCCCCGGTGAAGTTGGTGCCGGTAATGGTCAGGCTAGTGCCTCCACCGGTCGGGCCGCCGGTTGGGCTCAAAGCCGTTACCGTTGGTGCGGCGATATAGGTAAACTGGTCGCTGGCACTGGTCGCGCTGGTGCCCCCTGTTGTAGTGATGCGGACATCAACGGTGCCTGTTCCTGCCGGTGCGGTCGCCGTGATCTGTGTTGCCGAGTTAACGGTAAAGCCCGTAGCCGCCGTAGCGCCAAAGGTCACCGCCGTAGCCCCTGTAAAGCTGGTGCCGGTAATGGTCACGCTAGTGCCTCCGCCGGTCGGGCCAGCGGTTGGGCTCAAAGCCGTTACCGTCGGTCTTGCGACATAGGTAAACTGGTCGCTGGCACTGGTCGCACTGGTGCCCCCTGCTGTAGTGATGCGGACATCAACGGTGCCTGTTCCTGCCGGTGCGGTCGCTGTGATCTGTGTTGCCGAGTTAACGGTAAAGCCTGTAGCCGCCGTAGCACCAAAGGTCACTGCGGTCGTCCCTGTGAAGTTGGTGCCGGTAATGGTCACGCTAGTGCCTCCGCTGGTCGGGCCAGCGGTTGGGCTCAAAGACGTTACCGTTGGTGCGGCGATATAGGTAAACTGGTCGCTGGCGCTGGTCGCGCTGGTACCTCCTGTTGTAGTGATGCGTACATCAACGGTGCCTGTTCCTGCCGGTGCGGTCGCTGTGATCTGTGTTGCCGAGTTAACAGTAAAGCCTGTAGCCGCCGTAGCGCCAAAGGTCACCGCGGTCGCCCCTGTAAAGCTGGTGCCAGTAATGGTCACGCTAGTGCCTCCACCGGCCGGGCCGCTGGTTGGGCTCAAAGCCGTTACCGTTGGTGGTGCTAAAGTGGTAAATTGCTGATCCACTCCATAAGCAGTACCAATACTATTTATTGCATAAGCTCTTACGTGGTACGTTGTAGAAATTGATAGTGTTGTTTCATTGTATGAATATGCGCCTAATGTTGCTCCGGCAACTATTCTTTTGGTGTTAGTTGTAGTGGGGTTAAGAGTTGTAGAGTAAACAAAGCCTTTCTCTGTTATTGTAGAAAAACCTGAACTCACCAAATTCCCATTAAAGGTTGCAGTGGTACCACCTACAGGTGTTGGCGCATTTGTAATTATCTTTGGAGAAGGATCATAAGTAAAGCTTGTTACGCCCACATAGAAATCGGCAGCACTAGTATTATTTGGAAATTGAGCATTTGTGGTAATCGTCAATAGTACTTCATCAACATCGCTCCACCCTGTAAAATTATATGAGTATGGGGTATTTGCATTATCCAGATAAACGTTTTGAGTATACTTTACCGTCCCCGATTTTTTACCTTCGATCCTTATATACTGATCCTGGCTAAAAGTGACAAAATTAATCGTATTAAAATTAAAATTCTGACCATCAGCTCGCTTTATGGATGTTTTGGCATTACCAGTTGCCGTAGGTGTTGGGTCTCCCGATTGAAGCCAAAGCGTCTGATCATTATATGTCCAAAAACCTGGGCTATTAGCTGCCATTGTAAATGTCCAACTTTCTTGAGCCGCAGTAGTCTGCGTGAAAGATGTTGTTCCCAATTTCGTTCCATTAACGGGATCACCTGATACATTAGCAAAATCGAGTGTTTTGGTCTGCCCATAGGCCACCAATTGAACAATCATTAAACAAATTAATAAGTAAAATTTTCTCATCATATTTAACACTTTATCATATACATTTATCCCAAATAATTGGGGATAATTTTTTTATTATTGCACTATATCTAAAATTAACACCATGTCAGTCTCAACAGAAACATTGAATCATCAAACGGCATTTGAATTACTTTCAAAGAAATTAACAGGAGCAATTCCTACTCCCGAACTGGTTGATACCATCAACCAGCTGCATGATCTCTATTCAACAATTACCCATATCGAAGGTGTACTTGCACCATCAGTTGAGGAAGAATTTTTTGAAGAACAGAGCGAGAACGGCACCCGCGTAAATCCATATATGGCGGCATACTGTTTTCTTGATTACCTGCGTTCTTATAAATTCACCCTCGGTATTAAAAAACTGATAGATGAAAAAATCGATCAGGGGCATCAAAAACCTTTACAGATTTTATATGCCGGAACCGGGCCTTATGCCTCACTAGTATTGCCACTAACTACTGTATTCTCTGCAGATCAGATTCAGATCACCTTACTGGATATTCACCAGTCATCATTAGATGCGGTAAGTAAACTGATTAATGCATTCAAGCTGCAAGCTTATTTTAATGGTTTTATCAAAGCAGATGCAACCCTTTTTGTACCGGCTAACAATGAACTTTATGATATCATTATATCCGAAACCATGGACAAAGCCTTGCGCAAAGAACCACAGGTAGCCATTTTCAATCACCTTCAACAGTTTTTGAAACCTAATGGGGGCCTTATTCCTGAAGAAATAAGGGTTGACCTCTATCAATCAAAATGGGGGGAAGAAAAAAATCACGCTTTTGAATATTACCTTGACCTCGAAACCAAAGCACATAATGCTAAAGTCCGTGAAAAAGTTACCAATCTGATTGCCATTAACAAGCATACTGTAACAAAATTTGAAAGAACGAATTCGGATCCTATTTTTCTAAAAACGATTGATCCACAAAATTTTAAAGCGGAATATTCCGCGTTGCTCCTCATTACCGAAGTACAGGTTTATAAAGATATTGTTCTACTAGAAGACCAGTCTATTTTAACCGAGAAAGACTATCTGACGCCTTTAAATGATCAGATTCTTCATTCTGGTTTAACCTTTTATTATAAAATGGATAACGATCCCCGTATTGTGTGTAGTTAAATGCACATATACGGGTTTTGCCATCCACTAACACTTTCTTCATGAATTTCCCTAAAATTAATATCGTCAAATGTTAAGCGTTTACCTTGCCCAACTACAACAGTATTGGTTTTGGTACCCGAAACATTCATTTTTACGATATCTACATCTGGTAATAAAAAACCAGATTTTGGATAAAAGTTAATCTCACCTCGCGGACCTCTCTTTTTATCCGTTTGTAAATGTTCCATTACTTTTTTCCAATCGCGGCGTTGCATGGCTGGTTCCATTTCTTTAAGTGTCATGCCAGCCTCAAACCCTAATAGGGAGAAAACATCTGCCTGACGGCCAGTTTGCCCCTCAACGATGCTCACAAAACTTTGGTTAAGTTCGCCTGCCATCTCCCTTGTCCATTGCGAACAAGAATAAAAAGACATGGGGTAACCGTTTATATTTTTTAATATATCCGGAAAGCACATTGGCTCCGAAAGTAAAAGCGGCACTTTCTGATCCAGGCCTCTTTCGTAAAAGGCCTTAATGAATTCTGTGGCCTGTGGGCCAGAAAACAAAGCATGCAGATAAGATGGTGGTTCGTTTTCGATATTATTGAGCAAAACCTCCATACGTAATGTATGCGGATCATTTTGATTAAAGGAAAGGATATGAAAATCCATCAATTCAGACCCGGCTGCTACGGCACCACGTCTAAAACTCGATGCCAGGTGGTAACCTCCATCATAAGGAGGCATAATCACAGCACCCTTATCCCCAAAATTTTTGTGTGCCCAATAACCAAGTGCATATTCACTTTGCCATAACTGGTAACTGCTGTGAAAAATATAGGGACTTGTATAAGTTATAGATGGCAAATATTCGCCCATATCAAAAAAGAAAGCAAGTTTTTGCCGGCTTTCAAATAATGGTATCAGTTCGGGAATAACCTTATAACTGATATACCCCATTACGATATCTACATTATGAAAATTAAGCAGTTTTTGTACAGCCTGCTTAACATCCGCTTCTCTGCCCTGCCCTACATATTCTGGTATAAATTGATAATCCTTTTGCGTATAAATATCTTTGCAAAGACCCGCAAACAAACCATTTACAATATTATTTGCATGCTCGGTATAAATAGAAGAATAAGTGGTTATAAAACCGATTTTTACCGGGGATAACATATATGGGAGCGCTATAAAATGTATTTGTATATAATTTAAAGAGAATGGCCTCCGGCGAATACCGAATGGCCATTTTATTCATTTATTAGTTTCTGCTTGGATATAATCCTTGTACCACTATCAGCATAGTTAATGCTACGTAAGGGTTAACAATACTAATTGGCGTATTCGAACCTGTTACACCAACAGTTACAGTACCGTTTGGTGTAAGACTAGCACTTGAAGATACGCCACCAACATTTAAATCAGTATCTGGAGCCGAATTATTGTAAAGGGCAACACCTGTAGAACGTGGAACCACTAACTGCCCTAAAGTATTGGCTGCTGTAGATGGTGCAGCAGCAGTACCTACAGCACTTGATGCTTTAATAGTTGGCGCAGGAATGGTAACACTAGATCCTCCACCAGTAAATACAGCTGCATGATTATGTGCAGGCAAATTTGGAATTGTTAGCGTAGTTGTTATTGTACCAGCAGACTGCCCAATTACGTAAGTTCCAGCACCAAAGTTTGTAGCCCCAGTACCAACAACACCTCTACCAGCTAGGTTAGGTAAACCAAAGGTAGTTTGTCCGTTACCGCCAAAGGTAGTACCAAGTATTGCAAAAAGTGCTGTATTCGAATTAACTGAAAGAAGCTGACCATTACAGCTCATAAACGTTCTAGGCACAAAAGTCCCAGCAAACATTCTTACCATACCTAAGTAATCATCCATAATTTTAATAGTTTAAAGGTTAAAATAAATTATATGTTGTTTAATTTGATTAAAACACTGCCTCTTGTTGTATACTATTTTGAAAACGCGCTCCAGCCTTTACACCTAAGGCGATTAGTTTATAGCCTGATAAAATTGCTTCGCTATTTTGTAAAATATTAATGCGCAGAAAGCTATTGTACTTACAGGCCACAAATAAGCCATAGTTACCATCAGCATGTACTATTGTACCAGGTTCAAAGTCACTTACATCATTAAGTATTGCTGGTGAAACCTCTACTATTGCCAGTTCTTGCCCGTTTAAAAAAGTAATTGCCCCACCGAAAGCAGGATTACAGGCATTTACAAGGTTCATGATTTCTGCAGCGGTCTGGTTTTCCCAGTCAATTAGTAAATCATCCCGTTTTACAGCTGGAAAAGAAAAAGAGGAGATTTCATCCTGTTCAACAAGGTCATTTACGTTATTACTAAATTTCTCTAATGCTTTTTCGATAACACTTACGGCCAACAGGCTGAGTTTGCTATTTAGCGCACCAAAACTTTCTTCAGAAAAAAGCTGAACTCGCTCCTGAAATAGTATTGGACCACCATCAAAACTATCATCCATTTTATGAATGGTGATTCCTGTAGAAGTTTCGCCCCTCTTAATCTGCCAAAATAATGGTGCAGGACCGCGGTAGGCAGGTAGTAAACTAAAGTGTATATTGAAGAAATTAAACTGTGGGATTTGTAGAAGAGAATCCGGTAGCTTTTTTGAAAAACCAAAAACTATTCCCAACTCAGATCCTGTAGTTGCAATAAGGTCGGTTAATTGATCCGAAAACGACAGATCATTATTTATGATAAGACAATTAATACCATTCGAATCACAGAAATTTTTAATTGGATTTTCAATTGATGGCCTATAAGAGGTAGCAACACATTGTAAACTGCCCTTATTGTGAAAATGAACAATAGCGGGCAATGCCGCAATATGATTCGAGAGGATGATTATTTTCACTGATTTGAGAGATTATTTAGGGTAACGTAAAAATATCAATTTATTTCACAACTTCAACAACTTATTTTAAAATACTTATTTATCAGTAGTTAATACCTAAAATTTAGGATTAAACAGGTAGTAAATACCTATCAATCTTTTCGATGTGCGGTGACGTAGAAAATAAAAAATGAGGTTATAAAAATGTAATATATTAAAGACTACTCCGCAGTAATAAGGCATACACAGCTATTAAATGGATCATTTCACTCATCTTCAGCTGGATAAACCTTAATCTAAAATTTAGTCCCTTTTCCGTAAGAGGGTAACAATTAAATCCTGATAAGCTGAGTTAGCACCATCGTAAATAGGCAAATCAATATTAATTTCATTACCAAAAGGTTGATCAGGATATTTACTATGAAAGCTTAATCTTTTGTGCATTTCTGCTTCATGAGCATTTTCCTTGCCTATGGAACTGAAAAAATGTGCAAAGAGATTATCCATTCCCCAACTATAATCGTAAAAATGATCGAGCGAATGATGAGCAATTACTAAATTATGAATCGACTGGTAATAGTTTTCAAGGACCTGAGCAGTAAAAAAATTAAAATCTCGATAATGTCGGTCATCTAATTTAACTTTTAGCAAATCAGTTTCAATCATTCCGGGGATACTATGCAATCCCCGTCTTTTATGATGGGAAAGAATAACTGCATCAGGTTTTCTTGTGAGGAAATAAAATGGAGTATCCGGAAACCATTTCCGTAATAAAGGGTAAAAATGAATGTGCCAGCTATCTAATTTTATGAATAAATGTTGGTATTGGCTTTTTCGCTGCTGCCCCATCATTTGTATTACAGCTTTAAACCATCTTTCGGTTTCTACTGCTGTTATTTTTTTATCTTGGTAAGACGCTCTTAAAATTTCATCCAGTAGCGGAGCCTCCGCATAAACAATATTACTAATATCAGTTGATAGGGCCTGCGTCAAAAGTGTAGAGCCACAGCGTGATACATGAAATATAAAGGCGGCAGGTGCTATTCCGTTTAATTTGGAAGCTGCTTCTACAACGAATTCCGGATTGCTCAGAGGAGTGTAAAAAGATCTGTTGCGCATCCTGGATAAACAAATCTTAATGGTTTCATCAAAAAATGGCTCAGCAATATGCCGTTCAGCAAGATCCATCCAACGTACTTGCCAGGTATCATTTTGGTTTTCCAGTTTATAAGGAATCCAGTTATGTAATTCTTCCATCAAATATTCTTTTTCAGGTTTTCAATCAGCTGTGCTGATGCTGGAGTATTCAAACGCTCTAATTCAGCAATAACCTTTAAAGCAGTTTCTTTATCCATCTCCTGACTTTGCTGTTCTGCTTCCATATCATAACCATGAGCAAGAAAAAGCGCATCAGTCCAGGAGTTACGGAGACAATCGATGACCAAATGAACTCTTACCGATTGTCCACGGTTAATGATAGCATGGGTTTCATCAAAATCAATATACCAGCTGCTGCCTTCATTAAGCACCAGGTATTCATCCGCTACCTGAAACTGAACATCGGCATTCGTTTGGATCGGAATATGTATTCTGCATGCACCATTAACGTAATTACAACCCCGATCGCGATGAGGCTTAATTTCTGCGCCAGGGTGCAAAGCCAATAGCCTGATAGATTCTTTTGGGCAATGCCAGGAATCAAGTATAGATTTAATATAAGGAAGTTTTTTCAACAAGGCTGTTTCCTGGTAACCATCTACACCGTAATTGGCCAGAATATCGTCTTCCTTGCCACTCGCAGATTGTAAGGAAATGCTCTGCCAGCTTCCATTATAGTCCTTTCTGTTAAAATGTTCTTGCCAGTTTAATGACATCGCTATCGCAAGCTCATTTTTAAGAAGCTGAGCATTGTATTTTTGGTTAAACTTAATGTATCTGGTCAATGTGAGCGTTTTTTTTGTAATATTAAGAATTGTTTATTAACCTGCAAATTTAAATCCGGTTTTATAACTTTATGCCTGCTTACCATAATAGATTAAAGTTTAAGATCAATTAATATGAAACATTATACCAACCTTATATTATCTTTTCTGGACGATATCGGTATTGAATACAGCTTAGCGCCTATAACGGAAGAGACATTTCTGCAAGGGCTTAAGCTAAAAACAGGAACCCTAATTATCGATACGGAAAAATTACTTTACCCTGGAGATATTTTGCATGAGGCTGGGCATCTGGCGTGTATGCCGCCCAATATGAGAAAAGAAATGAGCGACAATCTACCCAGTAATGACTTGCATATGGGTGGTGAAATAATGGCCATCGCATGGTCTTACGCAGCTTGCATTCAGCTAAATATTGATGCGACAGTGGTATTCCACAAGGATGGTTATAAAGATGCTTCCCAGTCTATAATCGAAAATTTCGAAAGGTCAATGTTTATTGGATTACCTCTTTTGCAATGGCTGGGAATGGCTTATGATGACCAACAAGCTCAAATATTAGGTGTAAAACCTTATCCCGAAATGCAAAAATGGCTTTGTACGCAAAGGCCTGGTCACTAAGTCAATAAAAACTAAGAAGCTACATACAAACCTCTTCATTACCTTACACCACAACCTGCTGAAACTGGTATGGTTTTTCGCTTAGGAATTTATAAAGTGTTTAAGCTTGTGAAACCGCTGAAAGAATAAAATTTAACAGCAAAGTTCCTGCAGCATCAGTTGTTAAAAGATCTGTATTAATATATAAATCTGCATTAACAGGCCTTTCATAAACATCGTTAACACCTGTGAGGTTCATTATTTTATCAGGGTGGCCTTGCGGAAGTAATGCCTTCCGGTAAAGTCCCTTTGTATCCCTTTCAATGAGCGTATTCATTTGGCAATCAATCCACACTGTTTTGACGTTGTAAAGCGATTTGAGTTCCTGCCGGGCGGCCTCAAAAGGATTAATCGCCGCAATAATGGCAATGGTACCTTTTTGAGCATGTTCGTAACCTACGGCGCCTAAACGCCTGATATTTTCCAATCGGTCGGCATGAGAAAAACCGAGGTCTTTACAGAGGGTTTTTCGATAAGTATCCCCATCTATTACGATACAGGAATGACCCAGTTCTATTAATTGGTGACTAACCCATTGTGCTAGTGTGGTTTTACCAACGCCAGACAGGCCGGTGATTTGTAATAAGAGCATTAATTATTAATTTCAATAAAGATAATTAAAACTCATAATTTTATTTAAAAATAGTAAAGATCAATCGACCAGGCCCTTATTGAAACGTAAATCCTTCACCTACAAAATCTCAATTTCCTTCTCTTCAAACGTTTCAAATATCTGGGCATTGATGATGCTTCTCGTGAGATCAGCTTTAGAAATATCTTTACACCAAAAGTAAATGTTAATGTTGCTGTTCAGCTTACTCACAGGGCTAATCAAAATGATAGGTTCCTTGCTCACAAATACATTACTGTTTTCTATAATAATTTCCCTGATCAGACTCACCACTTCAGTAGAATTAAATGGTTTGGCTACCGATAATGTAATATCCACACGCATTTGGTTGTTGCTCAGCGTCCAGTTGATGATGTTGTTTGATAAAATTGAGCCATTAGGGATAATAATCTCGGCACCTTCATCACTAAGCAAAGTACTGGCCCGAACACCAATCTCCTTCACCCTGCCTTTCTTATTGCTAAGCTCAACAATGTCGCCAATTCGAATGGTCTTATCAAAAATAAGGATGATCCCTGAAACAAAATTGCTCACAATGTTCTGCAAACCAAGCCCAATCCCAACACCCAGCGCACCAAGGATGACAGTAATTTTATCAATAGGAAGTCCGGAAGCTGCAACAGCGATTAAAAAGCCACCAATAAGCAATACCAATCTGGTAACCAGTAACTTGGATCGTTCCCCTTTATTATCATCAAAGGTATCATCTCCGGTATCGCCGAAAAAATAAGCAATATATTTTTGTAAAAAGTTGGCCACCCATACAATCCCCAGAAACAATACAATCCCCCCAAAAGTAAAGGAGAAGCTCCCAATGGTTCTTTTTTGTGTAAGCACTTCCATTACCGATTCGTAAAGCCCGTTAAAAACATTCAGGTTAGTAGTAAAAATCACAAACCAGATTACGGTAGCACCAATCCCGGTAAGTTTTTTAAGGCCAGAAATTACAGGTTGCCATTCGAAATATTCTGGATAACCTTTTCTGATTCTGCTACTTTTCATCTGCAGTAGAAAAGCTTCTACCAATACTTTCGCCATAATGGTTAACGAAATGGCATTTAATAGTGAGCTCACACCAGTTGAATAAAAAATCTGTGCAAGAGTAAAGCGACCGAATAAATTACAGAATGTTGCCACGATGGCAAATGCAGTATAAACAAAACCCGTAACAAGGATCATTCTATACTTTTTCACTTTTTCATCGAGCATTTTCCATACCATTATACCGTAAGCTACAGAACTTAAACTCAAAAATAAAAGAAGCCAGCGTTGATACCTGGGCGGCATACCTAAAAGGCGCAAGAAAACTGGTGCCAGAAGAAGTACCACAAAGATACACCAATAGTAAAATAATTTTGAACCTAGTTTTTTCCGTAAATATACCGAGAGCAAAATGGCCAGTACCACCTGTACTCCTTCTATATAAAGTGCAGGTGCCCTGAGGTCGAAAATCGGTGCCAGGGAAAAAATCATAATAAAAGTAATTAAATACGGCTGCGGACTAATCAGTGTAAAATCATCAAGCGTTTCTAAACGACCGCGCTGTTTTACACTTTGGAAATTGAAAAATACCCAGAGGAAAAATAGGGTACAGACAAAAAGCAGCACCATTCGGCTACTCCTGGTATACACAAAATAATAACCCGATATTTCTTGTTCCCCCCTGATAAATTTGCGAAAACCAACACTTTTATTAGCCCGCACATTAACTGATTCCCAAAGGTACCGGCGCTCTTTTCCAAAGGCTTTTATGCTTACCGCATCAAGCTGACTATCCGTAAGGTACATCAGCTCCTTAATATTGATCAGGTTAGATGATGTTCTGGCATGAAGCGTATTGATGGATGCAGTTGCACTTTTGATTAAACTATCTGTAATTACCCGTTTCTTCTTCAGTTCAGCAAACTGATCTTTAAACATAATCCGCATGGCGGGCTGGGTAAATACTTTTATGAGTACAGTATCTTTACGCAGATTAAGAATCTGGGTTTTCAATGCCCTTAACTCTTTTTCATATTCATCAAGATCCATCAAACAATCTCTATTGTTACTTTGCAACTCTTCCAGCAGCGTCTCGTTCATTTGCAAATTATGAAGATTCAAATTCCGGTCTGATTGTGTAAGTCTGCTTTTTAAAAGCGCGAGTGCAGCTTCATCCTGGGTGAGGTGCGCATCCATAGACTTCAGCTTTTTAAACGAGCCTACGGTTACCGGAACTTTGTTTATGGCTTCAAATACTTTTTCCAAATGCATCAGATAATCGCCTTTAGTCAAAGTAGCAGAATCAGAAAGAATAGACACATCCTGATTCTCCAGATGCTTGTCTTTTTGTGCAAATGCATTACCCGAAAAGAAAATGGTAAGTAGTAAAGCGAGGCTGCTAACCGCGATGGAAAAAGTTTTTTTTGTTATCATTGAAATTTAAAAGTGGGGAACCTGTTGCTTAGCAACATAGCCGGCAAAAATAGCGAATACAATTGGTTTATAAACGATGGGATTCGCATTTTGATATATTACACTTTTTTTTATTAATTGATTTTTAGCTATTTAAGAAATTACGTCGATGGTATTTAGTTCAGCACCTATCTAGTTAAGACACTGAATCAAGTTTAGGAGGACGATTAGTCGCAAAAGGGATTTCTCGAGGGATGTGCTAACCGATTCGTCATTCTGACCTGTAGCGCAGCGAAAAGCTACGCAGTAAATTTAGTTCAGCAACTATCCAGGTAATACACTGAATCAAGTTCAGGAAGACGATTAGTCGCAAAAGGGATTTCCCGAGGGATGTGCTAACCGATTCGTCATGCTGACCTGTAGCGCAGCGGAAAGCTACGCAGTAAATTTAATTCAGCACCTATAGAGGTAAGGTCCTGAATCAAGTTCAGGAGGACGATTCGTTGCAAAAGGGATTTCCCAAAATTAGATCACAAACATTCAATTATTCAAAATTAAACCACTTCATTATAACACTCAGTCATTCAACATTCAATCATTCAACATTCAATCATTCAATCATTAAAAACACCACCTAAAATAAATGCTGTCGGTTAGCAGACATAATCAGCTCCGCTACATTTCTAACCTGAAATTTCTGAAGGAGATTTTTCCGGTGGGTATCAATCGTTAGCGGACTAAGAAATAATTCTTCGCCAATAGTTTGGCTTGTTTTGCCTTGGGCGATCAATTCGAGAATCTGTTTTTCGCGTTTGGTTAACCGCGGGGCTGCAATTAATTCATTCCTGGATGGGCGACTGAGAATCTCCATTACTTCCTTGCTGTAACAGATACTTCCTTTTACTGCTTCTGCAATGCAGAGCCTGAGTTCATCAAGCGAACTATTTTTGAGCAAGTATCCACTTGCGCCATTCTGAATCGTCTGTACCACAATACTACGCTCCGTTCTATTGCTTAGAATTAACACAATAACAGATCTATATTTCTTTTTAATTTCTAAACATAGCTCCATTCCATTCATATCAGGAAGGGTAATATCGAGCAGAATCAGATCTACGTTCCCCGTTTCCAGGTAAGACAAAATTTCTGCTCCATTTTGAAAACCACCAACAACTTCAATATTGGGCTCATTCTTGAGCATGTTCTTTAACCCTTCAATAACAATAGGGTGATCATCGACTATCGCAGTCAGCAGCTTATCTTTTTGCATCTATCTTCAATTCAATATTAATGGTTGTTCCCTCACCTTTTTCAGACTGGATTTCCAGATTTCCGTTGAAGAAATTTACCCGGTTCATGATGCTCTTCAAGCCCATCCCCTTACTTTTCTCTTGCATGGCCCGATCAAAACCAATGCCGTTATCTTCAATGGTAATTAGAAAAATACTGTTATCCTGACTACATTGCAAAATAATGCTTGATGCCTGAGCGTGTTTGATGGCGTTAGAAAGCAATTCCTGTGCAATCCTGTAGATATGAAGCTGTACCGCAATGGCGATATCAGATTTGATATTGAAGGCTTCAAAATTAATCTTCAAATCTGCTCGCATATAAAATTCACAAAGATCCTTTAACGCCACTTCCAGTCCAAAATCCAACAGCGTTTCTGGCACCATGTTACGGGCAATTCTCCGCAGTTCTGTCACAGAAGAATCCAGCTGACCAATTACCCGGAGTAATTCATGATCATTTGAAACCTCCGGCGTATTATTTTTCCATCCGGATAATCCGATTTTTACGCCAGCCAACATTCCACCCAAACCATCATGAAGATCTCGGGCCACCCGCTCCCGTTCAAGCTCCTCTCCATCAAGCATGGCTTCGGTAACTTTTAGCTTCTCACGTTGCTCCATCTCTTCCAGTTTCTGAGCAAAGTTGATCTCCCGCTGCTCAGAAAGTTTCCGTTTATATCTCGAATAGATCAACAGCGATAAAAGCACAATGATGATAAGGAGACAGCCCATTCCCAGGAGCCACATCATTAAATTTCCATTCTTTGCCTTTAGTAAAGCCTGCTTGGCCTGGCTTTGTAGTGCTGCAATTCGTTGCCGATCTTCTGCCTTTCTAAAGCGGGCCTCCAACTCATTAATTTTTAACTTCGTTTGACTTCCATTTATGCTATCTGTAATTACTTTCGCTTTTTGCAACCACTCGTAGGCTTGCTTATAATCTTTAAGGTAGCCATTAATGCTTGCTAACTCCCCATAAATGGTAGCTTTATCATTAATATTTGCCACCAGTGTACCTTCCGAAATCACATCCAGCAATAAATTTTTAGCTTTTGCATAGGCTTTTTGCTGTTTATAAATATCATATTCTCTAAAGATAAATTGTTGATAAAGCTGGGTTTGTTTTAACCTTTTTGCCATTCCAATTCCTTTATCAATACTGGCTAATGCAGCTGAATAGGATTGAATTGTAGTATAATAAAGTGCCTCATTATAATAATAAAGCGGATAATTTACAGATGCTGGAAATGGCAATAACAATTGATGCGCCTTTTCGAGTAGTTTTTTAGCCTTTGGCGATTGATTATCATAACAATAAATACTCACCCCACTGAGGTAGGAAATAACCAGTGAAGAAGATTTTGGCGCATGCTTTTCGAGGATCCCAATGGCCTTCTGTGCATATTCTGCGGCTTTAGCAAACTGATAGTTATTCATTAAAACCGTAGAAAGCTGACCATAGTAATGCGCAATATCTTCCATATCGCCAGATTTATTGGCCAGTGGAATAACATGATCAAGGGTTATACGGGTAATAAATTCATATCCTTTCGTATCCTTTTCCATAAGTGCATAAAAGAACCAGGCAGAAGCCCGTTTGAGATAGGCATTTTTGGTATGGATTGGCGCAAGCGATTCTTCCGCTTTCTTAAAAAAAACAGCTGCTTTTTTAGGGTTTTGTGCAGAGTAATACTGGCCTTCGTAAAAAAGTGTTAAGGCCTTAAGGTATGGAGAATTGCCTGCAAGTTTCCTCCCTTTAGCAAGATATGTTTTACTTTTTACGGTATCTCGCACCTTCCAGTAATACACTAAAGTAAAACTGGCTTCAGCCCTTAAACTATCATGCTTATTACTGTTGATAACATTTTGCAGACTATCTACATATCGATCTTCATTGAGCGGCAATTGCTGCTGTGCGGCTACAAACAGGCAGACCAAAAGCAGAACTGGTATAAGGAATAGTTTCTTCATCAGCTAAAATGAGCCCAATTAATAAAGGCTATTATATTTTTTTTATTAAGGATAGTAAATATCTGCCAAAAATCTACAAATGGCGAAAAACGGGGATCAACAAGCCAAAAATACCTAAAAACCAGTAGAAATAAACCGACTAAAAGTGGTATTTATTATCTCGGGCATTGGGAATAGTTTTGCATGTTACATAATTCGATGAAAACATGAGAAAATTTATATTGACAAGGGAAAGAAATCATCCCCGGCAAAAGAAAGCAGCCAGTCGCAATATCATTCAACCCAGATTTCTGCTACTTTTTATGACATTACTGACCGCTTCTATGCTCTTCTCGCTAGGCGGATGTAAGAAAGATGGTGGTGGCGGAGCCGAAGAAGCTAAAAACTACTTTTTCAAAGCAACTGTAGGTGGAAAAGAGATTAACTACTATTCTGTAAACTTTCAAGGCGGTGGAAACGACGACCGTTGGGAACACATTGTTGTTGGCGGTTTTGAAAGTAGCCTGCTTAGCAATACTAATCCCGGCCCTCCGGGGCTTGATTTCGAAATATGGAAGCAAGGGGGAAATATAGGCGTAGGTACCTACAGCACGCCTGCAGAAATGGGGATGATCGCCCGTTACTATATTCAAACAGATAAAGGCACACTGATCTGGAATACATCCTGGGCGGATGATGTTTTCACCGTAAAAATAGAAGAAATCAGTAAGCAAGGAATTAAGGGGACTTTTTCCGGAACGGTGCGAAACCAGGCCGGACAGGCGATTAGCATCACCAATGGCTCCTTCAACCTACCTTACAATGACCTGGTAAATCCTTAAATACATTCGCCCTACCTCTTTCAAGGATTTGAATGATTCCTTAAAACCTGATAAAATTTAACCAATAAGGCTGTATCATAAATTTATTAAGATTTGTCATGTTGAGCTTGTAGAAACACCGTTAAAGACATTTTTCATAAGTCCTTCGATAGGCTCGGGATTACATTTCGAATTATGATACAGCCTCTTAATAAACTAAAAAATCCATGGTTAGGCTCATCCAATTACTTCACATTTATTTTTAAAATCATAATATAAAAAGAGCGCACATTAATATACGAAATATTTCGTATATTAATTAAAAATTCATTAATTTACCTGCACTAAATACACGCAAAACTTTAAATATATTTTGAATCATGTTAAAAAAAATCTTTTACTTTTTTCTGCTCTTTCTGGCCTTTAACCGAGCTAATGCACAGGATGTACAATGTTATGATGGTCTTGCCATTAGTCAGAAACTTAAAATGATCAGGGAAGCGGATCAGGAAATCAGGGCAAAATTAATTAAAGAAATGGCAACGAAAAATCCGGAAGCGATGAAAAAAGTTGCCCTGGAAATGAAAACCAGTGATCGGCAGAATCAGCTTTATATCGCATCACTTCTGGATCAGTGTGGCTGGCCAAAAGGGCTTAGTGCTATTGAAAATAATACCATCTTTCTGGTTATCGATCATGCCGATACGGCTTATATGTCTAAATATTTCCCTGTTTTAAAGAAGCAGGCAGATATGGGTATTGTGGCAAAATCAGATCTGGCAACGCTACAGGACAGAATGCTACTCAGGAGCGGAAAAAAACAAGTTTTTGGCACTCAAACCATTAAAAATGGTCAGGTCGTAACTGTTTGGCCAATAGAAAATCCGGATGGCCTGGATAACCGCAGGAATCAAATGGGCCTTACGCCGATGAATGAATATATTGAATTACTTAAAAAGAACTATCAATCTGAAGTGATCTGGGATAAGGATTTACCAATAGAAGCCGCGCAGGAAAAGATGCGAAAAAAGAACTAGTAAATTCATTATTTAAACTGACGAAGTTTTCCCACTGCACAGGCAGCTAAACTTCGTAACCTGAGATCAATAATTATTATTGCTTTTTACACCCCGGTCTGCGACCACCCTCAGATGCATCGGAGAGAATAGCGATCACTATTCCACTCCTTGGATGATCGTGTGGAAACATCTTATAGGCGTATTTTTTATGCATTTTGCTAACCAGCTTTAATAAAGCATAGGCTTTACCGAAGAGCGCCGTCAATCCCAAGGGCCAGAGAAATCAAAAAAACAGTTGTAGAATAGTATGTACGGCACTAACTAACCTTAAACGTAGTGGTTTTGTGTTCATAAATGCAGGTTCGAAGCTTAAAAGAATTTTGAACACAAAACGAAGTGCCCGCTGTTTTTTTGATGTGTGTGAGGTGGTGTAAAAGGCCCATAGTTGGATTGACAAAGCGCTTTGGATACTTTGGCGCTCCAAAGTACTATGCCTCCGCGGCAAAGAGCGGAAAAAGATCTTTACAAAATAAATTGTTTTCACACTGTAGTCCTTTGGAAGGGGTGCCTAAAAGTCGGGGTAGTTAAAACAAGAATAAACTGTTTAAATCCTATTTATGCATACTATAAATCGAATTCAGTTTCATAAGTTGATTCACATCATTGCAAAGACAGGTGCTACAAGTTGTAAAAAAAACTAATCTCTTAAACTGACGAAGTTTCCCTCCACACAGGCAAACTAAACTTCGTAAGTTGATTCGCGGCAAGTACCTGATTACATCTTCTATATTAATTATACCCTACTCTTCTTATTATTATTTAGAATAATTAAATATAGTTTTCTAATCTCATTTTAATTTCTTTCTTTTGCGCCACTAAGAATTAATCTAAATAAGATGTATAAAAAATTTACCCAAATTTTTAAATTAACTATTCTCTTTATTTTCCTGACTGGCGTAACCTATGCCCAATCAAAGAATGGATCGGTATCAGGTTCTGTTAAAACCAGCGATGGGAACCCTGCTCCTTTTGTAAGTGTTGGATTAAAAAACACTTCTAAGACCGCACAAAGTGATGAAAAAGGAAACTTTAAGATAAAAAATGTTCCGGCAGGAAACTATACTATAAAAGTTTCGGCAATTGGTGTATCTGCACAGGAAAAGCAAGTTTCTGTTTCGGCTGGTGCTGATGCTGAAGTTTTATTCTCTATCGCAGAATCATCGTCGCAACTTAATGAAGTAGCCGTTAATGGTTATAGAACACCAAACCAGAAACCAGTAAATCTCGGTAAAATTGCCATTGCACCTCGCGATCTTCCCCAAGCCGTTCAAATTATTGGTACACAAGTAATTGCCGATCAACAGGCAAATACCCTTGGAGATGTGATGAAAAATGTAAATGGAGTTGCACTTGGCGCAAATCGGGGATCGGTTGGCGAAAACTTTTTTGCAAGAGGTTATAGTTTAGGTGCAAATAATGTATTTAAAAACGGTGCCAGAACAACAATAGGTGGAAGTCCGGAAGCCAGTACTTTAGAATCAGTGGAAGTTCTAAAAGGTAGCGCGGCCTTGTTATACGGTGGTGTTAGTGGTGGAGCAGTGGTAAATATGGTCACCAAAAAACCAAAATTTGAGTATGGTGGAGAGGTGTCCATGCGGGTAGGAAGTTATGATTTATATAAACCTATTCTTGATTTTTATGGCCCAATTTCTAAAAAGATTGCATTCAGGGTAATTGGTACTTATGAATCAGCTGGAAGTTTTAGAGACAATGTATCGTCTAAAAGATTTTATGTAAATCCATCTTTACTTTATAAGATAAATGACAAAACAGAAATCATTGTTCAGGGTGATTATTTAAAAAGTAATTTTACGCCAGATTTTGGTCTGGGAACGGTTGGCAATAAATTATCTACACTTGGGAGAAATGTATTCGTCAATACCAACTGGGCTTATAACAAAACTAATACCTCAACAGCTCAGGCCGTTTTAAATCATCAATTTAATGAAGATTGGAAATTGAACGTAAGTGCATCAGTTCAAGCTTATAACAGAGATTATTTCTCTGCAGAACGTCCGGCTGCAAATGCTGCTGGTGTATGGAACAGGGCATTAACCCGTTCTGATATTGAAGAACTTACTTTTAACCAACAGCTAAATTTAACTGGTAATTTTAAAACAGCTGGTATAAAACATACGTTGTTAGTTGGAGTAGATGCTGATCAGGCCAAAACCACTACAGGTGGCTTTGCATCTACTAATGTTTTACCAGCAGTAGGGACAGCAACGTACTACGATAGCGTAAACTTGTTAGATCCGGCGTCATTTAATCAGCCGAGTAATTTTAATATGCCCGTAACTACATTACTTTCTAATACAGATGCTTCGGTATTTAGAATGGGTGGCTTCGTTCAGGATCTATTAAGCCTGACTAAACAATTAAAAGTTTTAGCAGGTGTTCGCTGGTCATTTCAAAAAACACCTACAACAACTATTAATACACTTGCGAATGGTGTAGAAACAAAGGGTACTGCGCTAGATAAAATCGACAAGGCTTTCTCACCTAAATTCGGATTAATTTATGAACCGTTAAAATCAACCTCGGTATATGTGAGTTATTCAAATAACTTTACATCAAACACAGGGATTGATATCGCCACCAACGGCCCGATGGAGCCATCAATTATTGACCAATATGAGGCGGGTATCAAGAACGATTTCTTAGATGGAAAGCTTTCTGCTAACTTAACAGTTTACAAAATCAAAAATGACAAATTTGCGCAAGCTGCTTTAGCAGATCCGACAAAACGTGAATTTTCTGGCGCAACTGCTAGTGATGGTCTTGAAATTGACCTATCTGGAACAATAGTTAATGGCTTAAATTTTATTGCTGGTTACAGTTACAATTACATGCGCTATACATCAACATTGGCAACATCAGGTATAGTGGAGGGTGAGCGCATTGTAGGCACCACTAAGAACACCGCCAATGGAACTTTATTTTACACCTTCCAGGATGGTGCAGTAAAAGGTTTGAAATTTGGTGCATCAGCATTTTATACTGGTGATCGGAATGGAGGAAGAAATACTACTAAGAATAATTCATCAACAGGAATTATTCCATTAACGTCATTCACAACACTAGATTTATCTGCAGGGTATACCTGGAAAAAACTTTCTTTACTGGCGAAGATTTCAAACATCACCAACGAGTTAAATTATTTCGTTCATGAGAACTACAGTGTGAACCCGATTCCACCTCGCCAGTTCATGACCACATTATCATATAAATTCTAGAAACAGCATTTTTACTTAAGGCCCCAAAGTAACGCTCATTACTTTGGGGCCTTTTTTATTGGCTGTTATTAACAATCTTTCGCAATTGCTTTCTTAAATTTGAATATTAATCACCAAATGAAATTGCTTTTGAAAACTAAGCTGATTACCCTTTTCCTGCTTTTAAATTTTACCGCTTTTGCACAGGTATTAAGAAAGAGAACTACACTATTAATGGGTAGCAAATTTGAAATTACCATTGTTGCCAAAGATGCACAAACGGCAGAAAAAAATATTGATACGGTAATCTCAGAAATCAGCCGGATTGAATTTTTAATTTCAGATTGGAAACCCGCTTCTCAAATTTCTCAGGTGAACAGCAATGCGGGCATCAAACCAATTGAAGTAGACAGGGAGGTATTTGAGTTGACTAAAAGAGCACTTTATTTATCCAAAATAACAGGTGGTGCTTTTGATATCAGTTTTGCAGCGATGGATAGAATCTGGAAATTTGATGGCTCGATGACGGAAATGCCTACCGCCGATGCCATTAAAAAATCTGTTGAAAAAGTGGGTTATAAGAACATTATTCTCGATAGCGTAAACTCCACCATCTTTCTAAAATTAAAAGGGATGAAGATTGGTTTTGGTGCATTAGGAGAGGGTTATGCCGCTGATCGCTGTCGCAATATGATGCTGAAAAAAGGGATCAAAGCAGGAATCGTAAACGGCTCCGGCGATATGAGTACCTGGGGTAAAAACCCTAAAGGCAACCACTGGACGGTTGGCATCACCAACCCATTTTTGAAGGATAGTCTTTACACCATTGTACCTTTAAAAAACAGTGCTGTGGTTACCTCCGGCAGTTATGAAAAGTTCGTGGTATTTGATGGCAAAAGGTATTCTCACATTATCAACCCTGTAACAGGTTATCCCGCCACAGGCTTAACAAGCGTAACCATTTTTGGACCAGACGCAGAACTGGCAAATGGCTTAAGTACTTCCATCATGGTGCTGGGAAAAGAAGCCGGATTGAAATTTATCAACCAGTTCCCGAAGTTTAGCTGTATAATGTTTGGTGATGATGGTTCGATTTATCATTCGGATAATATTAGCGACAAAATGATTAAAAAGTGGAAAAAAGAGTTGTAGTATATTTCCGACACTATATCAGGACGCTAGCTTAAAATATAGCTTGTGCTTCTGCCCCCGGCAGCCTCTTTCTTTAAAATACCACGTTCCATCAAATCATTAATATCTCGCCCGGCTGTGTCTTGAGAACATTTGGAGATTTTAGCCCATTTAGAGGAATTCAGCTTGCCATCAAAACCATCTAAAAGTTTGTTCAACATCAGTTTTTGTCGTTTATTGAGATCAAAAGTGTCAGGGTTTTCCCAAAAGTCGGCTTTCTGTATTACTTTGGTCAGGGTATGATCCGTATTGGAAAGTGCAGCATCGTAACAGGAAAGAAACCATTCCAACCACGCTGTTACGTCTAATGATCCACGTTGTGTTTTCTCTAATATGTTATAGTATGCTGTTCGTTCCACTCTGATTTGAGCAGACAAACTGTAAAATCTTTTAGAAGTTTCATCAGCACGTGCCAGTTGCATATCAGTTATTGCCCTTGCAATCCGGCCATTTCCATCATCAAACGGATGGATGGTAACAAACCATAAGTGCGCTAAACCCGCTTTAATCACGGGATCAAGATCTTTATTTTGATTAAACCATTGTGTAAACCGCAGCATTTCTTTATCCAATACTGTTGAGGCAGGAGCTTCAAAATGTACCTTTTCTTTACCCAGCGCGCCAGATACTACTTGCATAGGGTCATCTTTAGTATTGTTGCGCCAGTTACCAACAACAATTTTATACAAGCCACTTCTACCTGTTGGAAAAAGCGCCGCATGCCATCCAAACAAACGTTCGGCATCTAATGCTACCGTATGGCGCTGTGTGGCATCCAACATCATTTCAACAACGCCATCAACATGCCTGTCTGAAGGTACCAGCCCCGCCACCTCCATGCCTAATCTGCGGGCAATGGAAGAGCGAACTTCATCACGGCCAAGCATTTCACCTTCAATCTCGCTGGATTTTAATACATCTAGCGTTAAGGTTTCAAGCGTTGTCTTTTCCTGTAAATCAAAGCCAAATCCTTCCATCCTGCCAAGAAGTTTTCCTTGCTTATATCGAACCTGAGCCAATGAACCGGAAAGAAGATTTTCATCCCACGTAAAGTTTGGCCAAGCCTTGTGCTGGTATATGTACATGTTATTCTCCGCAAGATTAACCCAAACTTAACCATAATCTCCGCATAAAACAAATTAATCTCCGCACAAAATGCGGAGATTAAAGGAGCTAATCTCCGCATTTGATTAAAATAGCCTTAAAACAAGAGGTTACCTGAAGATCTAAAGTGATAGGATAAGCAGGTTGTTAATAGCAATCCATTAAAATCTGTCCACGCGATTGATAATAACTTACATCCTGAATGGCAAGTTTTAAACATGCATCTTCCAACCAGTCAATTACATCTTTCTGCATGCTCAGCGAGCCGCAAAGCATGATTACGCCACCATCGTTCAGGGTTTCACCAATAAAAGAAGTATCTTTTATCAATAAATCTTTCACATATTGCTTCTCTCCTTCTCTGGAGTAGGCGACGTTTAGTTTAGTCAGTTTGGAAAGTTCTGTTGTTAATGCATTTTCATAAAGTGAAAAGGAAGCCTTATTTTTAAAGCCACAATAGAGGTGAATATTCCTTCCTTTACTATGTTGGTTTAACATCCCTAAAAATGGTGCAATCCCGGTTCCGTTTGATACCATCACTACGGTTTTGGCTTTCTCCGGAAAATGAAAATGTTCATTTTTAATCAGCACTGCATTTAACTTTTGGCCAATTTCTAATTTGTGTAAAAACCCAGAACCTAACCCACCTTCATGCAGTTTCACACTCAATTGTACATCATTGCCCATCTTACCAATAGAATACTGACGCTCACGATGATCGTTAGCCGGGTAAATAGCCAGTAAATCTCCTGATGTAAACTTTTTCCTGCTCTTTTGTCGCAAACGGATAATAAATGATGTTTCCGCATGTGTTGAAACCGTTTTCGATACCACTTCAAAAGATTGTGTTTTTACAGGCTTTGCCTCCAATAATTTCGACAATGAAGTGAGCTCCATTTCTGAATGTTGCGCCCACAGCGTTGCCCATTTGGTAAACTCTTCTGGCGACCGATCATTTACGGTATGGATTTCGACCAATGGTTTCGCCCATGGCTGATGGGATAATGCATTATTTACTTCATAACCAAACTTACAGAAATCTGGGTAGGCATGCGAGCCAAAAGCCACCACAGCAAAATCCACCGCATTAGCTTGAGGATGTTTCTCCAATAAAGACCTGAATTTTCTGGCATTTGTTGGCGCTTCGCCCTGACCATAAGTAGCCGTAAAAACTAATAATTGCTTCGCCTTTGGAAATATTTTGTAATCGTTCAACTCGGCCATGAAAGATGTTTTACCATTTTTCAACAACTGTTCATGTATGGCCCTGGCAAATCTAAAAGTTGTTCCGTTTTCAGATCCAACTAAAATAATAAAGTCTGCCTGATCAAATTTGTATTTATTTTTAATTCTGCTCGATCTTCTTTTCCACCAGATCACGAAACCCGAATAAATGAAAAACAAAATATTGGCAGATGCAATGGCCAGAACAGCCGCCCAAATGGCACTGCCCCTGCCTGTATGTAAATCCAAACTGAGGTTATTGAACAAAGTCGCTTTTGAATAAGCTTGTTCTGTAAGTATTTCACCTGTAATCTGATTAACTGTGATTTCCTTATCATCAAGTTTTAGTGTGAAATAATCTTCCACATCTTCAGAAAAAGGAAACTCAATCGATTGAACTTTACTGATTGGAATCTTTTTGAATACTTCAAAGTCAGCGACATTTCTCTGCGGATCAGTTTTAAGTGCATCGAAATCAACTTTGTGCGTAATTTTTTGCTCTTTAATAATTCCAAACCTTTGCAGCGATAAAAAAGTACCACTCAAAGAAATGATGATGATTGGAATCAGCAGCAATCTGCCCAGTACCACATGGTAATATTGGGCAAAACCATCCTTTACAATCTTTCCGAAAAATTGCTTAAAACTTCTTTGGCGTTGAATAATGAGCGCCGTGCCTGAAGTGGCAATTAAAAACAAAAGGAAGGCCGTTACGCCAATGAAAATCCTACCTGTTTCATGCAAGAACAAGGAACGGTGGAGCGTAGTTACCCACCTGAAAAATTCATTCTCCTTACCTACTTTATCTAACGATGTTCCTGTTGAGGGGTCTACGTAAAAATTTCCGGAGTTATCCTGAAGGTCAGTTCCATTTACTACTACAAACTGGTTAACATCTACCGTAACCTCACCAATATCGGTATAAGATTTTTTGAGTTTAGGAATAACCTCAGCAACCGTAAGCTGATTGAAATTTTTAGCCTTGTAAGATTGCGTTGTTTTCTCCGTGATGGGTTTAAAAGACAGGATGATCCCTGTAACGGAAGCAAGGGCTATAAAAAGAAAAGAAGATACCGCCAGTGCTAAGTGGCTGTATCTCCAGAATGAAATTGTCATTGATTAAGCTTTTTTAGTTTGCGCTTAAGCGTACGTATCTGATGTATCCCGTACCCTCGGTTTTAGCAGCCAAACCTTCGGTAGTTAAAGGGATTTCGATATCTTTTTGATAGTATTTATTGTCTTCAACAGCAGTTTCAAAGCGCAACTTATAACCTTTATTAATTTTATCGGTCTCAATATCCAAAACCGTTACACTACGGTCGCCACCAGTAACTGATGCACCGGTAATGGCACTAATATTGGTTGGTTTTTTCTTGTAAGCCTTATTCCATTCCTTTAAATCAGGATACCATTTTTTATCAGAACCCATTACATAAAGTGTTTTTTCATAAGCGCCTTTAGCATCAATTAATGATACTGCGATATAGGCACCCTCACCAACATAATTGGTCATTTGTACCATGCATTTATACTTAGTTGTTTTTTGAGCAGAACTGAACGATGGAATTGACAAAACAAGTGCGAATGCCAGGCACAATTTAAAAAAGTTATTCATTTTATTATTTTAAAAAGTCGATTGATACTTTGTTCTTGGTTAAAAATTCATTCTCTGCTGCTAAATCATAAGGTGTTTCTTTGAAATCTGTAGCCACATCTTTCTTCGCACCCACAGCAATTAAATACTGCAACAATTCTACATCTTTGGCTGTCATCGCTGCTTTGTGCAAAGCGGTATAGCCTTCTTTATTTTTCAGGTTCACATCTACTTTATAATCTGCCACCAGTTTGGCTAAAGCCAGATCGTTTTTAGCAACAGCTAAGTGATATAACGAATTCCCATTCGGCTGGATGGCAGCAATATTAAATCCTTTATCGGTTAAAACCTTTAGTTTTCCATTAAAGTCTTCCATCCCGCGAGGGCCATAACCCTGAAACAGGTAATAAGCGAGGTTGTTTCCTTCCTTATCTGCAACATTAAGATCTGCACCTTTATCTAAAAGAAATTTCACTACTTCGCCAGTGTTGCTGCGAACGGCCATTGCTAAAGCAGAAACCCCTTTTGCATTTACCTGGTTAATGTTTTTAACATTTTTAGATAATAACTCCAGTGTGCCTAAATCCCTGGTAAAGCCAGCAGCATTAATAAAGGCAGTATTACCTTCTTTATCTGCCTGGTTTACATCTACTCCTTTTGAAAGAAAATAAGCAATTACTTCTTCCTGCTTTGGTTTCCTGGCAATGTAAAACAAAGCATTCTCACCATTGCTTCCGGTAACGGTTGGTTTTAATTTTAATCCCTCCAGGTATTGAAAAACAGCTAAACCATTCGCAGATCCACGACCGCCCTGAGCCGCCATGATGATGGCATTATCATTGTATTTCACCCCTTTTGCAATCAGCTTATTCATCAGCTCGATGTTTCCACCTCTGGCAACATAATTAAAAGCAGTATTTCCATTTGCATCCACACTGTTTAAACTCAAACCCTTCGATACAAAATAATCAGTCAAAGCAAAGTTCTTATCATTTGCAATGGCGATTAAAAGTGCATTTGCACCATCGTGATTCAGGTCTTTTTTAAGGTCAGCGCCTTTTGAGATCAGCAAATCATAAACTTTAGTATCTGCCTGACCGCCAACTGCTGCGAAAGTTAATGGTGTATAACCATGGCTATCCTGCAAATCTACTTTAGCACCATTTTTTAACAGGTATTCCATTACCGGAATGTTGCCCTTCGATGCTGCCCAGAATAAATAAGTCCTGCTATCATGCGTTAGCTTATTTACATCATTACCCTTTTGCGCCAAAAGATATAAAATCGATTCTTGAGGTGCAGCGTTATTAATCGCTAAAACAGATGCATCAAATGACATTTGGTTTAATTGAGATGGACTGTTGCCCTTTTCAATTTCTGATTTGATGGTGGCCAGGTCTGTATTTCCTTTCCAAAAGGATTGCTCCAGAAATGTATTTTTTTGAGCCTGTGCACCCAGAGCAGCCATTGCAAGAACGGCGAAGAGGATTTTTTTCATTTTGAGCTGAATAGTTATAATTTTAATTCTCATGGTGGAACTACACCTTAAAGAATTTCTGCTAAGTTAACGAGAATCGTTCTAAATAATGTCGTCTGTAATCAATTTATTTAAATTAATTACAGATTAGGGTTTCTTATAAAAAATAGAAGCCGCAGATCAATTGATCTACGGCTTTATATTTATGAAAATTAGTTATCCCACCAAACTTTATCTACAGTTACCTGGTCGCCGCCCTGCCTGGTAGCCTCTGCATTATTGGTTTGTCTTTCCGATTCCGGATACATCAGGCGCAATGGTCTGGCTGTAGCCGAAGGAGCCTGTAATGAATTAGGAATAAGTGGCAGTCCTAATCTTCTATAATCGCTCCAGGCCTCAATTCCGTTAGTACCGTTCATCGCCAGCCATTTCTGTGTGATAATAGCACTGATTTTATCTGCTGCCTGATCAAAATTAACCGTAGCCTGCGTATTATATGCAACAAAACCAGTAGCCGGAACTTCATTGTAAGCAAAAGACGATTGAATGCCTCGCTCATACAATGTTTTCGCATTTCCCGTAATCCACCCTCTCTGTGCAGCTTCTGCCTGTAAGAAAAGGCTTTCAAAAGCACCCATTAAAAGCAATGGCTGTAAAGCACTTTTTAATAATCCTGCGGCAGCATTGCCATTTTCCTGCGGACCACGGAGTGCAGAAGTAACACTTCTATTGTATTCGGCAGTTGCATTCGGGTTTCCAAAAAGCACGCCTTTATAATCTCCTGCAACGGCCTGATAAATTTTCGCCATACGCGGATCATTCCGTTGTTTATATTGATCGATTAAAAATGTTGTTGGCCTTAAGTTATCATAAGCAGCAGTGGTTGCACCCTGAACATTACGGTAATAAGTTTCCCAAAATGGATTAAGCTTACCTGCCGTGTTTTCATAACCGGGTTTGAGTGTTACATTTTGGTTCAGTTCGAGGTAACCACTTCCTTCTGTCTGAATTTTTTGAATTTCCGCAGCAATGTAAGCCTGATTATTTTTTTCGCTCTGCCGAACCAGCGCCCTTAACTTAATGGTATTACCAAATTTTGCCCACAATGGTTTGGAGCCATTAAATATAATGTCAGCCCGGGCAATACTTGGATCAGCTGCAGCACCTTTTATTTCATTAATGCCTTCAGTAATTAAGTTGATCGATTTTTGGTAAACCAACTCACCAGCTTCATAGCGGGGCGTTGGAAACCTGGTGCCTTGTAAGGCATCATCAAACGGAATATTGTTGTAAATATCAACCAGCCTTAAAAAGTGCCATCCCTGCATAATTTTAGAAATGCCGGCATAATAGCCTGCGCCTTCTACCTGACCCTGTTCTTTGATTAACTGATAATAAAGCAGATTTTGGAAACCGTTTTCCCAAATTGGAATCCCATCCCGCTGGTGCCTGATGGAAGGACCATCATAACTTTTTTCTTTGAAATACTGATTAATACCCTCACTATTGGTTCCCCAATAGCCACCCCAGAAAGCGCCCAATTGGTTAAGTTGAATGGCTTCCTGATTAACGGTGCTTAAAAGTGCGGCTGGTAATTTTGCACTTAAAGGTAAATTTTGATTAACAGGATTGTTTGGATCATCATTTACATCCAAAAACTTTTCGCAAGAACTAAAACCAATCATGATTAGCCCTGTGAACAGATATATATTTAAATTTATTTTCATTTTTTTAATCTTTAAAATACCACGTTAACATTAAATCCAAACGTTCTGTACGGTGGCACCTGCCTGAAACTGATGTAACCATCGGTATCATTGTACAAATATTCAGGATCTCCATAAGTATTGTCCTGATGTCTGATCAGGAAAAGGTTATTGGCAATAAAGCTAACCCTTGCCTCTTTAATTACTTTTTGTTTAGCCAGTAGTTTCGCCGGGAAATTATAGGTGATGTTAAGCTCACGCATTTTAAAAAAATCAGATTTGGCTGCGGTGTTGCTTTGCACGGCACCCTGAGCTTGCCAAAATGCCTTATCTCCTCTGGATAGCACTGTAGTATTGGGCACAAATACACCCGGCGAAGTTTCGATTACCGAATTAGGGTAAATAAATGGCTGGCGATTAAATTCTACTGTTGCAGGATGTGTTCCGGCGGTATACATTCGGGGTACAATCTCCGAATACAACCAGCCACCCATTCTCCAATCAAACTGTGCACCTAAACTGATATTTTTATACGTAACCATTGTATTTAATCCCATCTGGTGCGGCGGAACCATGGTACCTAAATGTACCGGATCGGTAGCCACAACCGGATTTCCATTCGCTGCATTGATGACTACATTTCCGCTTGGATCTCTTTTATAATCACTTACCTGCAAGCTTGGGTAAGCCTGGCCAATATTGGCATAAGATTGACGGAAGATATTAAACGATTCCAGGCCTTCGAAAAGTTCTTTAACCTGGTTATTGATGTAAGTATAATTAAAACCCAGGTTCCATTTGAAATTGGCACTGCGAATTACATCACCATTCAGGTTAAGCTCAATAATGCTATTGGTTAACCGGCCTGCATTTACCCTGGCACTGGCATAACCGGTAGCACGGGATGTGGTGGCATTAAAAATTTGTCCTTTAGAATCTGAAAAAACATAGGCGCCTTCAAAATTCAGGCGGTTATTAAATAAACTTAACTGAATACCTGCTTCATACGAGGTAACAAATTCTGGTTCTATATCCTGATTGGGAAAGGTAGATCCCGGCAGGAAACCAACCAGGTTCCCAAATGGGAAACCATTGGCCTGGCTGTAAGGATTATTCAATGAATACGGATTGAGGGTATTATTTCCTGTTTTATTATAAGAGGCATACACTTTACCAAAAGACAGTATCTTGCTGTTTTTTAATGGAGCAATCGCTTCAGAGAAAACAAATGAGGTACTAACACCCGGATAAAAATAAGAACGGTTCTCTTTGCTCAAGGTAGAAACCCAGTCGTTTCTTCCCGTTAAGGTTAAGAACAGGTAGTTGTTGTAACCCGCTGTAAATTCTCCGTAAGTGGCCATAGAACGGAACTTGGTAATGGTGCTTCTTCCAGCCAACTGTCCGAGTGCGCTTCCCTGGTTAAATAAATCCGGAAACAATAGATTAGCAGAGCTTAAAGTTTGTGATTTGGTATAGTCATTTCTTAAATTTTGACCAATTAATAAACGGGTGGTGAATTTCCCAAAGTCTTTATTAAAGTTCAGGATCAGGTCATTGTTCATTTTTCTGAAATTATCAGAACCATCATTCACAGAACCATTCACATTTCTTTGTCCTACCCCTTCAAACTTACCTACTGTACTTCTGGTTTCGGCTACTGTAGAATAATAACCGAAACGATAGAGCGCTTTAAACCATGGTGTAAACTGATAATCCAGTTCTACTTTTCCATTTAGGGTTTGCTGTTTGGTATCATCACGATAATTATCGATCTGGAAATAAGGATTTTTCTGCTGATCGGTAAAAAAGTTTGCCGGGTTAGCATTTGATCCTCTTTCCTGCCAGTTCCTCATCGTAGTGAAATCGAAATTAGCGGGTAATTGATAAGCGGTAATCCATGGTCCGTCTGGTGTGGTATTCTTATTAAAGAGCACATAGTTCACACTGTAAGCGGTGTTCAGCTTACCAAACTTTCTGGTGCCGTTAAACCTGGCACCTGTTCTTCTGCTTTCATCCTCCGGAATAATGCCTTTAATTTTTACATCCTGAAGAGACATAAAATAAGTAGACTTATCATCTCCGCCAGAAAAAGAAACATCATTTTGCATGTTCAGGCCCGTATCAAAAAGATCAAGGCGATTATCTTGATCCGGTGCTGCATATAAGGCTTGCGGCTGAGTTCCATTTGGCAGAACCGCTCCGAAATTTTTCATGGTTCCATCAAATGCCGGCCCCCAGCTTTCGTATTGTGTAGCCACATAAGTTCCGTTTACCCCTTGCCCAAATGTGTTTTGCGCTGGTGGCAACATCATTACTTTAGATAAGGTGGTGGTATTAGAAAAGGTTACCCTGCCACGCCCTTTGGCACCTTGTTTAGTGGTGATCATAATGGCACCATTAACTCCCTCCGAACCATACAAGGCCGCAGCATTTGCACCTTTTAATACGGTAATTTCTTCAATATCGTTTGGATTGATCCGGCCTATGGTTGGCACCGGAACACCATCTAAAACATAAATCGGCTCATTTTTGGTACGGTTTAATGATCGCGAACCACGCATTACAATCTGAATCTGCGGATCTACCTTACTATCAAACATATTTACCCTTAAGCCCGAAACCTTGCTGGTTAAGCCATTTAACGGGTTAATGGTTTTTCCCTGATTGAGGTAATCATCCTTAATGGTTTGTGTGCTGGTACCCAACTCTCTCGCCGATCTTTTAATTCCCAAAGCACCTGTTACCACCAATTCTGCCAGCTGGTTTTCTTCACTTTCTAAAACAATACGCAGGTTATTACTTGCACTGGTTAGTAAGATCGTTTGCCTTTTGAAACCAACATAAGCAATAGATAATTTATCTCCACTGTTTGCGGCGATGGAAAACGTGCCGTCCTGATTCGTATAAACACTTTCATTTTTACCGGCAACAAATACACTTGCACCTACAAGTGGTTTCTGATCTGCAGCAGTTACTGTTCCGGTAATTGTTATTCGCTGTGCATGCGCATATAAGGAAAGCGTAATGGCACAGAAAAAAATAAGTAAACTTTTTTTCATATGATTAACCTGTTAATGATTTTGTTAAGCTCTATTTATATATAGTCTAAATAAATAGTAACTTTGGGCAAAAGTATTATTAACATTAACCTCAAAATGCCAGATAAAGGAAATTTTATAGCCGGAAACGGAAATAATCAAAACCTTATTTTTGATTCATTTCCAGTGCATAAAATGAGCGGAAAATCTAAAAGCTCAGAACTTAAAATTGATGGTGCCTTGTTGCGAAAGGTGCAAATTAATGCTGGCGGCTTTTATATGTATAGCCTGAGGATTATCCCTGAAGAATTTTATATTATTTTTAGTAATTCGGCAACCATTAAAGTGGATGGCGAAAACCATAAAATATTGCTCCTGCCTAATCAGTATTTGATCCTGAGTGAAGATGCAGAAAGTAGCTATCGATTTTTTATAAATTACCTGGAACAACCTGATGACATTTATTTTGCCCGGTTAACCCGCGATAAATTTAAGTCGTTTAAAGAATCTATTGCTTTAAATAAGCAAATGCACATGGATATAGAGATGATTAACATACTCGGTAATATGTTCGTTTGTGATTATCCTGCAGCACTTAAATCAACTTATCTGGCGGCTAAAACAATAGAATTACTCTGCCACATCGAACACCAGATTAAGGCCGTAAACCATAATATGGAAACGTTCGAAGTTCCGGCGCATATGCTTGATCCTATCCAAATGGCCAGGGAAATTCTGATCAATAATTTAAAAGCGCCCATTTCATTAACCAGCCTGGCCCGAAAAGTAGGCACCAATGAAAACTACCTTAAAAAATACTTTAAACTTGTTTTTGGACAAACCGTTTTTGGTTTCCTGAACGAGCATAAAATGCAGGTGGCCAAGAAAATGCTGACAAAAGAAAAATTACCTGTGAGCCAGGTTGCTGCAGATCTCGGCTATAAAAGCGCTTCGAATTTCAGTGCCAATTTCTTTAAACACTATGGTTTTTTGCCTAAAAAATTAAAATCTGCCAAGCTTTATCTGTTACTTTTTACAGAAGATATTTATTTAATGCTGCAAGAAATTGCTTTCAACTTTGGGTATTAAGCAATGTTAGCCGTAAAGTTAAATTTTTACAACGCTGAACGAAAAGCCGATGGATTTAGTGAAGAATACCAATTTATTGGATGCGATTTCAAATTCATTCCATCACTTTCGATGTGATATAGAATGATTGGATTGCTAAAATCAACCAGGCGTTCTACCTTTTTAGCAAGTGTGCTTAAAAATTCTCCGCTCGAAATTCCCTTTTTCAAATGAACGTAAATTACTGAAGCCGTTTTAAATTCAAAACGTTCTACAAATCCAGGCCACTCTGTTTTTATTCTATTCAGAAACGCTTTAACCTTTGTATCGTTTAAATTTTCCATATGCTTTACAATTTATTATCTAATTTACAAACTTATTCTAAAAACGAATAATTGTAACAGAGAGTATACATAGGCCAAATCTTATTTATCACACATGAGGATATTGACATTCATAAAACCGATAGTTCTTAAAATACCTATTTCGCCTCCAGCACATCCTTTAATACCACCCAAACATTATCAGCCAGGATTTTATCGCCTTCTGCTGTAGGATGAATACCATCTTCCTGGTTAAGTTTCGGAACTCCGCCAACTTTATCTAAAAGAAACGGAACCAGTGCCATATTATTCTTCTTCGCCAGATTTGGAAAGATATTTTTAAAATCTTCTGCGTATTTGGCGCCCATGTTCGGTGGAACCTGCATGCCGGCCATCACCATTTTTACATCCGGATACTTTATTTTCACACTATCAATAATGCTCTGCAGATTTTTAATGGTTTGGGCAACTGGCAATCCGCGGAGACCATCATTGGCACCAAGCTCCAGTACAAACACATCAATAGGTTGTTTCAGCAACCAGGAAATCCTGCTTTTGCCGGCAGCAGAAGTTTCACCACTAAGTCCACCGTTAATTACTTTATAAGGCATTTTCAGCGAATCGATTCGATTTTGAATCAGTGCCGGATAAGCTTCAGTCGGATCAAGACCATAACCTGCAGTTAAACTTGTTCCGAAAAAGAGTATATTTTTAAGCTGTGCCCCTGATTTTTTCGTGGTTTGGTCAGCTGAATCTAAAGTTTGATTATTATTTTCTTTGCTTTGTTTATTTCCACAGGCGGCAAACAGTAAAGCCGAAACAAATAAGACGGTTAAGCGTTTTCGTAACATATGATGTAGTTAATTCTCTAAATAAAAACCACTACCTTAACAGATCAGGGGCGGTTATGTTTGGTCTAATATCCGTATACAAATTCTAAAAAAATAAACGATTGGAAAGTATTTTAAATATTCGAAACGTAAATAAAATTTATCAAAGTGCCGGGCGCGAACTTAGCGTACTCAATAATATCAATTTTGCAATCGAAAGCGCTTCTACGGTGGCCATCACTGGTCCGTCTGGAAGCGGAAAAACCACATTACTGGGTTTGTGTGCCGGTTTGGACCGGGCAACCAGTGGTACCGTTGAACTAAATGGTATCGCACTAGAGAAACTCAATGAAGACGAACGTGCAGCCATGAGAAACCAGTATGTAGGTTTCATCTTTCAGAATTTTCAACTTTTGCCCACCTTAACAGCCTTAGAAAATGTAATGGTTCCACTGGAATTACGTGGCGCAAAAAATATTAAAGCGCAGGCACTCGATTTGTTGGATAAGGTTGGCCTGGCCGATCGTTCCCATCATTATCCGGTTCAGTTATCTGGCGGAGAACAGCAACGCGTCTCATTGGCAAGAGCATTTTCAAACCAACCTGCCATTCTTTTTGCTGATGAACCCACCGGGAATCTGGATGCAGAAACCAGTGAAAAGGTAATTAAATTGTTATTCGATCTGAATAAAGATGCAGGCACTACGTTGGTGATTGTAACCCACGATTTGGAACTTGCTGCCCGAACCAGCAGAACCATTAAAATTAAAGGCGGCGTAATTGTTTCTGATGAAAACCAAGGTTATGCAGAATAAGCTCCCTAAGCAAAGCATCAAATTATCCTGGCTGTTTAAAATGGCCTGGCGGGATAGCCGGAAAAACCGCTCACGTTTGTTGTTATTTATTTCTTCTATTGTGCTTGGCATTGCAGCTTTGGTAGCGGTATATTCTTTTAAAGATAATTTACAGCACGACATTGATGCGCAGGCGAAAGAACTTACTGGTGCTGATCTGGTTTTAGATAGCAGAAAAGGCGTAACCAAGGCGATGCAGAAAATGCTGGATACACTCGGGAATGATCGCTCGCAAGAGAAAACATTTGCCTCGATGATCTATTTTAAAAAGGGTGGCGGCAGCAGGTTGGTGCAAATGAAAGCACTAAAAGGTAATTATCCTTATTACGGCTCACTCGAAACCTTACCTGTTGAGGCTGGAAAAAACTTTCAGTCTGGCCAGGATGCATTGGTAGATCAAACCCTAATGCTCCAATTTGGCGCTCAGGTAGGCGATTCGCTCAAAGTTGGCGACATCAGTTTTAAAATTCTTGGAACGTTGATTAAAGCACCCGGCCAAACCGGAATTGCAGCCACAGTGGCGCCAACGGTTTACATCCCCATGCAGTTTCTGGAGAAAACTAACCTCATTAAAACCGGAAGCAGGATCAACAATAAGTTTTATTATCAATACGATGATCCGTCCGGCATTGATGAATGGGTAAAGAAAAATGAGACGAAACTGGAAAGTGAAGGCTTTGATGCCGATACGGTTGAATCCCGCAAAGAACAAACCGGAAGATCTTTTAAAGATGTAAATCGCTTCCTGGCACTATCTGGTTTCATCGCATTGCTTTTAGGCTGTGTAGGTGTGGGTAGCGCTATCCATGTATACATTCAGGAGAAACTTAGTGCAGTTGCTACTTTGCGTTGTTTAGGTTTAAAAGCCAGACATGCGTTTTTCATTTACCTGATTCAGATCTTTTTTATCGGCTTAATTGCAGCGGTGCTGGGGTCAGCATTGGGTACAGGAATACAGTTTCTTCTCCCAATTGTGCTTAAAGATTTTCTTCCTGTAGAGATTACCATGCAAGTTTCGTGGGCAGCAGTAGCCCAAGGGATTTTGTTAGGACTGATCATTTCCATCCTATTCGCCCTTCCTTCACTCCTATCAGTGAGAAAGATTTCGCCTTTAAATGCCATCAGAATTTCCTTCGAACGAACTGGCAAAAAGCAAGACCCTTTAATTTGGCTGGTTTATATTTTGATGGTTGCTTTTGTAGTGGGCTTCACGCATTTGCAAATGAAAAGCTGGATACAGACAGTTGCTTTCACGGCTAGCATTGGAGTCGCTTTTTTATTATTGATTTTGCTCTCCAGGATCCTGATGTTTATGGTAAAAAAGCTTTTACCAAATTCCATCAGTTATTTATGGCGACAAGGATTTGCTAACCTCTATCGCCCGAATAATCAAACCCTGATGTTAACGGTTTCTATAGGCTTATCCACTGCATTCATCTGTACCTTATTTTTTGTTCAGGGCATTTTGATGAGCAGGGTAACGCTTTCTTCGGGAAGTAACCAGCCGAATATTGTAATGTTTGACATTCAAAACGCGCAGAAGAAAGGATTAGATAGCCTCACGAAGTCCTTCAAATTGCCACTGATGAACCAGGTTCCTGTGATTACCATGCGCATCGAAGAAATTAATGGAAAAACATCCAGTGCCGATACAAGTAACCGCCGTGCTTACCGCAACGAACTCAGGGCTACTTACCAGGATAGCCTTACCGCAGCAGAGCAAATTACCGAAGGGAAATGGGTGGGAAAAATTAAACCTAATGAAACCATTTACATCTCGCTTGATCAACGTTATGCACAGCAGATCAATGTCGGCCTGAATGATAAAATCTTATTTAATGTTCAGGGAATGATGATTCCAACAGTTGTAGGAAGCCTTCGTGAAGTAAACTGGAGTAAAATGCAAACCAATTTCAGGGTAGTTTTTCCTGCCGGAGTTTTAGAACAGGCGCCACAGTTCCATGTATTAATGACCCGTGTGCCTTCAAATGAGGTATCAGCGAAATTTCAGGGAGAAGTGGTTCAGCATTTCCCGAATGTATCGGTGATTGATTTAGACCTGGTGCTTAAATTACTGGATGAATTGTTGGGTAAAATTGGTTTTGTCATTCAGTTTATGGCTGGTTTCAGTATGGTTACCGGTTGGATTGTGTTGATTTCAGCGGTGCTCACCAGTAAAAATCAGCGGACTAAAGAAAGTATTTTATTAAGAACTATGGGGGCAAGCAAAAAACAAATCCTGGCCATTAATGCCATTGAATACTTTTTTCTTGGTGCCTTTGCAGCTGGCGCAGGTTTAATTTTAGCCATCGGTGGCAGCTGGGCTTTAGCTAAATTTACTTTTGATGCGGCATTCGTTCCACCTTTTCCAGCCACCTTATTACTTTTTGGTTCCGTTATCTTGCTGGTTGTGGTTACCGGAATTTTAAGTACCAGGAGCATACTAAATCAACCCCCACTAAAAATATTAAGATCGGGGAATTAACCGGATGACAGGTTACCGCAGTAAAAATCCACTGTTAAATATTTAAACACTGGAAACATTTTTAATAAACGGGCGTTTTTAAGCAAATTGATTTAAAAGATGAACAATAAGCTTAGAAACACCTTACTACTGGCCACCTTAGGCATAATTGTAATCAGCTATGCAGGGTGCGGGGTGTCTATACCGAAGGGGGCAACGGCCATTAAGCCCTTCAAAAAAGATAAATATTTAGGTAAATGGTTCGAAGTGGCCAGGATGGATTTTAAATTCGAAAAGGATTTAAATAATGTTACGGCCACCTATTCCCTTCAGGATGATGGAACGATTAAAGTGGATAACCGCGGTTATAACTACGTGAAGAAAGAGTGGAAACAAAGTGTTGGGAAAGCAAAATTTGTAAATGGTACAGATGAAGCCAGACTAAAAGTTTCCTTTTTTGGACCGTTTTACGCTGGCTACAACGTAATCGAAATTGATAAAGATTACCAATATGCTCTGATTGCCGGAAACAGCCTGGATTATCTTTGGATTCTGTCGAGGAAAGCAACCATTCCGGAAGAAATTAAAGCTGCTTATTTAAAAAAAGCAAAGGAAATCGGGTATAAAACCGAAGATCTCATCTGGACTAAACATGATCAATAATTATTGATTTTTTTTGGAATCCTGCCTCATCTGTTAAATTTAACCTAAGCACCCTAATCGAAACAAAAACGTTATCTACTGTCCAACGGTCTGTTTTTTCCTTCGCAGCTGAGAAAATATAATTTGTAGATATTTAGTAATCCGCTGTTTACAATTGTGAATAAAGAAGCATTTAGTTTAACAGCTATCCATTAAATGTAAACAAATTTGTTTACATTTGAGTATGACACCATCGTTTGAAAAATATAAGGGAATCCATCCGGGGATCATTTTAGACAGGGAACTAAAAAAAAGGAATATTAAAAAAAGGCCTTTTGCACTTTCCTTAAAAGAATATCCACAAATTATAAACGATGTTTCTAAAGGCAAAAGAAGTTTAACACCATCACTTTCTATTAAAATTGATAGCGCTTTAAATCTTGAAGAAGGAACAATGTTGGTTTTACAGGCTTACTATGAAATTAAAAAAGAAAAGCTATTATTGGATGATAAGCCTGATTTAAAAGTTTTAAGAAAAGCCCTTTTTTGGGACACAAATATTAATCAGATTGATTGGAAGGTACAATATAAAGCAGTAATTGAAAGGGTATTTGAACGAGGAAGTAAAGATGAAAAAGCTGAATTAGAAAGATTTTACGGACAAAGTAAAATTCTGGAAGTATTGGGCAATGCAGCATCTAATATGGACAAAAAAAATACCTCTTCTGATTTAGAATCGACTTAAATGCTATACTGGAATACCGTAAATCAATTTCTAAAAGCTAGTTTGTTAGATTTAATGCAAGCAGCAGAATTAAAAGACTTCAGACTGGTTGGAGGTACTGCATTGAGTTTATATTTGGGTCATCGGTTATCTGTCGATATTGACTTATTTACCGATGCACCGTATCGTTCCATAGATTTTGATTGCATTGAGCAGTATTTACTTAAACAATATAAATATGTACAAGGTGATTTTGGTGGAAATCCAGGTATGGGAAAATCCTACTTAGTTGGAACTGATCGCAATAATGCTATTAAACTAGACCTTTATTATGCGATGGATCCATTTTTCCAAGATTACGTTATTCACGATGATGTAAGAATGGCAACCGTTGAAGAAATTATTGCCATGAAAGTTGATGTAATTTTAAGGGGTGGAAGAAAGAAAGATTACTGGGATTTACATCAATTATTAGAAAACTACACCATTGATCAAATGATCGACTTACATCAAAAGAGATTTGAGTGGACACACGATCGAGAAAAAATTCTTAAAAACTTCAGAAATTTTAGTGATGCAGATTTGGATTTTGACCCCATTTGTTTAAAAGCTAAAGAATGGATTTTTATAAAAGAAGATTTTGAAGACGCTTTAAAAACTTACTTTTGATTGATGATCAGATTAAATAGTGAAACACCAAATGATATACTTCGGGAGGTGAAGATTGGGGACATGGTTACTGATACTTTCAGCAAAACCGGATTGGTAGAGAGCATTGAAATGAACGATGATGGTTTATACCGGATTTTTGAATTTCACCTGGTAACCGGGCGAACAATCATGATAAAAAAGTAAATTGCGGTTTAACCCGATCTAACCATGTCATTGTTTATTCTTCTCTTCGGCATTTTGCTGCTTTTTGTGATGATCCTGAAAAAGATCAATCCGATGATTGCCCTGGTTGCAGTGGCCATTATTACAGGATTACTTCTGGGGATGCCAGCTACAAAGGTGATGGGTTCCATCAGCAATGGAATTGGCAGTACTTTAGGCAGCATGGTAATGGTGCTTGCGCTAGGTGCTATGATGGGAAAATTGATAGAAGACAGCGGATCAGCAAAGAAAATTGTTTTTATTCTGATTAAAGCCTTTGGGAAGCAAAACATTCAGTGGGCAGTGTTGCTTACCGGTTTGCTGGTTGGGATTCCGCTTTTTTATAACGCTGGTTTTGTAGTTTTAATCCCGTTGGTGTTTGCCATCTCTGCAGCCACAGGCTTATCGAAGTTATATATTGGCTTGCCAATGGCCACAGCACTTTCTGTAACTCATGGTTTTTTACCTCCTCATCCGGGGCCTGTTGCACTTTCAGGAATTTTCCATGCAGACATTGGCCAAACACTGATTTACGGCTTGATTTTAAGTTTACCCATTGCCGTAATCGCCGGAATTTATTTTCCACGGTTGATTATGAATAAAATTCAGCCAGCCGTAATTAAAGATTTTATAATTGAAGAAGGCGAAGGTTTGCCAGGTACCGCAAAAAGTTTCATCACGGCCTTGCTTCCTGTGTTCTTAATTGTTGCCGGAACAGTGGGCAGCGGGATCGGTGGTCGTTACATAGGTAAATCATTATTCATCTTTTTGGCAGACCCTACTGCCGCCCTCCTTTTATCTGTAATTATTACACTTTTTATTCAGAATACAAGTATCGAAAAAGCCATGGAATCTTGTGCCGAAGGCGTAAAAAGCATTACGATGATTATTTTGATTATCGCAGCAGGTGGAGCTTTTAAACAAATTTTAATCGACAGTGGTGTTGGCGAAACCGTAAAAGAATTAACCGGAAATTTGAGTCTATCTCCGCTATTGCTGGCCTGGTTAATCACGGCATCACTCCGGATTACGCTTGGCTCTGCAACAGTCGCAGCCGTAACGGCCTCTGGAATGGTACTGCCCTTGATTGGTTCACATGCCTCACCAGAGCTAATGGTTCTATCCGTTGGTGCAGGAAGCCTGATGTTTTCTCATGTCAACGATACCGGTTTCTGGATGTTTAAAGAATATTTCAACCTCACACTTAAACAGACCTTCGGAACCTGGACCATTATGGAAAGTATTGTTTCCGTGCTTGGATTAGTTGGCGTATTAATTTTGAATTACTTTTTGGGAAGTTAGTTGAATTTCAAATGGTTAGGACTAAATGGTTATAGGGTTAGAAGTTTAGAGGGTTAGTTGAATTTCTATGCCACCAAACTCATAAATTGGTTAGGTAATTTTCAAAACTGTTTTTAGTTGGTAGGTTAATTTTCTAAACCGCTAACCTTCTTCAATCAACCTCTTCTAAACTACCCTCAACTTCTAACCTTTTCTAAACCACCCTAAACTGCTAACCTTTTCTAACCCCCTAAACCGCTAACCTCTTCTACATCATTTTCCTAAATCCCTCCCACTTTACTTTCCACGTCCCATCTTTTGGAAAACCCGGATTGGTTTGATTGTTTCCATCCCAGCCGGCACACATCAAAGCGACGGCTGTCAACAAACCTCCATTTCCAGGCAGATAAATCCGTAAGCGATCATCCTGATAATTGTGCCCGTTTACGAGATAGGTATTTGTTTTAACGTTCATCAATAGTGCATCTATTGCTTTATCGGGCATACCCAGGCGGGTTGCGGTCATGGCCGTCATTGGAAAATCCCATCCCCAGGTATCATTCCAGCTCCAATCTTTCCATACCAGGTCAAAAGTTTTTCTCATGGTTCCCTTATTTAGCAAATTAGTTTCTGGCAACATCCCATAAGCGCCCAGCACAGATGGATGATCTGTTTTATACTCTGGATTGGTATAAGAATCTGGCGCACTTTCTGCCGCGAGGTAAACTCCATTCTGAACAGGCAATGGGGATAACTTCGCCATTACGTCATCCCATTTTTTATTGCGTTCCAAACCTAAGCGAACCCGCCATTCTTGCGCAGTTTTTAATCCCCACTCCCAGTAAGCCAGCTCATACGTAGGGTTAAATGTACTTTCTGCTTTGAACCGTTCCTGCGCAGGAATCAAACCCGGACCTAAAACATAGTGCCCTTTTTCTTTATCAAAATGAGCGAAGGACGCCATAAAATCAGCCGTTTTAAAAACAAGGTCTTTATACTTTTCCAACACTTTTTTATCGGTTTTGGAACGGTATTCCAATTCGGCAAAAGTGATGAAATGTGGCTGCTGCCAGATTAACATGGCCCCAATAGAAGAGGGACTTTCGTTACCCTTATTATCTGTCATTTTTTGCCACCTCACCCCTTCGAATCCTTGTACTTCTGCTATTTTTTTCGCTTTATCTGCTACCTTGAAATACCAATTGGTACTGCGGGCTAATAAATCTGGCCTGCCCCACAAAGCAAAGTGTACACCATGCCACCAATGCATTTCCAGGTGTGGTTTACCAAACCAGCTGTTGTAGATTAAGCCTGTTTCTTGTGGCGGGAAATCTCCCGAACATTGTATCTTGGTCAGGTATTCTGATAAAATAATTCTACGTTCCAGTTCGAAGGCTCTTTTATCTGTGCTGCCATCAAAGTCTACTGCAGCACCACTTTGCCAAAATGCTTTCCATTTAGATTTACTGTTATTTTGTGTGAGCTGGAAAGATGGAATTTCTACCGTAGCTTTCTGTTCGGAAAAAAGGCAACTGAAGCTGAAGGTTTTTAAAGCTTGATCGGGCGTAATGGTGAAATAATGTTGTTGTTTTTCTATCAATTGTGCTTTACCCTTCCAGGCGATGGTGGTAAAATAAGTCGCAGAATCTACCTTATGTTTAATCAAACCACCATTATCCGTATTGTTTAATAATTCTGAATGATGTTTTTCTGCATTCGCCCAGTTATTCCCAACATCTGCCCATTCACCTGTTGGATAGGGATATTCAATTCTAATTTTCAGGCGACCAGCCGCAATTAAGGGCGATGATACCGAAGCGCCAATCAGATCAACATCCTGATGGCCAACAGTGATCACTTCCACCGGAACACCTTCTAAAGTGAAATTGCTTGTGATTTCGCCAGTCCAAAGGTTTAGCTTTTGATTGATGTTTTGAATATCATTTACAGTTGCCGGTTTTCCATCCTTTTTGATCAGGTCAAATCCGATATTTCCCAATTGTAAACGATGCACATTTTGCCGGAAATAGTTAGTTGCCGCTTTGGCACGAGGCGATTCATTCAGCTGAACCGTGTAAGGAACTTTACGCCCGTATTGATTATAATAACGGTATGCTTCGGTGATTTTATAGTCTGCATCATTTTGAAATGAACCCCAACCCCATTGCGATTGCGTACCCAGCGAAACCCCTTTTGCGTAGCGATCTGGAAAACTTTGAAGTCCGGTGGCATCCACAGTGAAAGCGAACCTGCCATTGCCAACCGATAACGAAGCAAGTGAATCTATATTTTTCACCACAATATTGTGTCGGGTAACCAATGCTTCACGATTAATTTGTGCGAAGACAAGCTCACTATTGAACAAAACGGTCAGCAATAAAAAAGCTGTTATTATTTTTAATTTAGAAATATGCATCATTTTACAATATCATTTAAATAGTGTTCCAGGTTATAACATTTATTTTCGAAATCAATCACCTGCTTAAGGTAACTGCCATTAATCCGATTACCACATCATTACAAAGTGCCGAAAGGGTAATTTTTGAAAGCGTTTTTGCCGGATTCAGCTTAATGCCTAATGCCGTAGCTGCACCACCTTCAATTTCTTTTCCATTCCATTCCGCTGCATTTGCTGAGGTTACTATCTTGCCTATTTTCAAATGTACCCGAACAGGGTGATCGGCACCAGTATCAAAAGCGAAACCATCGTTATACAGATCCTGCTCAATGGGCCACCAGTTTTCGGGATTACTCAACAGGAGTTTCTCTGTTGAACCATCAGCATAATAGACGATAATTTCACCATTATCCATTCTGCTTTGCATTGGATTTGTAGAACCTGCCAGCAGGAAAAACGCTGCATTGGCCTTCCCCGATAGTGGAATTTCGGCCTGCGCCGGATAATTATCCCATTGGGAAGTATAGATAATATTTTTAAGCTGAACCATTGATGGCGTTTTAAAAACAATCCCTGAGGGCAATGAAAATTCATTTTTCTCCCCAGCCAACTGCCGCAATCCGGTATCATTAATTTCAGGATTGAGTTTGGTATTGGTCCAGTCGCCGATGCCTTGTGTCGGCAATTGAAGTGTAGTCGTGTTGGGTCTCGGACTTAAATATTTGTTTTTAAAAATTTGCCCTACCTGATCGTTGAAAAATGTTGATAAATCTATGGTTTCAAATTTTTGATTCTTCCATTTTGCATCAGTGAGATTAAGTACATAATCCTCTTTTTTATCCGGGTCTGTAATTTCAAAACATAATGGAAACCAATAAGTAAAATCTTGCTGCTGCAATTGCACAAAAGCCGTCCGGTTGCCAATTTCTCCTTTTACAATAGCTTTGAGTTTGCTTTCATTCGTTTTTACCTGCTCCAAAACGCCCTGCGGATCATAAACTTTTACAATCTTCGCATCATTGAAATCAATATCGATTGATGACCCTAAACGGTAAGTAATCTCTAACCTGGTTTTTGGTAAAGCACCTTTGCCCCACACCACTTCAACTAAATAATTTTTCGCTGGCGCGACATCAAATTCAATTTCAGGAATAGAAATAGCGTTATCTACGTTTTTCCAACTGATCGCTTTGCCATTTACTTTAAGTGAGATCACCCGATCGCCCCTGGCTTTAATTCTCATTTTCAAACCCAGTTGAATAGTAAAAGAGGGGGTCAATCTGTATTCATCTATATCGCCCTTTCTTTTAAATGAAAAAGCAAGATCAGGAATTTTCAAACTGGCGTGGTCCCATTCCTGCGGTAGTCCGGGTCTGATGAGTAAAGTCTTGTTCAAGGCATCGGGAACAATACCAAAAAGGCCTTCAACCAGCGCACGGGAATTAATTCCAACCGGATCACCAAAATCACGATACAATTCGCCTAAGGTAGCATCATAATGAGAAACCTGTGCAAAATTACCGGGACTGCCACCCATATACATGCTGGTTAATAATTCACTTTTCCACAGTTTAAATGCTTCTTCCGTTCTCCCGGCCTGCCAATTGGCCAATGCCGTATGGGTAGATTCGGCCAGCACAACATTATTTAACGACCATTCGTATGGCATCCAATTCGTGGTAGACAAGGTGTAATAACCTTTATCTTCCAAGCCATTTGCCCGAACGGGAATGTGCGGAATACTGGTATCTACATACCTTAAACTTTGCCAGGCCTGAAACGCATCCGGAACTTCAGAATCAATGCTGTGGTAAATCGTCCACAAACCTGCAGATGGATGAAGTTTTTGCAAACCCAGGGCATCTTTATATTCTGCGAACCAACCTTTTTCTGGCATCCATAACTCCGCATTCATAGCCTTTAAAATCAGATCAGCTTCCTGTTGATAAGGCTTCGGATCTTCATTAATCAAAGGTGCAATCTTCGCCGCAAGCAAATTAGCGCGGTAATTATAAGCCGAGCTATGTGTGCCACTTCCACCACTATATTGCAAGGCATCACTTGCCCAAATGGCAGCATAAGCATCATAAAGGCCATTATTATCAGGATCAAAAACCCGCTTTTCCCAAGCCAAGTGCCTTTTGATTACCGGCCACATTTCTTTTACATAAGCTAGGTCTCCTGTCCAATTGAAATGCCAGAACAGCTGATCGATGTAAACCAAATTCATATCGTAATGGTGCGGACGAATGGACTTTCCATCCGGTTCTCTACTGATATAGCCGTTGGTAAACATGGCGGTGCCCATGGCATCTTTTGATCGTGATAAATTAAATGTGGTATCGGCTAAAACAGGTCCACTTTCCGGAGTAATGACTTGCGAGCGGGCATAAGCTTTAAAGTGCGTTCTTGCCCGATCATGCCAGCCGAGTGGATCTGCAGTATATGGTCCACGCCAACCGGGCAAACGCATACGCCATCCAACGGCACCATGCAGGTAAGAAGGATCTTCCCAAATTCCATCAGCAGCCATGGCCAAAGCCCCACCGATAGTATTAAAATAAGGATCAGGAGTATCAACTATGATTCGATTGGCTAAAATTTTCCTTGCCTTTTCCGATTCCACAAACTGGTTTTCAGGAGTCCACCGTGCAGGCGCTTGATCCATTGCTGGATTTTGAATCAGCACATAAAAATCTTTATTGTTTTCTACTTTTATTTTACCGGTAAGGATAGGATTTTGCCTACTATTAGACTGATCCAATGTAATCGGAGATAACAGATCAATAGCATCTGCTATTCTAATCGGTGCAGGAAACTGGCCCTTTAAAGTCTTTTCCTTCCCATATTGAAGAGAAAAATGCTGCTGATCAACGGCAAAAACATTGTTCTTGCAATTTTCCGGTTTCAAATAAAAGGATGATTCCGGATCTACACCTAAATCACCGCTTCTTTTAAATTTCTGATCACTGGCTCCACCGAATGCCCATAAAATTTCTATGCCTGATTTTACGTTTTCAAACCGAATCTTTAGGATCAATCCATCGCCCTTGCTCAAGGCCAACAGGCTTAACTGCATTTTTCCTTCCCCAAGCAATGGATCCTGAATAGTGTATAGCATCGATCCCGGGCGGTATTTAGCGGTAATATTTTCGGCTTTAATGAGCCATTTACTTTGTGCCCCTTTGATCAGACCAAACTGTAAATTACCACCCATTGCCGGCATGTATAGTGCAAATTCTGGCAAATCACCTCCCTCTACCCGAAAGGCTGAATTAGTACCATACAAGGCCCGGGTAAATCTTCGAGTGCCGTTTTTAATCACGAAATCGCGCCCTTCCGGGTGATACCTTAAGCTTGCTTTCTCATTATGCCAGGTTCCTTCTTTTAGTTTTGGAGGGTATAATTCCTGTGCAAAAAGGGTAGCAACGGATGTAAACAAACAGCAACTTAAAATGTAAAAGCATTTCATGGAAAATTGATTTAAGGCTTAACATTTGTAGAATTGGTTACTTTTAAAGAAGAACCATCTGCTGCTGCAATTTCAACCCGATCAAAGGTCCAATTTTCAGCGAAGTCAATGCTTCCAGCCGTTGCCGCTGCAATTTTAAGATTGGTTAACTTAAAGTCTCTTAAAATTGTTCCGTTTACACCGATGGCGTTAATGGCTTTTTTAGCGTTGGTTGCCGTAACATTAAAAACATTGATGTTCTGGAAAGTAGGAATTCCTTTACTTTCTGGTTCTACCCGATGGAGGAGTTTAGTCCAGTGTGGTGGAATAGAATCAGGGTTATAACCAGCAGGAAGTGTAGAATAACTATAAGCCGGGTTCCAGTTGGGATTAATCTGAATTACATTTCCAACGCCATGCATGGTAATGTTCCCAAAATATACATCTTCTACAGTTCCGCCCCTTGTTTTGGCAGACTTGATATTAATGGCATTGCCTGTGCCATAACCCACTAAATCTGTAGCCCATATATGCCGGATACTGCCAGATGTTTCACTACCAAGCGTGAGCAATCCTGCACCTTTTCGGGCCACACAATTGCGTATCACCACGTATTCTGTAGATCTGTTTACACGCAAGCCATCCCAATCACGACCGGCTTTCAAACAGAAATTATCGTCATTGCAATCAATATCACAGTTTTGAATCAATGTCCATAGCGAAGAATCGACATCAATCCCATCCATACTTGGTCCGTGGCCATCCACATTATTTTTAATGGTGATGTGATCAACTGTTACATATGATGAGTATAAAAGTTGTACCGTCCAAAAGCCAGCTTGTTGAATGGTCACGTCTTTAATGATGATATCCTTTGCAGATTCAACTAAAATTGTTCGGGGGCGTTTGGCATCGTAGTCTACAATCCACCTTAAGCCTTTCGCATCATAGTCTTTTCGTAAATTCCAGTAATAATCCCAAAATGGTTTGCCTTGAGCGTTTATGAGTCCTTCACCAGAAATGGAAGCTTTATTTTCCTTTAAAATATTGATTAATGCAGCCGGCCATTTCATTTCAATTCCAGCTACGCGGGTATCAATTTCAGGATAGTCTTTAATATCTTGACTGCCCAATAATTCTACTCCTTTACCTATCAGGAGATTCACACCAGATTTTATGAATAATGATCCGGTTAAATATTTCCCGGGAGAGAATGACACGACTCCACCACCTTTTTTAGCGCACTCATCAATTGCTTTTTGAATGGCAATTGTAGCCAAAGTTTTACCATCATTTACAGCCCCATATTGGTTAACCAAAAGATTATTCCGCTTAAACGAAAATTTCCTGGCGCCTACTTTATTTACCCAGGCGGGTGCTTTAGGTTGCGCCGAAATGGCAAGAGTCATCAGCAATAAGGCTGCAAGCAAGAGAAAATGGATGCTTTTCATCGGTTTAAAAAATATTTGGTTAAATATAATGACCTTCAGCATAAGCTATAGCGGTTCATTTTTGTTAATATATTAAAAACGACCGCATCAACTATCCTGTGGCATCCTGTTAAATGTTTTTAAGGCTGATAATCCAATTAGAACTAATCTAATATGCGGTCTATTAATCTAGCCTTAAAACTTATTGCTGCCAGCGTTCACAAAGGAAAGCCCTATAGATCTCTCTACTTAATTTTTAAGGTGATAACATATTTTCGTATAGTGTTTAATGCCATATTCTATTTCTACATTAAAAATTACATTTTTTAAGGTGATAAATTATTATCTTTGGTTATGCCATACGTTATTAATTCAGATCGTAACAAGCCTTGGAATGCACTTCCAAGTTTGCCAATTGACTCAAAGTACTATAACCTATAATAAGATTAATGATATCATTGCGGCAAAAGATGCTATCCTAAATGCGGTTTTTGCAGATACAGATATTCAACGCGCAGAATCACTGATAAATGCCATATTTACCCAACCTTTTACCCGTGTGCAACATCTTGTACAATCTGGAATCTACGCAGAAAATACGGCCAGAAAGTATCTCGAACAATTGGTAAAAATGGCTGTTCTTGAAAAAAGAATTGTGGGAAAAAGACACTACTATTTAAACCCGGAGCTTTACAGAATTCTCTCTGACTAACCTGTAAAAAGATTTCTTAACGATCTAAATACCTTTTTGAGATGTATTATTCATTATAAACATTTAAAAATCATATAAACATTTACAGTAATGATGTAAAGTCAGCAGCACCGTTAATCTTAATTTTGTAACCACACAAATAAGACCAACACTAAAAATGAACATCAAAATATCGTTATTTACCTTGTTGCTTTTTGGATTTGCCATGGGCGCAAGCGCACAGCATGAAATGCACATGATGAGCGATTCTAGCAAAAAAGATACTACCCAAATGGATCACAGTATGCACCACATGAAAGGAATGCAAACTGAAGTGCCGATGAGCCATGCCTACTCTTTAAATTTACCCATGCAAAGAAATGGATCAGGAACCGCATGGTTGCCAGATGCTTCACCCATGTATGGTTTAATGTTTCACTCCAAAAAGTGGATGTATATGTTGCATGGAAATGTGGCCCTACGCTATACTAAACAAGATGTAGCAGACAAAGGAAGCCGTGGAGGAGACAAATTTGATGCACCGAACTGGTTTATGTTTATGGGGCAGCGAAAAGTTGGTCAAAAAGGTTTATTTCATTTCAGTTCTATGCTTTCATTAGATCGATTTACCGAAGGTGGCGCAGGATATCCGCTTTTGTTTCAAACCGGCGAGAGCTGGAAAGGACAACCTTTAGTTGATCGCCAGCATCCACATGATTTGTTTTCAGAACTTTCTGTTGCTTATACCTATGCCTTCAACAAAAAATCTGATTTAACGCTTTACCTGGGCTATCCCGGCGAACCAGCCTTAGGTTCAGTTGCCTTTATGCATCGACCATCGGCACTGGCCAATCCGGATGCGCCGATATCTCATCACTGGAATGACGGAACGCATATTACTTTTGGAGTGGCGACGATCGGCTACCGTTATGATAAAGTAAAGATAGAGGCTTCGTCTTTCACTGGCAGAGAACCCGATGAAAACCGCTTAGACTTCGATAAACCACGATTTGATTCTTACAGCGCAAGGTTATCTTATAATCCGACCAAAAACTGGGCGCTGCAGGCTTCGCATGGCTGGATTAAAAGCCCGGAAACGTTGCATAATGATGAAAATGTAAACAGAACAATTGTTTCTGCCATTTATGCGCTTCCACTTGGCAACGAAAAAAACCTTAACGCTACAGCTTTATGGGGCTTAAATAAAACTAAAGATCATGATGGCGAGAATGCTGTATTGCTGGAAGGTGCTTATCGGGTTAAAAAACTTTCTTTATTCACCCGATATGAGCATGTGCAAAAATCTGTCGAAGAACTCAATCTGAATGAAGCTATTTACGGGCATGATGCTTTTGGGGTTAATGCTTTAAGCTTGGGCATAAATTATGACATTTTGAATTTTAATAAATTCAGAACAGCATTGGGTGCACAAGTTTCGCTTTATAAAACAGATGTGGCACTTGATCAACTTTATGGTAAAAACCCGGTAGGCGCACAGGTTTTCATCCGGATTTATCCAAACCTGATGAAAATGTAATCCTATCTGGGAAGGCTTTACAGGCTTTCCCAGATACGATCGACTTAACGCTTTGCTTACTTCAAAGCTTTAAAAATTGCTATTAAATCTTCTTCTCCATAAGCACTTTCAGCATCTTCAAAAGTTTTTAACGCCGTTTTAGCTAAGGGTGTTGAAATGCCTTCATCTTTAGCCAATCTTAAATCTTTAACAATATGCTTCAAGGCAAAGGCAGCTTTGTATTGGTCATTTAAAATTGCTTCCCCTTTAATTTTAGTAAAAACATTACCTATTGCGGCATTGCCGATCAATTCCAATAAATCTGCTGACTTGATTCCTTTTTCATTGGCAAACAAAATGGTTTCTGCTAAACCTTGAGTGTACAAGGCAAGCAGCGAATTAATCGCCAGTTTGGCTTGATTACCCGCACCGGTTTCACCAACCCATTTGCTTAATTTCCCTAATTGATCAAGGATTGGTTTTACTTCTTCAAAAGCCGATTGCGCTCCACCAACCATAATCACCAACTGACCCGTTTCAGCTTGTTTCACACTTCCTGATACCGGAGCATCCAGATAACGGGCATTTTGTTCAGTGCAGTTAGCAGCCATCTTTTTAGCTATTGCTGGCGAAACCGTGCTCATATTAATGATGGTTTTTCCTTTTAACTCCGCTTTCAGAAGACCATTTTCAGCCTCAAAAATAGCTTCAATTGCTTTATCATCGGCCACCATAATGATGATTACATCACTTTCTGAAGCCAATACTTGCGGACTATCAGCTACCCTGGCACCCATTTCCGATAATTTATTTTCCTTTCCCTGGCTTCTGTTGTAAACGGTTACCGAATATTCCGCTTTTATCAATTGCTCAGCCATTGGAATGCCCATATTCCCTAAGCCTATCCAACCAATTTTTATATTGCTCATATTATAGTTTTTGATGATTAACAAATTTGATAAAGAAATGATTGAATTCCGTTTTGTTTACATCATTTTTTCAAACCTATTTTTTCAAATTCTCATTATGGATAGCAACCATTAAATGTGCAAAACCTAAAATGAAAATGGCAAAGGAAAACATAACTTTAAAACTCAATTAGAAAACGATGAGCTATTTACTTAAAGACCTTTATTCGCCTGCATTTTATGATAGATTAACAAGCGCACTGGTTTCTGTATTACCAGATTTTGATCGGGAAAAGTTTCTGAAAGAAATTTTTAATGAAGACTTCAGTTCGAAAGAATTAAAGGAAAGGATGAAGCACACTTCAAAAGTACTTTATGGTTTTCTCCCAGCTGATTATTCTGAAACAATCGAAATCATCAAAAAAACAATTGAGGAGCTAAGAAAAAAAGGCATCGGAGAAGATGGATTGGCTTTTATGTTCTTGCCAGATTATATTGAAACCTATGGGATTGACTATTTCGAAGAATCTGTTGAAGCACTAGAATTTACAACTCAATTTGTAAGTTGCGAGTTTGCGGTTCGTCCGTTTATTTTAAAATATGGTGATCTAATGCTTACCAAAATGCAAGAATGGTCTTTACATGAAAGCCATAAAGTAAGAAGGTTATCGAGTGAGGGAAGCCGCCCACGTTTACCCTGGGCAATGGGCATTCCTTTTTTGAAAAAAGATCCAGCCAGTATTTTACCAATTTTAGAGAACCTGAAGCATGATTCTTCAGAATATGTTCGAAGAAGTGTTGCCAATAGCCTGAATGATATCGCCAAAGATCATCCAAACATCGTGTTAAATATAGCTAAAAGCTGGTCTGGCTTAAGTGTAGAAACCGATGCCATTATTAAACATGGGTGCAGAACGCTCTTAAAGCAAGGCCATGTAGAAATCCTAAAGCATTATGGATTAAATGATGAAGGCATTGTTCTTAAAGACTTCGAAATTTTAACGCCAAAAATCAAAATAGGCGAAAGCCTGACTTTTTCATTCTCCATAAAAAATGAAAATTTAACTGATCAAAAGGTGAGGTTGGAATATGCGATTTATTATAAAAAACAAAATGGGCAGAACACCAAAAAAGTTTTCAAAATCTCAGAAAGAATTTATCCGGCGGGTGCCGAAGTAAGTATTGTTCGAAAGCAAAAGTTCGTATTAATTACGACGAGAAAGTTTCACTTAGGCGATCATCAAATCGCTATGATTATTAATGGTGCAGAAAAGGAAAGTTCAAGCTTTGATTTATTGGCTTAATCCAGTAAAGTAATCAGTTGATCCAACAATGGAATCTGCCTGTCTTTAATAGCAAGAATGGCTTTTTCATAAGTAAACCAATCACCACGGTCTACTTCGACAAAACTTTGCATTTTACCCGATTTTGGTGGCCATTGCATTTCGAAGGTATTGCTATGTAAGGTTGCCGGATCAAGATCTCCTTCTACTGCCCAGCATAAAACTTTTTTCCCACCTTTTTGAATAATAGGCTGTAATTCAATAAAATCTCCATCGATCTTCGTCCCTACCTCCTCTTCAAATTCGCGGATTGCCGCATGGAGTGGTTCCTCATTTTCATCGAGCTCACCCTTAGGTACAGACCATACACCCAAATCTTTTTTAGCGAATATTGGTCCTCCGGGATGGATCAGAAAAAATTCTAATTCTATTCCGGTTTTTCGATAAAGTAATAATCCTGCGCTTTGTCTCATATAGGTGGGTTTCTGATATTTTAATACAATGATAGGTTAATTAAGTTTGATAGATGGTTTCTAAAACTGCATTTTAAGTGCTGATCAAATGCTAAAAAAAAGATCCTGAATCAAGTTCAGGAGGACGAGTCTTCAAGGGGAATCCTCAACCCACCCGTCATGCTGAATTTAGTTCAGCAACTATTTTGATAAGATCCTGAATCAAGTTCAGGAGGACGAGCGAGGAGTGTTTGATAAGCAAAAAACCGCTTCAAGAATTAATCTGAAGCGGTTTTTACCTAAACCTTTTAATGCTATACACTATTTTTTAACAGCAGCTTTTTTGGCTTTGTTATGGTGTTTTGTGTGTGCTTTTTTAACTGTAGTTTTTTCTGTTTTTGCTTTAACAGGTTCTTTTGTTTGTGCACTTACTGCATTTACAGAAAAAGTAGCTACCAGGGCGATCATTAAAATTTTAATTGCTTTCATGTTAATATTTATTTATGGGTTATAAACTGTGTTAATTGTTTAATAAACTTCGAAATATCAAATGAAGATTTAATGAATTTATTTCACCTCATTATCTAATGATTATAGAATATGATATGAGGCAGCTTACGCTACTTCATATCGTATGTAAATTTGCTATTGATGAAGAAATCAAAGCTTTAAATATGAATTTAAAACTTTGTAATTTTAAACTCCGTACGCCTATTTAGCTGATGATCAGCTTCTGAACATTTCACACCGTTTGAACATTGGTTTAACAACATAGATTCGCCATAACCTTTGGCTATAATTCTGTTTTTATTAATGCCACGATCAATAATGTATTGTACAGCAGAGTTTGCCCTGCTTTGAGATAACCATTGATTATACTGGTCGTTTCCACGACTATCAGTATGTGAGCCCAATTCTATCCAAATGGTCGAATTGTCATGCATGATTTTTACCAGCTTGTCTAACTCAATTGCGGCATCCGGACGAATATTAGATTTATCGAAGTCATAATAAATGTTTTCAATCCGAATGGGTTTATCTATTATGATCTGCTCCAGGTATAAATCCCTTTTTATTTCAGAACTCACATTTAAGTTATGAGTAGTTAAACTAGAAACATCACCTCTGTAACCAGTCTTATCACCTGTTAAATTATAATCAGAGGCCTGATCAAGATTGAATTTAAAGTCTCCGGTTTCATCCGTTTCAACTTTTAGTGCTTGCCCATTTATTTTCTTTAAGGTTACTATGGCATGGGCTAAAGGTTTTTTTGAATTGCGATCTAATGCCTTTCCAACAAGCCAGAATGCAATGACTTGTTTAGGCACAAAACTGTAAATATCATCACTACCTATTCCATCCGTACGATTTGAACTCAGGTAACCTGTTTGATCATTGCTTTTGATATATGCAAAATCATCCTGTGATGAATTTATTGGATAATGTAAATTGACAGGCTCTGCGATTTTTCCATTTAAAATTTTTGCAGTAAAAATATCCAATCCACCCATTCCAATTCTACCATCCGAACTAAAGAAAAAATTATACTCCTGATCAAGAACCGGCGTACGTTCGTTTCCTTCTGTATTCAGTCCTTTTAAATTTTCAGGTGTATCCCAATCACCAGCCTTTGTTTTCCGGCTCATATAAATATCGGTTCCTCCCATTCCGTTCAGCATGCTGGAAACAAAATATAAACAATTTCCATCAGCACTAATAAATGGATCTCCATTTGAATAAGCTTCTGCCTTATTATATTTAAATGGAGTTGGAACTGTCCACATGCCTGTGGAATCTTTTTTACATGAATAAATCTCTAAATTTAGCGTGACAATACCATCTTTTCCATATACTGGTTTCTTCGGGATTTTAGTTAAGGTAAAATACATTTCATTGCCATCTGCAGTAAAACTTGCAGGCCCGATATGGTATTCCGTACCTGCATTCACTGGTAAATTGCTTACACTATCTTTGTTTTTATCCTCAATGAAGAGCCTTAAATAGCGGTTACCCGTCCAGCCGTAAATGTTACGATCTGGTTTCTTTGAACCATCAAACTTTAAAAACGAACGATGCGCGTCTTGCTTATCTTCAATTGCGCCACCCCGATCTGAAGCAAACACCACGCTATTTTGATATAAATGTGCACCCCAATCTGATTGTGGAGTATTCAATTTCTTTTTATTATCCAAGGTAATGGCAACTGGTTTTTTCATCCAAAGCAATGCCGAATCACAACTCACTTCCCAAAGTTTCAACTGTATATTGGTTACTTGCTTATTGGTTGAGGCATATTTTTGATATTGTTCTTTTGCTTCGGTATACTTCATGTTTTGTTGAAGCGCTTTCGCATATTGCAGCACATTATCCACACTGGTTTCGGGCATACCGGCAGCGATAGCATACCAGCTTTCTGTTTGTTTATAATCATTTATAAAACGATAACATTTACCCAACTGTTCTGCAGCATACAAGGTGTTTTTTTTCTTATAAGCTTGTTCGTAAAGATCAATCGCATTGATATAATTAAAAAGCTTGTATTGCTTATCGGCTGCATTTAATACATACTGTGCCGATGCAGGTTTAGTCATTAATATCAACGCTGTTAAAAAAAGAAGAGAAAGTAGTAGTTTTTTCATGCTCATATTATTTCATTGCCTCTTAAGGCACCTAAGTTTAAAAGAATCTTGGTGTTAACATTCGCATGTTTTTCTTGTTAAAGAAATAACCAATTGAAATTTCATGTGTACCGCCGCTATAGCCTTGTAGAGGACCTATTGAATAATCGTAAGCATAGCCAATCCTTAAGTTATCGTTAGGAAAAATTTGAAGCGCTGCCACAGCAGAATTGAGCTGACTTAAATCTTTCTGAAGATAATCCTTACTATAAAGTTTTACGCCTGTGCGGTAAGAGCCCCCAATCCATAACTTCTCTGCCAAAATAACGAAAGCATTAAGATCTAAACTGGTTGGACCTCCCCGATCATCTTTTAACAAGAAGGATGGCTTTAATAAAACTTCTCTGGAAAGTGGAATTAGTGTACCAGCAGTTAGGTAATAGTGTGGTTTTGGCTGGGGAATAAATGCATACCGGTCAATATCAATATATTGGGACACTAAATTATCAGCCGAAAAGCCCGCGTATAAACGGTCATTCGAAAAATAAACGCCTGCCCGGGCATCAGGCAATATGCTACTTTGCATACCGGTAGGCTGGTCTATTTCTACATCGTTTGGATTTAACATTGCTCCATCAATCCCCAATTGCACCACACCAACACCTAGCCCAAATGCCAGCCTTGATGTCCCCTCTTTATTCATTGGAATGCGATAGGCATAATTTCCATAAATAGATTGATTGCGTTGCGCACCCAACCTGTCGCTTGATATCTGCAAGGCTAGCCCTACATTTCCATCATTGGCAATAGCATCAATAGCTACCGACATTGTTTTAGGCGCACCCTGAATTCCGGTCCATTGGTTACGGTAAAATGCATGGAGGTTTAATTGCTCTTTATAACCAGCATAGGCTGGATTAATATAGATACCATTAAACATATACTGACTAAACTGGGCATCTTGCTGCCCATTTGCCAGCCTGGAAAATAACAACAGTATTACCAATACTTTTAATATTTTTTTCATCTGTATAATTTTGTTTTATGAAGCTGCTATGATTGAATCCTTTCATTGTATAATTATGAAAAGCATGAAGGTTTCATCGTTTCTGATTAATAAAGAGTGCCATCCCCTTTGAAAAGCCAGTGCTTCCCGTTGTGACAAATACTCATTATTTTTTGAATGCCCTGATTAAGGTAACGTAGCCTTTAAATACCTGCCACCCTGCATCAGCACTATCCTTTACCCTAAGTATATAGTAATAAGTACCTTCATTTAAGCCTTCACCAGTCCAATTATTTTTATAATTAGCTGCCTTATAGACTTCATTGCCCCAACGATTTACAATAACCAAATCATTTTCCGTGAAAAGATCTAATCCACGGATTTCGAAAACATCATTTGAGCCATCTCCATTTGGCGTATATAAATTGGGAATCAATAAGGTTGATCCGGATACAGAGAGTTTAGTAAAGTAGCCACCATTTGCGGCTAAATCTGTAGACATTAAAATATTACTTCTGGTATGAACACCAATTGCAGGATTTGTTCCTTTCAGCGTCTCCCATTTTGCATCATTAACATAACGGGCAATCGCAGCATTGGCATCCTTAAACAGATTACCATTGGTACTGCTATTGTGCTGCAAAACGAGATTTGCCTGCAAGGGGTTTGAACCGAAAATATGCCAGGTTCTATCCATACCAAGTGCCGCATTTAAAATTGGCTTTCCGGCTGCCGAAATATCCTGCACACTCGCATATATTTTTTCTGCAGAGACTGGTGTAACGGTAGCTGGTGTATAATCATTTTCTGCAATACCTATGGGGAAGACAAATGAATCAGCACCTGCATAATTTTTAATCATGTAACCCAAAGGCTTATTTTCGGTTACCACCATTCTATCTCTTGAATAGTTAATGATCTTGCCAGATGTATTGAAGGCAAGATTATTTCCGTTAAGCATAATATCTGCCCGATCAGTTGCAAGATCCAAGGTACCGCCAATATTTAGTGAGGCCGCCAACGATCCGGCTGGGTTTGCTGTACCATATCCTGGGTCACTTACATCAGCTAGCACCATATTTTCAGCATTGCGATGTTCTATCAAAAGGTTAATAAATGCTCCATTATTTCCATCTATATCAGTGGCACCAGAGGGCATGTCTTTATAGAATGGATTGGTACCAGGATTATAAATCACGATCTTTCCTGTTCCAGAAAACGTGGCACCAGGCGCAATCCAGATATTTTTACTAAAAATTTCTAGTGTACCATCTATAATCCAATTGGCATTTGGTCCAAAGTAACTGCCCTCAGAAAATCGGGTTTCGGTTATACCTGCAGAAATTGTCACGGTAGAATTATCGACTGTCATACTCCCAACTCCTGTTTGAGCATGTAATTGATTACCAGGAAAATAAAGTAAGCAGAACATCAAAAATCCATAGCATTGATTTTTCATCTGTTTTGTTTTTTATGGTGATAAAGCCGTCATGATTGATCATTCACTTGTGTATTTTGATAATCATGACGGTTCCTATAAGAACTCCTATAAATATTTAATTGGCCAGGAAAATAAATGTATTCACCACCAGGTAAGGAGATCTGTTATCTAATGCGGTACCTGAACCACCTGAGGGTACAGATGCCGAACCTGATACCGTATGCGTGTGTGCTCCAGATGATGAAGTTGTACTAGTGTCTACATTATCAATACTCCATAGGGACCTATTACCTGATGCTCCTCTATCCGTATCATTTATTTGCAGTGGAGTAGGCAGGGTATGCGTATGCGCGCCGGCAGATGCTGCAGTACCATTAATGGTGCCTGAAAAGGTAGTATTTGGTAGATTAGCCACGGTAATGGTTAATTCATTGATACCACCAATATCACCTAGGTTTTCTGAAGAGATTTTTGTTTTCAAAAAACGATTTGTTGCATCAGGCAAGTTGTTAGTAAACCCCAATTCACTGGCTGCAGCCTGAGCTGCGGCCGGGAGTGACGAAATTGCCCTACCGTCTAAAAGGAACCATCCTGCATGATCTGCAGTTTTGAAGGAATTTTTTACATCACCTGAAGCTGATTTATTTTGTGAATCAGATAACTTTACCCATTTGCTATTGGCCGGAGTATTGAGGTCTTTATTGTAATAATAATAACCAGGTACTACATCGTTTGTACCGGAATTGGTTGTTGCAGTATTAAAAACCATTAACGCATGTGCAGGAGAATTAATAGTAGTTACATCTGTTAAACTGGTTAGCGCTACTCTTGTCATCAAAAAACCCTTGTTTGTTGCCTCCAGTTCCAGTAAGGCACTTGCGTCTTTAATGGTAGAATTGGTTCCTATTTTTTGAGCTATAGTTTGTGCTAAAACCACCATGCCAGTCATCGAAAATAAACTGATGATTATACCGACTCTTATGTATATATATTTCATTGCTGTAATTTTTATCTATGATAATGGGGTGAATTAATCAATTTTATACCAATCTGTTCCATCACTTTGAATACGAATCGTACTGTGCACGTTTAGTGTGGTGAAGCTGGTTGTTTCAGAAATTTTAATAGATTGGCTGAACGTAAGCACATTGCTGGTTTCATCCGTTTTACGAATTACTATAATTCTACCTTTACTTGCGTTAGCTGCAGGAAGCGTTAAGGTAAAACCTCCATTTGTTCCATTGGCCAGAATAGTGTAATCGTTAGCCAGTGCGGTATAGTCGGCTGTTATTTTAATAATATTATTCATTGAACCTGATACCGTTTTCAAAACACCATTTGCATCTGCAACAACAACCCTATCATTAGCATCTGTACTAATGTAGTTTGGCCTTTCCGCTGCTTCAGCTGATCTCCATGATGCCAGCGGTCCATAGCCTAAAGCTCCAATACGCACCCCACCTAAAATTAAGTCTAAACGCTGTGTTGGATTTCTGTAGAAAGCATCGCCGTTTGGATCTGCACCAAATGACCAGTTTCCTCTTTCATCCATTATGGCTCGATAAGCATTTCCGGCTGCTGTCCTTGCACTTCCATCAGCATTTGCTCCTGATGTTCCTAACCAAATTTCACCACCTACGTTGGTATACTTACCTGTTCTTAATACTACTCCTGCTCTTTGCTGAGTAATTGTATTAGAGGCACCAAATGTGTTATTAGATGTTGAGGTATGTCCCTCAAACGCAGCAATAGAAGTTCCGTTTGGACGGGCTGTTCTAGACGCAATGGTACCACTTGAAATGATATTGCGATGAACAATTGCCTGTGCATTATTGCTGGTAGCCAAACTATAATTAACATCTAAATCACCATTTGCCTGGAAGGTTACTTTATCATCAAATTGATTAGCACCAAATACTGCATCCGAGGGGTTATATCCGAAACCAACTCTTCCTCCAGGCGTAACGATGATATCATCCAACACGTCTGTGGCGGTTGGAGTACCAGTTGCCGGATTGGTCTTTGCCGCATCTATATGGAAGGTTCCGATTCCGTTTTGTGTACCAATAGCCACATTACCCATTTGATAAACGGCGTCCGTATTAGCAGTAGCTTTGGTAGTGGTGCCCTGAATTTGTAAAGGTTCGATAGCTAAAGCACTTGGTGTTGTTGTTTTTAAAACGCCGTTTGCATCTGCTACTACAACTTTATCTGTGGTGATATCACCTGCATAAGCTGCTGAGTTTATATTCCTGATTCTTAAACCACCATTACCTGTAGTAGCATCGCCACCTAAATCCAATAGTTCGGTTGGTTTAGCTGCTGCTTCGGTACCTGATACACCGATGGCAGTGTGTGCATTTTTAAGAATAGTTAGGGCATTGTTTTTACTACTTGCTACACTATTCCCAACCTGCAATAATGGATCAGTTAGTACGAAATTAGTAGGATTACCTGTTGTAGTTATAGCATTACCTGCACCTAATACAGTTTCGTAAGATGAACCTGCAATGGCATTATAACCAAGCGTCATTGAATAATCTCCATTTGCTCGAGCACTTGTTCCTATCGCTGTAGAACTAAGTCCATTTGCTTCACTTATCTGGCCCATTGCTGTGGAATATGCTCCAGTTACTTTTGAATTTGTACCAGTAACAAATGCGTTATCTCCGCTTGCTATTGTCCCAGAGCCAAATGCTGTTGAGTTAACTCCACTTGCTGTAGTAGTCCAACCTCCCGCTATAGCTCTTAAACCGCTAGCAATATTATCAAACCCAAATGCAGCTGAGTTGGCACCTATTGCAGCTGTTAAATTTGGTTTCCCGCCACGTACCGCTCCACGAACATCTAATCTTGCAATTGGATTAGTAGCACTAAAATCTCCTAAACCTAAATTACCGTTTTGATAAATGTTTTGGGTATTTGTAGTTGCTTTTGTTGTTGTGCTTTCTACATTAAAAGGCTCAGCATAAGGTGCTATTTCATCTAATAACCTTACCCATTTACTATTTGCCGGCGTAACGGTATCTTTATTCCAGTAATAATAACCTGGCGTAACGTCGTTAGTTCCTGTTGTTGTGGTTGCAGTGTTAAAAACAGTTAGTGAATTTGCCGCATTAACAATAGTGGTAATGTCAGTTAAGCTGGTTAAAGCAACACGTGGCATTAATACTCCTTTATTGTTAGCTTCCAACTCTAAAAGTGCAGATACATCTTTAGTAGTTGGGTTTCCTCCAATTTTTTGAGCTGTGGTTTGTGCATTTGCCTGGTAGCCTGTTGCTGCTAAGAGTGCAAGAAAAGCGATTGATTTTATATTTTTTTTCATTGTCTTAAGAGATTTGGAATGTGGTACTGAGGTGTAATACCTTAAAATTACACCCTGATACATAAGTTCTTATTAGTCTATTTTATACCAGTTAGTACCATCACTTTGAATACGCATGGTAGAATTGATGTTCAAATTGGTTATCGTTACCGTTTTCGAAATTTTAATACTCTGACTAAAAGTTATGTCGTTTGAACTTTCATCTATTTTACGAATAACCAAAATGCGTCCTTTATTGGTAGGGGCTGCAGCCGGAATAGTTAAAGTAAAACCAGCTGTTTCGGCATCTGCAATGATGGTATAATCATCTGCTAATGCAGTGTAAGCGGTAGCAATGTTTACAATATTAGTGGTGTTCATTGCGAAGGTTACTGTTTTTAAAACGCCGTTTGCATCTGCTACTACAATTTTATCTGTAGATGAGCCCGTTACAGTATTGATATCACGAACTCTTACATTTCCAGAACCAATATCAAATCTTTCTGTTGGTTTTGCAGCTGCTTCAGTTACTAAAGCAGCATTTGTATTTATAATACCAACTGCTATGTTACCATTTTTGAGCACGGTCATTGCATTACCGAAAGGCTGATTAGCTACCTGATCACCTATACCTACACCTATTTGAAAAACAGGCTCATCGTATAGCCAATCGTTTGGTGTACCAATTTTAATAGCATTATTATGACCTATTACCAATTCATTTTGTGATTGTGCGGTCAAATACCCACCAAAAGTGGCTGCCGATTGCCCATTGGCATTATTTCTATATCCAAATGCAACAGTCGCTATGTTTGTGGCATTAGAATGATAACCTGCTGCAAATGATTGAACGCCAGAAGCCGTACTCCCTTCACCCATTGCTGTAGATGCTACCCCACTCGCTGTTGAACTAAGTCCAGTAGCAAAAGAATTATTTCCAGATGCCGTATTTCCAGTACCAAATGTTGCAGAGTTTGTACCTATTGTACCTAAATTTCCTGTACCGCCACGTATTGCACCTCTCACATCTAAATTTGTTAATGGGTTGCTTGCACTAAAATCTCCAATACCTACATTACCATTTTGGTAAATATTTTGGGTGTTTGTGGTTGCCTTTGTGGTTGTGCTTTCTACTTGGAAAGGTTCTGTTGTTAATGTAGATGATGTCACTGTTTTTAATATACCGTTAGCATCAGCTACTACCAAATTATCTGTAGCAGCACCTGCATAAGCTGCTGAGTTGATATTCCTGATTCTTAAACCACCATTTCCTGTAGTTGCAGCGCCGCCTAAATCTAAAAGTTCAGTTGGTTTTGCTGCGGCCTCTGTACCTGTTAAACCGATTGCGGTATGGGCATTCTTAAGAATGGTCATTGCATTATTTCTAGGTGCAGCAAAAGCGTTATCGCCATTACCCACTTGCAATAAAACATCTGTAGTTACCCATTTATCTGGCGTTCCGGTTGTAATGGCAGACTTAGATCCCACTGCCGTTTCAAAATAAGAACCTGCAATATTTTGATTACCAAAAATAGTATTGAACCTCCCTTTTGCAGTGCCTGATATCCCTCCCATAAACACATGATCTCCAGTAGCTTCAACAACATTATAGGTACCTGTAATGAAAGACATTAATCCCCCATTAATGGTGGAGTTAGATCCCATTATAAAGTTTGGTGCTGCTGTCGCTGTTGCACTAATAATATTGCTTCTACCAAAAATTGCAGCTTCCTGAGAACCATTACGGATCTCATTAGATACACCTGAAATAAAATTACTCGTAGTATTAGCCTCTGAAATTACATTGACCGACCCAAAGGCTGCATTTCTGATCCCGGAAATATTATTGCCATAACCAAAAGCTACCGAATTTGCACCGCTTACTATATTTCTCTCTCCAAAAGCTACTGAGTTTGTACCCACAGTTCCTGTATTGCCAGTGCCTCCCCGTACAGCACCTGCAATATCTAAGGTTGTGCCAGTCAGCACGGTATTCCTACCTATCGCTACTGTTCCGGTTTGATAAATATTTTCATTATTTGCTGTTGCTTTATTGGTAGTACCCTGAACATTCCACGGTTCAACTGAAAGTAAAGAAAGATCTACAGCATTTGAAAGCACACCATTAATGGTTGAGGTTAAGTTATTGGTTGCATCTAATCCCAGAACATTAGAATTAATAAGTTTGGCTGTAGGTGCAGTTCCATTTACATCACTGGTTAAGGTGTTATCAACAGAACTTAAAGTATGTGTAATGGTTTGAGGAGTTGATGCACCGGCAGGACCGGTTGCACCAACATCACCCTTATCGCCTGTATCACCTTTTAGTCCCTGAATACCCTGTGAACCAGTAACACCAGTTGCGCCAACATCTCCTTTATCTCCAGTATCACCTTTCAATCCTTGAATACCTTGTGAACCAGTAGCTCCAGTGGCTCCAATATCTCCCTTATCCCCCTTGTCTCCGGTATCTCCTTTTAATCCTTGAATACCTTGTGAACCAGTAATGCCAGTTGCTCCCTGTGTACCTGTTGCACCAACGTCGCCTTTATCTCCCTTGTCGCCAGTATCACCTTTTAATCCTTGAATACCTTGTGAACCAGTGACACCAGTGGCTCCAACATCTCCCTTATCACCCTTGTCTCCAGTATCCCCTTTCAATCCTTGAATTCCTTGTACGCCAGGAGTGCCAATTACTCCCTGTGGACCTGTTGCACCAATGTCGCCTTTATCTCCCTTGTCTCCGGTATCACCTTTTAATCCCTGAATACCTTGTGAACCAGTAATGCCAGTTGCTCCCTGTGGACCTGTTGCACCAATGTCGCCTTTATCTCCCTTGTCTCCTGTATCACCTTTTAATCCTTGAATACCTTGTGAACCAGTAATGCCAGTTGCTCCCTGTGGACCTGTTGCACCAACGTCGCCTTTATCTCCCTTGTCTCCTGTATCACCTTTTAATCCCTGAATACCTTGTGAACCAGCAATGCCAGTTGCTCCCTGTGGACCTGTTGCACCAACGTCGCCTTTATCTCCTTTCAGCCCTTGAATGCCTTGCGCACCACTGTCTCCTTTATCGCCCTTATCGCCTGTTACACCCGCCGACCCGGTTAAACCAGTTGCACCTGTATCACCTTTTGGGCCGATAACACCTATAGGACCAGCATCACCTTTTAAACCCTGAATTCCCTGAGGACCAACTAAACCAGTTGCACCTGTATCACCTTTTGGGCCGCTAAGACCTATAGGGCCAGCATCACCTTTTAAACCCTGAATTCCCTGAGGACCAGTTAATCCTGCATCTCCCTTATCGCCTTTCGGACCTGCAACTCCTGCTGCATTCTTAACCCATTTTGTACCATCGTTGTAATAGATCCCTGGTGTTACATCAGCACTGGTTGCAGTGTTATAAACCATCATACCAGCAACATGTGCAGTTAACGGGGCGGGGTTTATAGTTGCCACAAGTGCTATCCTAACGTGTAAAAAGCCTTTATCATTGCTTTCCAACTCTAAAATGGCATCTTTATTAGGCAAGTTGGTACCAGTTATAGTACCGTCTTTTACCTTTTGCTGAGCAAAGGAAACGGAAATACTCAAGATAAGTCCCGTTAAACTGAGAAGTAAATGTTTATTCATCTAATTTAAATTAATTGTTTGATTTTTGGTCCTTACAAGCGATATTTAAAGAAGACAGGAGATTGAGCGCTTTAAGCAGCTAATTATTAGCTACATATCGATTGTAAATGATAATTCCAGTAACCCAAAAGATAAGCCAAAATGAAGATTGGCGTTTAATGCTGTTTTAGGGAACAATTAAAAAAATATGGGTAAAATTATACCCACATTTTCGGGTAATTTATTTCCCATTTTTTTTTATAATCAAACGCGGAAGAAGAATATGGATAAAAAGTAAAATATTTACCTGTTTATAAAGGATGTACTCGAATCTGCAGGATCCACAAAATCTGTGAGGAAATAATAGTGAGGTTGGTCGTTTGTCGTCCATCGTTTTCAGTCTATTCGCAATGAAAAGATCCTGAATCAAGTTCAGGAAGACGCGTTATGGATATACGAAGGATTTTTCAATTGATATTTTTGATCTCGTTGTTCGTTTGTTGTTGTTCGTTGCTGGCCTTTCAACCTATAACTTTCAATTCTTATAAACAATTGCTTGTCATCTATCGCTATCTGCTCCCAGACCTGTAACTTATAACCTACAACTTTTAACCTTTAACTTACTGTAAACGAAGAAACCCCTGCAGTTGTTACTGCAAGGGTTCTTTTTAAATGCCTCTTGGGCTTTTAAGATTTGGCACCGACCTACTCTCCCACGTGTTACCGCAGTACCATCGGCTCTGGTGGGCTTAACTTCTCTGTTCGGAATGGGAAGAGGTGGACACCACCGATATAGGCACCTAAAT
>NZ_JBLYEE010000016.1:0-96096 GCF_048515415.1 Pedobacter sp. N23S346
TGGTGGTTTGAAAGTTTTTGCAGAAGCTTTAACGTTTTCTCCTTCCATCATCTCCTATGCCGGATAGCAGGGTGGAAATAGCATGGTGCTTAATTAGATCTATGATGTTTTTTAATTTGAATATAGGCTTTTAGGGTATTGCATGAACGATGGGTTAAAGCGGTCGTCATCCTGAACTTGATTCAGGACCTATGTTTTAATATTATTAATTTTTTTAAATTGTTAGCAGCGAAGAATGCTTTTTCCTGCGCCCTTTCCCATCTGGGGAAAGGTGCCGGCAGGCGCATAGGGGCTGTCTTTTTTCCGCTGCGCTGGCTTGCCTCGGCTAGCCGCCGAAGGGCTCTTACTTTTTTGCTTGATCAAAAAAGTAACAAAAAAATCAAGGCTTGGATCTGATGTCGGATAAATTCGTCAAAGCTTTATTTCGGCAGCACAAGCCGCGATGAAAAATCGCAGAGTACGCGCTGCCTTGGGTAGTGGTGGTTTGAAAGTTTTTGCAGAAGCTTTAACGTTTTCTCCTTCCATCATCTCCTATGCCGGATAGCAGGGTGGAAATAGCATGGTGCTTAATTAGATCTATGATGTTTTTTAATTTGAATATAGGTCTTTAGGGTATTGCATGAACGATGGGTTAAAGCGGTCGTCATCCTGAACTTGATTCAGGGCCTATGTTTTAATATTATTGATTTTTTTCAATCGTTAGCTGCGAAAAATGCTTATTACACGCCCTTTCCCATCCGGGGAAAGGTGCCGCCAGACGGATAGGGGCTGTCATTCAGAACGCCAGCGAAGAATCTTCAGCCCATTTCCACTAAAATCAATATGAACCACTATTCTAAAAAGGTCTCAATTAATTTTCAGCCTTCCACTTCAGCTTTTAACTTTCAGCTTTCTGCTTAACCTTAACTTAACACTCAAGCCCGTTCTTTGCCGAAAAACTATTCTATAACATGCTTAAATATTGGTGTATCTGTTTACTATTCAGTCTTTCGTTATCAAATGGTTATGGTCAGGAGGAGGAAGCATTTCCGCTTTTAGATCACGAAACCAGGAAACCAATTGAATCCCTCATTGAGTTGAAAAAAATATATGCGCAGTCGATAGAAAATGGTAATGCAATTTTGGAAGGGAAATGTTTGCAACAGATGGGGAAAGTGTGTTATCGTCAGGGACACTTCAGGCAATCTTTAGATTTTTTTCTAAAGGCAGATAGAATTTTTAATGTGTCTGATAAACCTTTATTGCTTGCTGCAAACCTAACAGATATCGGCGTGCTTTATTATTATGTGAAACAACCTGATAAGGCATTTAAGTTCTATTCCGCTGCATTGAAAACCTATCAGCGTTTGCAAAATCTGCATGGACAGTCAACCGTTTACGGCCATATTGGTCAGCTTTACGAAAAGCGCAGGAATTACGATCGGGCTTTTTATTATCAAAAAATTGCTTTAAAAATGAGCGAAAAAACTGATGACAAGAGCGGGACAGCAAAAATTTATGAAAATATTGGAAGCATATATGAAGATCTCGAAAAGTACGATCTGGCTCAACTGAATTTCAGAAAGTCACTCACGTTATATCAGGCAGATAAAAACCAGATTGGTAGCATCGAAGTGATTAATAATCTGGGTGATGTTTTACGGAAAACAGGCAAGTACCAGGAAAGTATTACACAAACAGAAACCGCGATGAATCTGGCGAACAAAATGGGCAATATCTATCAATTGGCCTCCTGTTGCAGAGATTTAGGAAAAGCCTACGAGCTATTGAAGCAGATGGATAGTGCTTATTATTATGTGAAGCTTGGATACAAACATACCATCGATTTATATTCAGAAGATGGCGCCAGGCAGGTGGCATTTTTGCAGGTGCTCTATGATATAAATAAGAAAACCGATGAGATTAATAAATTACAAAACGATAAAAAAATAAACAGGATCATTACTTTTTCGGCTACCATAGTAGTTGTGCTACTTGTTATTTTGGGTTTTGTCATCTTCAGCCGGCAACGTTTTAAATTGAAAGATCAGCAGATGCTGGCAAAACAAAAAGAAATTGAGCATGATTTAACCAGTCTGGAACTTAAGAACCTTCAGCTTGAAGAGCAGAATCTAAAGCAACAACTGGAAGTTAAAAGCAGGGAACTTTCTAACCACACTTTAAACCTGATTAAGCACAACCAATTTCTCGAAAATCTTAGAAACACCTTACAATTGATGGTGAAAGATGATAAGCGTGACCAGAAAAAGCAAATGAATCAAATCCTGACGGAGATTAATCAAAGTTTTAATCACGAACGCAATTGGAAAGAGTTTACACAAGCATTCGAACAAGTCCATCACCAGTTTCTGGAAAACCTTAAAAAGTTCAGTAATGCACTTACTTCAGCAGATATGAGATTGATCGCTTTGCTTAAAATGAACCTTGATTCTGCAGATATTGCCACGTTACTAGGTATATCAACAGATAGCCTGAGGGTTTCAAGATATCGGCTGCGTAGAAAGCTTAATCTTGCACAAGGTGATAATTTATCAGCATTTATTCAGGCACTTTAAACGTTACAGCTTACGCTGTTTGACCATAAATTTTTATCCTTTTTTCGACTTAACAATTTGTTAATGTAACGGTAATAAAAGCATAACGGCGTTTTTTAATTATAATAAATTACTGTTAATGAGTACATTGTGTATGTATGTTGCCTTTTGGTTGATGGCTTCAGTAACGGTGTTGCCTTTATGTAACCCAAGTAATTTCTTCGTGTCGGTTTCGTGATACACCTTTGTGCCGTCGATAATAAAAGACACACCAAACACAATGAATAAACTGTTACAAATTTTATTTTTCGTTCTCATTTGTGCGGGCACAGCCAACGCCACAAAAATAAAGGGACATGTTTACGACAAGCAAACCGGGGAAGCCATAGTAGGTGCAACGGTAGTGATGGAAAATCCACGGCAGGTAACCAACACCGGGCTCGATGGTACATTTGAATTTAAGGCGGTGGCCATGGGAAGTACCAAAATCAGCGTAAGCTACATTACTTATAAAACCATTACCCAAACAATTGTTGTGGTGAAGGAAGATAACGAACACCTGAAGTTTTACATGGAAAGTGACTCTAAGAGCCTGGACGATGTAATTATTAAATCAAATCCGGTGAGTTCAACTGATCAGGGTGCCAGAAGATTGGAAAAAAATGCCACACAGATTATGAATATTGTTTCGGGGAAATCCATCGAAATATCTCCTGATTTAACCGTGGCGAATGTGATGCAACGGATTTCAGGTGTTTCAATCGAGCGAAACAGCAATGGCGATGGACAATATGCGATTCTGAGGGGGATGGATAAGAGATACAATTATACACTTGTAAACGGTGTAAAAATTCCAAGTCCTGATAATAAGTATCGCTATGTTCCGCTGGATCTTTTTCCATCCGATCTGTTGGATCGTTTAGAAGTATATAAAACACTTACCCCTAATTTAGAGGGTGATGCGATTGGCGGTGCAATCAATATGGTAATGAAAAATGCGCCAGGTAAGTTTCAGGTAAATGCGAATCTTGCTACAGGTTACAGCCAGTTATTTTTTGATCGCAAATTTGCCAGTTTCAACTCATCGGGGATTCAAGCTAAATCACCTTCAGAACTAAACGGGAAGAGCTATAACGCTACTCAAAATGATTTCACAAAAGGAACACTAGATTATAAGTACAAAAGCCCGGCACCAAATCTTATTGGTAGCTTGTCTTTAAGTCAGCGGTTTTTAGATAATAAATTAGGCGTGGTCTTAGCCGGAAGTTATCAGAACACTTATCGCGGCAGCAACAGCACATTTTACAACAATGCGGTTACTGGCACCGATGCCTATGCAGTGATTACCAGCAAAAGTTACCGTGAATTTTCTGAGCAGCAACAGCGCACGGGTCTGCACGGTAAGGTAGATTATGCTTTTAATAAAAATCACCAGCTAACACTTTACAATGTGTATGTTAATCTTAAAAATCAGCAACTTAGAGATGCGGTAACTACTACTTACAATAGTGTTTACAATCCGGTTGCAGGAAATGCAGAACTGGTTTATAACACAAGAAGCCGCTTAACGGAACAACAGATTTATAACAGTACTTTACATGGCGATCATAAATTTTTTGATGAAAAATTCTTGGTACAATGGTCGGCGGTTTACTCTTCGGCAAAAAATGAAGTGCCGGATAATACGAGCATTAGTCTGAATGGATTACAACAAAACTTTCAAAGCAGAAGAACCAGTTTAGTTAATACTTCGCCGGTAAACCGCAGGTGGGAGCGAAATACAGATGAAGATTTGGCAGGCTATCTTGATCTGACCTATCGTTTTAACATTGGAGAGGATAAACTGGATGTAATGGCTGGTGGTTTGTATCGCGATAAACAACGGAGCAGTTTTTTTAATAATTATACCCTTGCACCTGGTGCTGCAGATGCTGGTCGTTTATATGGCGTGGATTTTCAGAACTATACAGATCTGAATTTAATCGTCACTAATCCAACCGGCGCAGTGGCTAACCCATTGACTTATGATGCCTCAGAAAAAATCAGTGCAGGTTATGCCATGTTTAAATATGTTTCGGCAAAGCTAGAATTAATTGGCGGCGCAAGAGTAGAGCATACCAATCAGGGATATAATTTGCTTTTCCCGGCAGGCGAAACTTTTCCAAAAGGTGGGCAGGTGTACACCGATGTATTACCAAGTTTAACGGCGAAATATTTTTTAACCAATAAAGCACAACTTCACGCATCTTATTACAAGGCACTTAATCGTCCTGGTTTTTACGAAATTGTACCTGGAAGAGTAGTAAACGAAGAGTTTCAGGAACGTGGAAATCCGAATTTAAGACGTGCCCTGGCCGATAACTTCGATTTGCGTTATGAGCTTTTTCCTGGCGCATCTGAGCAATTAATGATTGGTACATTCTATAAGAAAATTAAGGACCCAATTGAATATACATTTCAGGCCGATGCCGTTCGTGGACAGGACATTTATTACACACCTGGGAACTTTGGTACCGCCAATAACTTTGGTGCTGAGGTAGATTACATTAAATACTTCAGCAAAATTGGAGTAAAAGCAAATTACACTTACACCCATTCGCGCATCACCACGCCAAAAACCATCAGAACCATTAACGCCACGACAGGTGATATTCAAGCACTTTCTGTTGATCAGGAACGTCCGCTTTACGGGCAGTCTGAACATATTGGAAACCTATCGTTATTGTTTAAAGACACTAAAAAGGGTTGGGATGCTCAGGTAGCTGGTGCTTACACAGGTCCGCGGATTAATACCGTTTCGCAATTCCTAAACAATGATTTATGGCAGGAAGGCTTTGTTCAGATGGATGCATCAGCAGAGAAACGTTTTAAAGGCGGAATCAGTGTTTTTGTTAAAGCAAACAACATTTTAAATACACCTACCAAATTATTCATTAAAGGAACCAACCCGGAGAATGATAAAATTAGCGAAGATCTGATTAAAGATGGACGTACACTGATCAGAAGTGATTACTATGGTCAAAGTTATTTACTGGGCTTTAGATATAAGTTTAACTAATCGAAATTTTAAAACAAAAAATATGAAATCGAATCAGATTTTTAAATTATTCATCCTTTTGGTGCTGGCCCTTGCCGGATGTGAAAAAGCCAATATTGATGTAGATACTTCCGTTGTTGATGGTTCAGCCATTGGAGAAGTTTCTGGTGTATGGGCAAAAGGAAGTACGCAGGTAATAAAGGGCGATATCATTATCCCGGAGGGTAAATCGCTCACTATTGAAGAAGGTGTAACCATATTAATGGATACGGTTGCCAAACCGGAAATTGTAGTGAAAGGTAATTTGTACGCTTTAGGAACAGCAGAAAACCCGATTAAATTTACGGTAAATGAATTCTATAAAACTGCACAGAAGAAGTTCGGAAAACTTTGGGGTGGGATATTAGCCGGGCCAACCTGCGAAGAGTTAGTGCTGGATCATACGATTATCGAATATGCGGGTTCTACTACTTCAGATGCTTCCACTTCAGTTAAAATGGGATTATATAAAGCTGTAGCTGGCGAGAACCTTCCGGCTTTGTGGTTCGCCAATGCAAAAGGCAAATTAGTGGTGCAAAACAGTGTGTTTAGAAATCTTCAGGAAGATTGTACGTATATTGAAGGAGGAAGAATTATTTTCGCCAATAATGTTTTTTATACCACTGGCGTAACGGGCGGCGAGGCGATGAATTTCAAATCTGGCTGTTTGGCAGATATTGCTTATAATCTGATTTACAGCACCAATACCAATGCTTTAAAACTTTCGAACACTGGCGATAAAACACCTCAAACTTACATTATTGCTTATAACAATACGATGGTAAATACAGGTTGGAGAAGACCAACTGCTAAGGGAGGTTCTATTTGGCTGGAAAGTACCGTACGTGCTGATTTGTACAACAACCTATTCGCTAATACGCGTTTTGGTGTAAAAAGAGACCCGAAAAAACCTGAAGATTCCAGATCTGCATACAGCAATAACTGGTACTATGGTTTTGATCAGGTTACCGTAAACCAATTTCAGCCAAAAGGCGATATAGTTGGCGGTAAAAACGATGTGATCGGTACTACTGCGGGTGCAAATGATCCAAAATTTGTAAACTATCCGGTAAATACAGCGGTAACCAATGCAGATTTTAATACGGCATGGGATTTTCATTTACAGGGTAATTCTCCAGCTCTGGGCAAGGGAATTACAAACTTTACCCGTCATCATCAAGCAGGTATTGTCATGAAAAACGGCATCACCTATACTTCACCAGCACCATCAACTTTTATTGGTGCATATGGCATTAAATTATAAAATGAAGAACAAAAATTTAATCAACATCGCAGCAGTTGCGGTGTTAATCTTAATCATTTCTTGTAATGGCGGAGCACAGCAGACAGATGTGACTGCCATCAAACCATTATACGTTTCAGAACCTGTTGATTTTGATACCGATGACCCTGCAATTTGGGTTAACCCGGCAGATCCGGCTAAATCCTTAGTAATTGGAACAGATAAGGATGCCAATGGCGGATTGTATGTATTTGATTTAAAAGGTAAAACAATCAAGTCGAAAACCGTTAAGGGCTTAAAAAGACCTGATAATGTTGATATTGCCTACGGACTGAGCCTGGCTGGTAAAAAAACGGATATTGCCGTAACCACCGAACGCCTCACCCATAAACTGAGAATTTATTCTTTACCAGATATGAAACCTGTTGATAACGGTGGGATTCCGGTTTTCGTTGGCGAAACTGGAGCAGAGTTTCGCGATCTTATGGGTATTTCGATGTACACCGACTCTAAAGGACAAATTTATGTAATTGTTGGCCGCAAATCAGGCCCGAAAGAAGGTGGTTATTTATGGCAATACTTGCTCAAAGATGATGGAAAGGGTAATGTTAAAGCTGATTTAGTGCGGAAGTTTGGAAGCTATAGCGGCAAAAAAGAAATTGAGGCAATAGCTGTTGATAATGAGTTGGGCTTTGTTTATTACTGTGATGAACAATATGGTGTACGCAAATATTATGCAGATCCAGCGAAAGGAAATAAAGAGTTGGCATTGTTTGGTCAGGGCGATTTTGCTGTAGATAATGAGGGTGTTGCCATTTATAAAACTGCTGGTAATAAAGGATATATTTTAGTTTCTGATCAGGGTGCGAGACAGTTAAAAGTGTATAGCAGAACAGGGAAGGCGGATGCTTCTAATCAACATCCATTGTTAACCACTATAAAATATGCAGCCAATCAAACCGATGGGATCGATGTGGTTTCCGTTCCGTTAAATGCAGATTTTAAACATGGGTTGCTGGTAGCGATGAGTGATGATAAAACTTTTCATTTTTATAGATGGGAAGATTTAGCTGGTAAAAAGCTTGATATTAATCGCTAAATGCATCGGCCATCCAGTGGTTGTTGGCTCACTAAGCATTTGTGTTTTTTAATGCGTTTGTTATTAATGAACCCATGGCATGGTGGCTCACCAACCATTTTGTATTTTGTGGCGATAGCATAGTGTCGATCGCTAGGTGAGAAGAATTTTTTTTCTTTCGCCCTTTCCCTCCCGGGGAAAGGTACCGCTAGGTGAATAGGGGCCATTTTTTCCGCTGCGCAGGCTTGCCTCGGCTGGCCGCCGAAGGGTTTTCTTCTTTTCCTTGATGAAAAGAAGCAAAACCGAGCTTTTCTGCGAGCTCATGAATACCTTAAAACATAAACAACTTATGAATAAATCAAGGCTTGGATCTTTGATGTTGGATTAGCACGTCGAAATTTAAATAGCGGTAGCGCAAGGGCTCGATTTGGTTTGTAATAAAGATTTATTTTAAGGAGCCGTTCGCACTACCTTGGGTTTCGGGTATTTGAAAGTGGGTGCAAAAATTTCAACGGCTTCTCCTTCCATCATCTCCTAGGCCGGAGAGCAGGGTGGCGATCCCTGCGTTTCTATACACCACCTTCGTTCAGCACCGAACCCTTTTTCGCATTTGCATGAATGGTGGGTTAAAACGATCGTCATCCTGAACTTGATTCAGGACCTAAAGAAAAACCGTCATTGTAGGGTCTTCATCAGCTGAAGCAATCTCCATTGAAGAATCTTCAAAAAAGATTGCTTCGTCTTACTTCCTAGCAATGACGATTTTGCTAGTAGATTCATCCTCCAGCATAATGCAAAGGTAGGTCCCGCAGATCTAAATGATTACCGCAGATTTTTGCCGCTCGCTTCTGCGGAAATCTTCTTAATCTGCGGGGAAATTATTTAAGCGAGCAGGGCGGCAATAGCAAGGTGCTGATCACTAGGTGCGAAGAATGTTTTTTTCTTGCGCCCTTTCACTCCAGGGAAAAGGTGCCGTTAGGCAGATTGGGGCCGTCTTTTTCCGCTTCGCTGGCTTGCCTCGGCTGGCCGCCGAATGGCTTTCTTCTTTTCCTTGATGAAAAGAAGCAAAAATCAAGGCTTGGATCTGATGTCGGATTAGCGGGTCGAAATTTAATGAGCGGTAGCGCAAGGGCTCGATTTTGTTTTAAGCGAGGATTTATCTTAGGGAGCCGTTCGCGCTACCTTGGGTTTGAGGTATTTGAGAGTTGGTACAAAAATTTCAACGGCTTCTCCTTCCATCATTTCCTAGGCCGGAGAGCAGGGGGCAGATAGCGTGTTGGGAATAGCAGGTTGCTTGTTGCAGGATGTGATTAATATTTTGTCTTGCGCTCTTTCCCTCCCGGGGAAAGGTGCCGCTAGGCGGATAGGGGCCGTCTTTTTTTTCAATCGAAATAAAGCTATGGGACTTTTGACTCCAGAAAGTTATAGATTTTTTACAATTGAAATCTATCATGATTGATTACTTTTACCCGATACGTAAAAAATTATGAAGAAGGATAGCAGTTGCGATCTTAAGACTTGTTTCATGTGCCAGCTCTCTTTACCAGAATGGCACCCTGCAATTGCAAATAATAGAAATAACTTTATAGCTAAGAAAGGCGAAACAATTTTTAATGAGGGCGAGCCTGTTAAAGGCGTTTATTTTGTTACCTCAGGAAATGTAAAAATCCATAAAAAATGGGGCGACAAAGAATTAATTCTCCGCTTTGCCAATGATGGTGCAATATTCGGTCATCGAGGCATTACTACTAAAATCGATGCCTATCCAATCTCTGCTACCGCTTTAGAAACCACCCATTTCTGCGTGGTGGACCTCGAATTTTTTAAGACTACACTGAAAGTAAATCATGATTTTGCATACAACATGCTGATGTTTTATGCAGATGAGCTTCATTCTTCTGAGCGGAAAATGAGAAACTTAGCGCTCATGTCAGTAAAAGGACGTTTAGCCGTAGCTTTGCTTGAATTGAAAGAACAATTTGGTCTGGATCAGGATGGTTTTTTATCGCTGGAACTGAGCCGACAAGATTTGGCCGCTTTTACAGGAGCAACATATGAAACAGTCTTTAGAACCATGAACGAACTTTTAGCAGAACAGCTTATTAAAGTAAATGGCAAAGCCTTAGGTATTTTAAATGAAGCTGGCTTAATCGAACTGGCAACAAGATAATGATAGGCATGGTTTTTTGCGGTGGAAAGAGCACCCGAATGGGTACAGATAAAGGCCTTATTCCTGTTATGGAAGAAAATTGGGCTTCGCTTGCTTGCAAAAAATTAAGCGCATTAGGTATTCCGGTAAAGGTGTCTATCAATTCCGGTCAGGAAAAAGATTATCTAAAATTTTTCAACAAAGAACAACTATTGCCAGATAACCTTTCTCTTAGTATAGCCGGACCATTGCTGGGACTTTTATCCACACATGTTCAATATCCAACAGAAAATATATTTGTTTTAGCCTGCGACCTTCCCTTAATGAGCACCAGCTTATTGAGTCGTTTACAATCAGCGGAAGAGAAAGTACCAGATGCAGATGCCATTGTTTACGTCAATGCAGGTAATATGGAACCGCTTTGTGCTATTTATAAAGCAAAAGGTTTAATCAAAATTATGAATGAACTGAAGGCTGAAAAATTAACCAGACACAGCATGAAGCATATTTTGAGTCTTCTTAAAGTGCATCGACTCGAGATTCCCGAAGGGGAAGAAAAGGCTTTCACTAACTTCAATGTTCATGGCATTACGTAATTGTCGGTCGATTTCGTGACTTTGGTAAACTCATTTTTACTGCTTTCGCATACCGTACAGCAATAGTCATGACGTAAATTTTCAAATGGCGTATGAGGTAAAATACCAGATTCTATCTCCCCAATGGCTTCGCTATAGATGGTAAAACACTTGCTGCACTGATAAAGATTTTCTTGTGCTATCGGGTTAGATTTCTCTTTGTCAGGAGTATTGCTCACTTTTTTGTCCTGTTTAATCTCTTTTCTGAAAACATAAAACTTCATAATCACCCGCCTCAACTGCTCCGGTAGCATCGCTTTTGGGTTACCACTGCTAAAGATTTCTTCCGTTCGTTCATTGGGGTTAAAATCTTTCGCTCTTAAAATATCGTAAACTGGCAAAAGCTTAATTCCTGGCAAATTAATCAGGTAACGTTTGCGAATCAGAATACTGCTAAAAATTTCACTTTTTTTCCTGGTTTTAATACCGAAACAAATGCCGTAAGTGCGGATGTCATCAATACTCAGGTACTTAACCAGATAATTTTTAAGGTCCAGACTTTCAGTGGAATTATCTTCAATCTGAAAATTCAGTTCATTAGCCGCATGCCGCATGTTGATGTTGAATTCTTCCAGCAGGCTGTTCCAAAGTGCTTTATCTTTTTCGTCGATCCCTTTAATAATAATGCTCTTCCAGGATGTACAGCAAATCTGGCCAACTTTAGTTTCGGTACAAAGCAGACAAAGTTTCTTTAAGAAGGTAACCCTAAACAACTCATCTCGTCTGTAAATTCCAAGCCAGTATTTGTTGTTGTAACGGTTAAGCCCTTCATAGTAAGGGAGATTAAACGGCGTAGACGGAGCCCGGTTTGTTGCTGCTTTTGTAATGCAATCATCTGTTAGAATCTGTTTAAAGAGTTCAGCACCACTTGCATTAATATTATCGATAAATTCATCACTGTTCGAGGTAATGAGTGCTTCAATTTGCCTGGTTATCTTCGAAATGCTGTTTGTGTAGCAAAGCTGATCCCATTCGTAAACCACATTGGTTTTAGGGAAACGAATGACCAGGTGCCAGTAATGTTCCGCTTCAACCGAAGCAATCCAGTTAATATTGCCCGTTAACATCGGTGTGAAACTTTGGTTATTGTCGCAAATGTTCACTTTTAAACGCGGTTTAAAATCAATCGCTTCCAATACATCCTGATACACACCTTCCGTAAGCCATGAATTTCTTACAAAAATTTCTTCAGCAGGATAGGAGCTTACGATATTAGGATACTGGCTCTGGTCTACTTCATAATCAATAGCTAAACGGTCGAGCTCATTGGTAAACGTTTCTGCATTGTAACTGATGGTATCTAAAAATAACTGTTGCCGCAAGCCAAACCGTACATATTGGATTTTCGCCTTCGAAGCCGCCACCAAAATGTTATATAGGTTTCCGGGAGAGATAATCCCGCCGGGAAAATTAATGATGATTGTTATTGCTTGCATATCAGTTGATTAACAATCCAAATTCTTTTACCGCTTTGGGGAAATTTTTATTTTCATGCCCGGGTCTGCAAAGTTTTAATAAGGCAAACCTTTGGATATCAGTAAGCCTTTTCCATTGATTTAAAGAAAGATTCAGCTCAATTTCACTCGATTTTTCCATCAACATTTCCGGAATCTGCTGTAAGTTGGCCCAGGCGGGTTGTGTATCTATATCCAGTTTTGTAGCCGCGTTTCCAGTATGTTTTGCAATTAATGCAATTAAATATTGATGATAATAGTCTACCGCTTCGCTTTGATCAATCGGCATTAAGGCCAGTTTTACCCTTTCCTCCGGATGAAATTTGCTCCACTCGCTTAGCTTAAGTTTCACGCCGGCAGCATCCATTTTAAAACGGACAACCATTGGGATGCAACGAACATTATCTTCCATAAAATCTTCTTCAAATTTGAAGTACTCTATTCCCTGTACGTTGATAAATTCAGAAGGCGTGGCGTTGGTGTTTCTTCTCATCTTTTTTTTTTCTTAATCCTGTTCAACCGGAATCTGTATCGGAGCATCTTTAAGCACATTTACAAAAGCATCCAGAATGTTTTTAACTTCTGGTCTGCAACTGCCACAACCCATTCCGGCTCCTGTTAACTGACAAAGCTGTAAATGATCTTTACAACCCTCCTTAATTTTGTTAATTATATTTCCTTCGCCCACATTGTTGCAGCTGCAAATGGTTTTTCCAATAATCGGCTCTGCGGTTTTTCCACTTCTTAATAACTGAAGCCGTTTTTCGCTCAACTCCATTTTGGTCTCAATTAAATTTCTGAATTCCAGAAATTCGCTTTTATCACCAATCAGGATGGCGCCAACCAGTTTGTCCTGATGCACAATGCATTTTTTGTAATAGCGCTTTGCTTTATCTATGAAAATAATTTCCTCGTAACCTTCACCATTATTCGGGATTTCTGCCAAACCAAGTGTACACAGTTCCAAGCTGTGCATTTTGAGAATGTTCATCAGCAAACTCCCACTGTAATATTTTCCAATATCGCCACAAAGGAAACGGGCTACTATTTCGGCTTGTTGCTCTGCGGCGGCGGTAATGCCATAAAGCTGATCATTAAATTCTGCAATTTCACCAATAGCAAAGGTGTCTTTAGCATTGGTTCGCAAATATTCATCTACAATAACACCTCTTTTGCAATCGATGCCGGCCTGTTTTATCAATTCAATATTAGGAACGGTACCAATGGCGATGACTAAAGACTGGCAATCTATCAAACGACCACTTTTTAAACGTATACCGGAAATATCTTTGTTACCTAAAAAACGGTCTACTTCATCATTGTAAATAATTTCGATGCCTTTACCGATGATCTCTTCATGCAGCAGCTGGCTTCCCATCATATCCAGTTGCCTGCCCATTAAACGGGAAATCCTTTGTACAATGGTAACTTTTGCTCCGATTTCGCTAAGCGAGGTTGCCAGTTCAATCCCAAGTAAACCGCCACCTACAATCACTACCTGTTTGTTCGTGCGGTCGATGTGCGCTTTGAAAAGATCGGCATCTGTTCTACTGCGCATGGTAAAAATCCCATTCATTGAGGGCATATCTTTTAAAACGAATGACCTGCTTCCTGTTGCCAGCACCAATACATCGTAATGGTGGGTAATGCCTTTACTATCAGTTACTGTTTTTTCATCTTTCGATATTTTGCTGATTTCTACTCCGCGATGCAATTTGATATGGTAATCATTTTCCTCATCATCGCTCATTTTGATCAGGTTGTGCCAGGGTAAAGTACCAATAATGTAGTCGGGGAGGAGTACCCGGTTGTAAAATGGAAAATCTTCCTTACTAAAAACTTCAATTTCATCATCTACATTTAAAGCACGGTAGCTTTTTACGAAGCCGCATGCGCCTGCACCCGCACCAACAACGATGATTTTCTGCCTTGGCTTTTTGTATAGCTTTACCTCAACAGCGCTGTATTTAAAATCGGGTTCTTTGCTGATAGGATCAACGAGGTTATTGGTTAAGTTGTTTACCCGGTGGAGGTCATAATTATTGATTAATCCCCAGTGCATGGGCATAAAAACCACACCTGGTTTAATGTCTTCAGAGTATTTCACCTTTACCCTTACGTCACCACGCAGGCTGGAAACTTCAACAAGATCGTCATTCTTAATATTTCTTTCTGCGGCATCTGCCGGATTAATTTCTAAAAATGTTTCGCTCAGGTGCTGGTTCAACTTCGTCACCTTACCAGTTTTACTCCGGGTATGCCATTGATCTCTGATTCTTCCCGTAGTAAGAATTAGCGGATGCTCCGGACTCAATTTTTCAGATAAATTCTCATCAGAAAAGGTGTGGATGTTCGCTTTCTCGTCAGCCGTATAAAATTTTAAGTCAGTAAATAATCTGGCGGTTCCGGCTGGAGGAGCATTTTGAGGATATGGCCACTGAACGGCTCTTTTTTCCTTTAAGATATCGTAATTTAATCCACTGATATCGATGTTTGTGCCAGCGGTGAGTGCGGCATGTTCCAGGTAAATCTCCGAAGGATCTTTAAAATCAAATCCGGAATAACCCATTTTCTTCGCGAAACGACAAATGATTTCTGCATCAGGTAAAGCCTCTTCTGGTGCATCAACAATTTTGCTTAGGTGCGAAATGTATCGGCCTGCATTGGTCATGGTGCCTTCTTTTTCGGCCCAGGCCGCTGCGGGCAAAACTACATCAGCATATTTTAAAGTCTCTGTTTTATTGCTAATGTCTTGAACCACCACAAATTTAGCTTTTTTAAGTCCGGCTTCAGCCATTCTCACATCGGGTAAACTGATAAGTGGATTGGTGCATAAAATCCAGATGGCCTTTAGTTTGCCTGAATTTAATTCATCAAACATTTCAGTAGCCGTAAGGCCAGGTTTCGAATTAATGGTGCCCAGCGGAATCTTCCAGAAAGTTTCTACTTCATTTCGGTCTGTCTCATTTGCTAAATTTCGGTGTGCCGGAAGTAAATTGCTTAATCCACCAACCTCTCTTCCACCCATGGCATTGGGTTGGCCTGTTAATGAAAATGGTCCGCTGCCAGGTTTTCCTATATGTCCGGTAATGAGGTTTAAGTTAATTAAAGAAAGGTTTTTATTCGTACCCACTACACTTTGGTTCAAACCCATTGTCCACATGGTAAGGAAACCATTTGCATGGCCTATAAAAGATGCGGCCGTGCGGATATCAGTTTCGGTAATGCCACAAATAATAGCTGCTTCAGTGATGGAAGTATTTAGCACATTATCCCGGTAGGCTTCGAATCCGTTAGTATGCTGATTAATAAAGGTATTGTTAGTTTTACCTTCAGTAATTAAACAATTCGCAATGGCATGATGTAAGGTGATATCAGTACCCGGATTAATCTGTAAGTGTAAATCTGCAAGCGCACAGGTTTGCGTTCTCCGCGGATCGCTTACTATAATTTTCAGATTCGGATTCTTCGCTTTCGCAGCTTCTATCCGTCGCCATAAAATTGGGTGACACCAGGCAGGATTAGCACCAGCTACAAAAATACAATCGGCCAGTTCAATATCATCATAGCTGATGGGCACGCTATCTTCACCCAAGCTCATTTTATAACCAACAACCGCACTGCTCATACATAAGCGGCTGTTGGTATCGATATTATTACTACCGATAAAGCCTTTAATTAATTTATTTACAACATAATATTCTTCTGTTAAGCATTGTCCGCTGGCATAAAATGCCACACTATCCGGACCATGCTTTTCTATCAACGCCTTAAAAACTGCTGCGGTTCGCTCTAATGCAGTATCCCAACTCACACGCTGTAAGGGCATATTTTTATTGTACCGCATCTGCGGATAAAGCAAACGATCGCTTTTATCGTTAACCGTATAATGCAGATTCATCCCTTTGCTACACAACATGCCGCGGTTTACCGGATGCGTTTGATCGCCTTCGACAGTAAGGTTATCCTGCGCATCTTTATTGACCACAATTCCACAGCCCACACCGCAATAGCAGCAGGTAGTTGTGTTTGATTTTAATATGGGCTTTTCTTGTTTCAAAAGGCGACTGAATATAACGGATGAACTATTTTGACGGGTTTAATACTAAATCTTCTACCTGACTTTGTTTTTGTGCCATAACAGTTCTAAAAATGAACACTGCAATGCCAACGGCAAAAATAATATAACCAAGTAAGGTAAAGGCACTGGTATAGTCAATTAAATCTTTGTGCAGGTTAGCACTTTGGCCAGCAACATTTTTGGTGAGGTGACTCGCCTTCGCTTTAAACATAAACGCAATAAGCATAGCGCCAATATTACCACCAGCACCTACAATTCCGGCTACACTTCCTACTGCTTTTGGATTGATAAAGGGAACCAGGCTATAGGTTGCTCCATTTGCCATTTTTAAACTCAGGCCGAAAACAAACATCATAAAAATAGCCATACCGATATTGCCAGATTTGGCGAACCAGATCAATCCAACTCCTTCTAGTAATAATAGGGAAGCTAATAGCAATGTTTTCCCATCAAATCCCCAGGTTTTTCCAATTTTATCTGCCAGTATACCACCCAACGGGCGTGCGAAAATATTAATCCATCCAAAAATCCCGGCTACCATTCCGGCAACGGCAATTGTTGCTCCAAAAGAATCGGTAAAAAAGATTGGAACAAAGTTGTCTACGGTAATCTCTACCCCAAAACAGGCGGCGTAGGCGATGGTTAAAATCCAGGTGCGATAATCTTTAGCGGCAAGAAGAAAGGTGTTTTCTTTAGATTTTTCTTCCATGTCCAGGTTTTTAAAATCTCCTGCGGGACTATCCAGCGTATACCGATGGTAAAGAAATGCACAAACCAGTAACATAATGCCAGGAAAAAGCATCGCATAACGCCAGCTATCTGCAGAAGTACAAAGCCCAACAGCGGTAAGGCCAGATGCAATTAGTGGCATAAAAAAGTTTGCCGCACCTCCGCCTGCGTTTCCAAACCCACCTGCGGTAGCATTGGCGGTTCCTTTAATATTTGGCGCAAACATAATTGAAGTGTGAAATTGCGTAATTACAAATGAAGCACCAATCAAACCAATGGCTAACCTGAAAATCAAAAATGACAGGTAAGACTGGCTGGTGCCAATCAGGATAACAGGTATGGCGCACAACACCAGCAACCAGGTGTAAATAAGTTTAGGACCATACTTATCAATCAATCTTCCGATTAATAAACGGGCAAGAATGGTGGCAGATACGGAAGCAATCTGAATATTTCCAACCTGATCTTTAGTCAGGTCTAATTGCTCTCTGGCTATTTTCATCAGTGGAGCCATTCCGAACCAGGCGAAAAAGCAAAAGAAAAAAGTTAACCAGGTAATGTGAAAGGTTTTCATTTGAACGCCTTTCAAAGAGAATATGTAGAGTTTGCTGAGGGGTTGATTAGTTAAATTCGACATTGCTGATAGTTTGTTTGGTTTGCATGAATACTGTATGCCTATGCCAGGCCTATTTTCCTTTCTGCACGTAATTCGGCTTTTTTTCTACCTCCAGAAAAACGATCCCGATTAAAATTTATCGAAACATCTAAGCTTTTGAATGATAGACGAAAAGTCTTTTATTTGGGTTCGGTTCCGATATAAACTGTTCCGTTTTCTATTTTTACAGGATAAGTTTTAATCGCGCACTCGTCGCCACTTAAACATTCTCCTGTTATTAACGAAAAGTTTTTTTTGTGAAATGGACAGGCTACCTTAGGTTCATCGGTAGCTGTACCAATCATTCCGCGACTTAATGCCATTTGTTTGCGGTGCGGGCATTCATTCTGGGTGGCATACCATTCATTTCTTCTGGTGAAATAAAATAATGCAATTTGATCTTCACCATTCTTTACACAGACACCGCCATTTTCTACAGCATCCTCTACTCTGCAAGCGGCCAACCAATTGTTCGATGTTTCTATCATCTTTTTTGGATAAGGGTTAATATTAAACAATAATATATTTGGCTAGCGTAAAATATGTTAAGTTAATCTCAAACCATTTAAGTTTCCGAGTTCTTACCTAAATGTTTGTTTGTATTAACTATTAAAATCTTTAAATGTGATTTTTGATATTCAAATATACTATAATAGTATATAATTATTAGTGTTTAAATGATTTTTATCATATATATATCAATATAATTAAAATTTTTATATCAATTTTATGTGTATTTATTGATTTAAGTAATTTTTAAGCTTATTAATGTTGTTATTTTTTAATATTAATAAGTTTAATAGGTATTTTTTTTTAGGTTGGATGGATGTTTTTTTTGTTATTATCCTTGTTTATGACTTTTTATTTGTTTTTTAATGTAAAAATTAATGTTTTGTGTTTGATTTTTTTTGATTTTTAATTTTCTAAATTCTAAATCATAGTTTTTAGTATCATTCATCCAGACCGTATTTAAGTAATAATTTAATTCAGATAAGTCTGGTTGCCTAAGTGGTTATTAAAGGGATGGTTGATGAATCAGTTTCCTGTAGATCAGTGTTATGAAAATGTTGTACGTTTCTATAAAAACGTCAAAACAATTCATACATAAATAGGCTTATAAAAGGAAAATATATAGAATGAGCACACAAAAACCAATTGCAAAAGACTTACAAAAATTTATAGATCGTTTTGAGCCTGCTAAATTTAAGATCATGAGATCTGGAATTGAAATAAGGGGGGTAAGCAATATTCACCAGGCCATTCAAACGGCTAAAGATATTATTGAAAAATTAAAGCTTAACCTCAACATTTCGCATAGTGCAGATATGGTGAGTTATGGTGGTTTTGAAGTGAACCTTCGTTAATTACACTTTTAAAGAACTGAGTAGGACAAGCCAGTCCACTCAGTTTTTTACTCGAAGAATTTTAATTCGCTCGCTAATTAATTTCCTGGCTAACATTTAATAGGCCTGCTTAATTACTGTTATTAATCAGATTAAAAGAAAAGCAATAACACCCAAACATGCTTTTTGTACATTGGCTATCTTTTCCTTCTTTATTGTGATGTTACACAATAAAGTCATGTTTAATTAACGAAAAACCTAATCTTCTGTTTATATGTTCTGTTCGTAATAAACCTAAAGGGTATTTTGAAATAATTACATTAAACAGCTTATTATTTATGAATGATTTAACATCTGATAAACCCCAAGATACAATACCTCATGTTTCCCAATGGTCAGCATTTCTGCATGCTAAGTGTCCGCGATGTAGACTTGGATCTGCTTTTACAGGTGCGATGTACGGATTTAAGATTCAGAAAATGAAGGAGGTTTGTGAAGTTTGTGCACTAAAGTTTGAGCGTGAGCCAGGATACTTTTACGTATCGATGTTTGTGAGTTACGCCATGAATGTTGCAGAAATAATCTTCCTGGGTGTAGCTGCCTATGTATTAGGTCTCGATATTATTTATGAAAATTTATGGTATTTTGTGATAATTATCTTCACGGGTGTATTGTTATTCTCTCCGCTAAATTATCGTTATTCGCGTATGGTATTGCTTTACTGGCTTTCTCCTGGCTTGCATTATGATCCTTCAAGAATTAAAAAGCGATGAATCGGTTAGTGGATCCCTCAAGGGAATCCCTTTTATAACAAATCGTCCTGCTGAACTTGATTCACTGTTGTCCGGTAAAACTTTTTGAACAAATTTTTACCGGACAGCCTAATCACAAATGGCTGCAATATTCCTTAACCAAAAGAATATTTTGCAGGATATAGAAGCTATGAGCGGTTTAAAATATTAAAACCTCTGAAAATGATAGTTTTTTACCGGACAGCCGAATTAGTGCAAGATTTTTAGGAAACCTATAAAACAATGGGCTTACCTTTTAAAAATGAGATAAAAACAGCTTTTTTAGCTTGATTTAAAGGATTTAATGGATCGTTTAAACTTTAACCGGACAACAGTGAACTTGATTCAGGATCTTACCTGGATAAGTGTTGAACTAAATTTACTGCGTAGCTTTCCGCTGCGCTACAGGTCAGCATGACGAATCGGTTAGTTTATCCTATGATAAAATTGTCTTTGCGAAGCAGATCATTCATCTGCTGAAGCAATCTTTATCAAAGAAACCTATAAAATAGATTGCTTCGTCGTACCTCCTCGCAATTGCGAGAAACGATTTTTCTCCTTTTCGTGGCAACCTCATTGCTGCTGATGCTGTAGCAATGAGGTTGCCACAAACATTACCGATGAAAAATCGGAGCATGTTCTCGCAAGGACGTTCAAATAGTATAAAAACTAGCAGTAAAACTTACACTTGTTTGCTATTTCATGAAAAAAATGATTATCCCTTTCTCAAATACTTAGTCAAAATTACAATGGTTTGTCCCTCAACTTTACCTTCAATTTGTTCGGTATTGTCGTGTACTAAACGGATATTTTTAACAACTGTGCCTAGTTTTGCACTTAATGTTGATCCTTTCACATCTAATGTTTTAACTAATACAACCGTATCGCCTTCATACAAGCGGGTTCCATTGCTATCCTGATGAAATTCTACTGTTCCATCTGATTCATGGTCGCCGGTTTTTTTAGCCCAATCGAGTGTTTCCTCGTCAAGGTATAAAATATCCAGACTGTCTGATGCCCAACCTTCATTTCTCAACCTGCTTAACATTCTCCAGGCTACAACTTGTACGGGAGGGAACTCAGACCACATGGTGTCAGTTAAAGTTTTCCAGTGATTAATATCTAATTGCTCTGTTTTTTCAACCTGATCTAAACAGGTCTTGCAAACCAAAATACTATTATCGGCATTGGCATTGCTGGTTGGTGGAACTTCATATACGCTTAAACCTGTATCTGCTGTGCATAATTCGCATTTGTTCCCTGACCGTGTTTGGAGTTGTTGTACTAAAGACATAATTGGTGTTGTAATTTTCCGCGAAAGTACTAAAACTTATTGGAATGGAATGTTGGTTGGTGTGTCACCAACAAGGAATAAGAGATTACAGGCCCCTGGGCGGCGACACGCCGAACAGTTTAGTTAAATTTGGATAGTTGTTTGGTGAGAGTTACCAACCAAGGATTCGGATGAAGCTTATTTCTTTGGTAAATGAATCTCGGCCAACATACATCTTGCACTGCCACCACCATTTTTTTCGATCGTATAAATCGGTGCATAAATGATTCGGCTAAAATGCTCCAGGGTGGCAACTTGCTCTTCCGTAAGTGATAAGTAGGCTTGTTCTGACATCACTAATAAACTTTCGCCATTTTGGTTAGCCACCTGCAACATATTACCTGCGAAGTGATTCATTTGATCGAGTGTAATCTCGATAATTGTTTTTCCACTGTTAGTGAGTCTTAACATCACTGCTAATTTTTCTTCTTCATTCCGAATAGAATCGAGGCAAATCACTGCAAATAGATCTCCAATACACATCATCACATTGGTGTGGTAAATTGGGAAGTTTGTATCGTCTACCGCTTGAAATGAAACGGACTCATAACCAGTTAACATGCAAAAGTTATCCAGCACTTCCTGGTCGGTGCGTACACTTAAGCAAGCGTATGCGATTTTATTTACGCGATCTAATACCATGCTTCCGGTTCCTTCTAAAAATGCGTATTGCATTTCATAGAAACTTAAGTCGCTCACATGATTCACTTCAAACTTTTCTTTTAAGCCCTCTAAAATATCTTTTCTGCGTTCCAACCGGCGGTTTTCAGAAAACATCGGGTAAAGGTAAATCGAGCCATCATCGTGAAAGGAAACCCAGTTGTTTGGAAAGATAGAGTCTGGTGTTTCTGGCTGTAGGGTGTCGTCAATAACCGTAACATCAACATCATTTTTCCTGAGCAATTCAACAAAGCCATCAAATTCTTTTAAAGCTTGTGCTTGGATGTCACTCTCAGTAGAAGCAAACTGGAATTTATTATTGGCGGCCGTTTGCTCATTAAATTTGAAATCAACCGGACGAATCATTAAAAGGTGGTTGGTGGTTTGCATTTTAGTATCGAGTAATTAGTATCAAGTATTCAGTATCAGGTATCAAGACATGCAGGGTGCCTTAATAAATAGTTCATTAGTCATTAGTTCAAAAGTTCATTAGTTATTAACTAACTATTAATGTTGTTGTGCAAAGGTTATACACAATGCACCAATATCCAAATTAACCAATGACTAATGAACCAGGTTGTCTCTTAAAATCGGTAAACTCATGCAGTGGAAACCTCCACGGGCACGTGATAATTCTGCTGATGGCATCAAAATCAATGTATCGGTAATGGTTTCGGCATTTGCTTTGCCACTTTCCAGATCCTGAATTAAATCTTTAACATCTACCACATCAAATCCTGCTGCTTTAAATGCTTCAACTGTTTTGTCGTTTCTATCATAACCTAAAACAACACCTTCTTTTATGGCTAGGAGGTTACAGGAATCGGTCCATTGTTCTCTAGAATCGTAAGGGAACTGATTATTTCCACTGTAAATAATTTTAGTTGGTTCAGTGCTTTTTAAATCATTCTGACTAATGTCATTCAACAATGCCTCCACATGCTCAAAATATTTTGGTTCCTGTGGATTTGCTTTTGTAAATTGAATGGCAGTCGTCGATTCTAACTTTTCAGGTTCTTTTAAAAAGTTGATCGGCTCGTAAGGATTGTATTTTGGCGAATGTGCAATAGAATTCAAGATTACCCAAGTGTTGCGCTTCACTTGTGTGAACACGGTGTCGAGGTGCATGTAATCTCGTTTGCTCGGGATTTTTACCACGGTTACTTTCTCTACCACATCATGATCGAATAACAATTTAATGGCTTCATTTGCGCCATGCTCAGAGGTTCTTTCGCTGCAACCAATTAATACATGATTCGGACTTACCATCATTACGTCGCCACCTTCTAACGTAGTGCTAAATGCCGGCTCATCTCCCGGACGCAAGAAATGCATGGTTACATCAGGTATTTCCAATACATTATTACTATAATCAGAAAATAATGGGTGATTGAAGAAAATATAACGCATTAGCAAAGTTTCGCGAACACGTGCTTTCTTTGCTGGTTTGTTTAATAAGATGTGGTTATTGATGGTTATTCCTACATCCCGGGTGAAGATTAAGTTCGGAATGGGTGCAAAAATCATGGTGTCGTTTGCCAAAGTTCCAGAAATGAAAATTTCTGCCAGTTCTTTAGGATCGGTATTCGTTAACTCCATCTGCACTTTATACGTACAGCCTTCTATGGCGCAAACCGCTGCAACCAATTTTTTTCTGATTGATTCATTCTCCAGCATTTCGCTTAACAGATTCTGAATTTCTATTACCGAAGTTGAATTGTGGAAATCGGGGTGGTTTGGCTTGTAAAAGTTTCTGTTTTCTTCAGCTGAATCTATTTGAGCCAGTTTTCCTTTAATTTTCTCAGGATCCAGAAAGTACATCAAAAGCTTAATATAATAATCGTATTCGCCTTTGCGGATGGTATCTAAATGGACAATATCTTCGAAAAGCCAGTCTTGCGCTTTTGATGGCACCACTTTGCCCAAACCACTATCAGGACTATGAATTAATAATTTGCGTAACCGACCGATCTCGGTGCTTACGCTCACATTGAAATTTTGATTTTCTACGCTCATGAATATTTAGTTATTGCAAATCTATTTAATTTTAGAATAGTATCAAGTAGTAAGTATCGAGTAGTAAGTATCAAGTATCAAGATTGAGTCAGCTTCATCTTTAGTCTTTCCGCTTTGGTCTTTCCGCTTTGATCTTTCTGCTTTAGTCTTTCTGCGAAATGAATAATAGTCTTTAATTTTCTTGAAATCTCGGCTATGGAATTAAACCTCCGACTTCTGACTTCTGACTTCGGACTTTTTCCCTATTTTTACCCCATGAATTTTATTATTTCCGAAACACAAAAAGCCATTCTCGAACTTTATCAGGAAGAAGTTGCTGAAAGTGTGATCAATATACAAGAAACCCGTAAAGAATTTGAGGGGCAGGCAACGATCGTTGTTTTCCCAATTACCAAAATTTCTAAAAAATCGCCGGAGCAAACCGCTAATGAAATTGGTGAATACTTGGTGTCTCATGTAGAAAATGTTACGAAATTCAACGTTGTTAAAGGCTTCTTAAATTTAAGTATTGCTGAAAGTTATTTCTTAAATCAATTTAATGAAGAGATTTTAGCTGCTGATTTTGGTGTTTTCCCATCAAATGGAAAAAAAGTGATGGTAGAATATTCTTCTCCAAACACAAACAAACCACTTCACCTGGGGCATGTACGCAATAATTTATTGGGTTATTCGGTCTCTGAATTGCTAAAGGCTTACGGTTACGATGTGGTGAAAGTGAACCTGGTTAACGACCGTGGAATTCATATTTGTAAATCAATGCTGGCCTGGCAAAAATGGGGGAATGGCGAAACACCAGAAAGTTCAGGCTTAAAGGGTGATCATTTGGTAGGAAAATACTATGTGATTTTTGACCGGGAATATAAAAAAGAAATTGAGGCTTTAAAAACTGAAGGTCAGACGGAAGATGAAGCGAAGAAAAATGCGCCTCTAATTAAAGCTGCACAACAAATGTTGCTGGCCTGGGAGCAGGGTGATGAAGCAGTAGTTTCGCTTTGGAAAACCATGAACGAGTGGGTTTATGCTGGTTTCCACGTTACTTATAAGAACCTCGGCGTAGATTTCGACAAATTTTATTATGAAAGCAATACCTATTTATTAGGAAAGGGTACGGTTGATGAAGGTTTGGCAAGCGGTGTTTTCTTCAAAAAAGAAGATGGCTCAGTTTGGATTGATTTAACTGCTGATGGCTTAGATCAGAAATTGGTTTTACGTGCAGATGGGACTTCGGTTTATATCACTCAGGATTTAGGAACTGCAGAGATGAAACACGACGATTTCAATATGGATGAGTCGATTTATGTGGTAGGTAATGAGCAAGACTATCACTTCAAGGTGTTGTTTCTTATACTAGAAAAGCTTGGTAAAAGCTGGGCAAAGGGGTTATACCATTTATCTTACGGCATGGTTGATTTACCAAACGGTAAAATGAAAAGCCGTGAGGGTACTGTGGTAGATGCTGATGAATTAATCGAAAGTATGATTACTACCGCACGTGAGAAAACCGAGGAATTGGGTAAAACAAACGATTTCGCGGAGGCAGATAAAGAAGAATTATATAAAAATATTGGCTTAGGTGCGCTGAAATACTTCTTGTTAAAGGTTGAGCCTAAGAAACGTTTACTGTTTAATCCTGCAGAAAGTATCGATTTCCAAGGCAATACGGGTCCGTTTATTCAATACACACATGCGAGGATAAAATCGTTGTTAAGCAAGGCTGAGTATAAGTCTGAAGTCAAAAGTCCTAAGTCTGAAGATTTACTGCCGGTAGAATTAGAAATGATTCTGCAATTGGCTAAATATCCATCGGAAATTGCCATTGCGGCGAAGGCTTATAGTCCGGCGAGTTTGGCGAATTACTTATATGAACTGGCGAAGCTTTTTAATAAGTTCTACCATGATGTTCCACCAATTGTGAAAACAGAAGAAGGTGAAACCAAACAATTTCGTTTAAATCTGGCTAAAAAAACTGCCGATATTATTAATGCTGGAATGTTGATTTTAGGGATTACTTCGCCGGAGCGGATGTAGTTGAGATGGAAAAAGGAGGATGTAAGATGGGAAGAGGTGGGATGTAAAAGGGAAATAGAAAACAGGTAAAAGGGGAAATGGAAGAGGGGAAATAAAATAGATGATGCAATTTAAAGATATGACCTTAAAATCTGGTGATTCTAAAAATCCTGGCATTCATGTATGAGCTAGTTTTACTTTGCCTAGTTGCTTTTGCAGCGGGTTTTATAGATGCTATTGTAGGTGGCGGAGGTTTATTACAAACACCTGCCACCTTACTTATTTTACCGCATTATCCGGTCGCTACGCTATTGGGAACCACAAAAATCCCATCAATTGCAGGCACCACTTTAGCTGCTTTTAAATATTCCAGGCAAGTTAAATTCAATTTTAAAGTTTTAGCGGCTTGTGCTTTTACTGCCTTTTTAGCGGCGCTTTTGGGTGCTTTCCTGGTGAGCCAGATTGATAATACGGTGATCAAACCAGTGATTCTGATTGTGCTGATTTTGGTGGCACTCTATACTTATTTTAATAAGCAATTCGGCATACATCAGGAGAAGAATCATTCCGTAAAAAAGCAGGTGCTGATGGCTACATTATTTGGTTTGGTTATTGGCTTTTACGATGGCTTGATCGGGCCAGGAACAGGATCTTTTCTGATTTTGGTTTTCATTGCCGTGTTGGGCTTTGATTTTATTGGCGCCAGTGCACATGCGAAGATTGTAAATATCGCCACCAATTTAGCAGCGATTATTTATTTTAGTTACACAGGCCATATTCTTTTTCAGTACGCCATACCAATGGCTGTTTTTAATTTATGTGGTGCTTATTTCGGAACGAGGTTAGCTTTACTTAAAGGAAATAAGTTTGTAAGGATATTTTTCTTAATTGTTGTTTTTGGAACGATATTGAGGTTTGCTTACGATATCTTGCTAAAATAAGGAGATCATGTTTGAAACATTTGATAAAGAAAATTTTCATCAACTTTGTGATCTGCTGGCCAAAAAAGATCCTGATTTAGCTGGCATTTTGGATCGATATGGTTATCCGCCATTTTGGTCCAGACCAAATACTTTTGAATCGCTGATTCACATTATTCTGGAACAACAGGTTTCTCTGGCTTCGGCATTAGCAGCTCTAAATAAACTCAAAGAAAAAATAGGGGATATTACGCCGAAAGCATTACTTCAACTTACTGATGAAGAGTTAAAGGCTTGTTATTTCAGTCGGCAGAAGACTGTTTATGCCCGCGATCTGGCACAGAAAATAGTGCAGGGAGAGTTGTCATTAGCGAAGTTAGCATTACTTCATGATGATGAAATTCGCGCAAAACTCAAAAGCGTAAAGGGCATTGGCGATTGGACAGTTGATATTTACTTGTTGTTTATCCTCCACCACAATGATGTTTTTCCGTTAGGTGATCTTGCAGCCGTAAATGCCATGAAAAGTTTGAAAAACCTTCCAAAGGGAATCATCAAAGAAGAAATGCTAGCCTTAACTGTGATTTGGAAACCTTACCGAACGGTAGCTGTAATGATGCTCTGGCACTTTTATCTTGAAGAAAGAAAGGCTCGTTATTTGCATCATCCACTGAAGGCATGCAAATAAAAAAGCATCGCTGGAATTAACCAACGATGCTTTTAAGTATTTAAAAAGATTTAATTCTTAATTGATCTTAATCTTTAAACTGTCGCTCACCACAATTCCACTAATGGTTGACGAATTATATTTAATGGTATAATTTCCAGCTTTAGTAATTGCATAAGCATCGGCAAGGTTAAAATCAGCACTGGTGCTATCACCCGCATTCAGTTCTTTATAACTATCAGCAGGAGGAGGCATAATTCGTTTTGCCATCGGGCCTTTGTAATCTATTGGTGTATAATCATCCAGCGCAACATCTAGGTATTTGCTCATCAGTTTCTCAAATGGCGTATGCCAGATACAAAATTTAGTTACGGTATCTGTATTATTGTATACTGTGAACCTCATATTAATCGCTCCGAGTTTTGGTTCTCCAATTACAGATAGTTTTCCAAGTATAGGATCGACTTTCTTTTCTGCCGTGGCTTGCGACAAAAGTGTGGTATCATTGTTTCCGCCAGCTTTTTCTTTATTTTTTGAAGAGCTACAGGCGGTAAATAAACCCAGCCCAAGGCCAGCAATAATTATTAATTTTTTCATCATTTATAATTTAATTTTTATCTGTTCCTGATCTGGTTTCAACAGGTTTCTTCTTTCTGAATGCAGGGAAGGTCATCGGGCTCTTAGCCGGACGCTCATCACCTAATAAAACACCCCATTGTTTAAATGAATCTGTACGGTCGAAAATGATTTTTAATACTGCCACAATTGGGAGTGCAAGAAACATCCCGGAGACGCCAGCAATACTTCCGCCGATAAATACCCCGAGGATGGCAAATAAGGCATTAATTTTAACTTTCGAACCTACAATTCTAGGCATCAAAATATTATTATCCAAAAATTGAACGAATGCAATTACACCCAAAACGGTGATAACGGGCCATAATTCCTGAGAAGAAGTAAGTGTTAACAACACGCCAATTAAGTTACCAATCAGTGCACCTACATATGGGATCAGGTTTAAGATGGCGAAAATTACACCAATTAACAGGGCATGTTTGATCCCGATGAGCATCAAAATTCCACCCAATAAAATGGTCATATAAGTGATTTGAATTAACAATCCAATCAGGTAACTTTTAATGATGGATTCCGTTTCATAAATGGCATCTTTCACTTTCGGGTGGTCATCTGTTTGGAACCACATGAAGATGAACCTCAGCAAGATATCTTTGTAGAAAAGCATCAAATAGATATAAATTGGGAGTAAACCGATGAAGACAAAAATACCACTTAAGGTAACTGCGGCGCCACCAGCTAAAGAGGTGCCCATGTTCATCAGATCTTCGCTTTTATCCTGAATAAATGCTTTCTGCTGTTTGTCATCGTAATGCGTAATTTTGCTTACCCAATCACTTAACGAATTGATATGCTGGGTAACGTTGGCTTTAATTTGAGGGAAATCCTGAACCAGCATGCCGATTTGATTCGAGAAAAACCAAACCACCAGTGCAACAAAAAATGCAACCAGTAATATGGGTAAAATGATAGATAACGTTTCCGGAACTTTTTTCCTTTTGAGAAAGCGGTAGACCGGAAGCAGCATGATACTAATGAAGAAGGCCATTAGCATGGGCATAATAATATCTTTTGCGACGACCATAACGGTCACCAGCGCAATCAAGCCGAGGAGTTCTATTGATCGCTTTACAGTTAGTGGAAAATTGTTTATCATATATGGTTTATTTGATTGAGTTTTAAACACCTTCTTCCTTAAAATGTTTTTAAATTAGGATTAAATGGTGTAGAAGGGTATTGGTTTAGCGGGTTAACAGGGTTATAGGGTTTAAGGTATGCTTTAAAAATTACTTCTCTTCCATGATAAAGCCATTTATAAGCCTTAATTTTACGTTTTTGAAATTAAACATGAACGATCAAGATACCATCATTGCTTTATCTACACCATCAGGATCTGGTGCAATAGGCGTTATTCGCTTATCCGGACCGGATGCCATTTCCCTGGCCAACTCAGTTTTTGCAGGGAAAGATCTGGAGAATCAAGCTTCTCATACGCTTCATTTCGGCTTGATTAAAGATGGAGATCATATTGTAGATGAGGTAGTGGCAGGATTATTTGTAGCACCAAAATCGTATACGAAGGAGCATGTTGTGGAGATTTCTTGTCACGGTTCAAATTACATTATTCAGCAGATTATTAACCTGTTGATTAGCAAAGGTGCGCGGGCAGCTAAGCCGGGCGAATTTACCCTCAGGGCATTCCTTAACGGAGCATTTGATTTAAGTCAGGCCGAAGCCGTGGCTGATCTAATTGCGTCAAACTCCAAAGCTTCGCATGATGTAGCGATGCAGCAAATGCGTGGCGGTTTTGCCACTGAATTGAAGGCATTAAGGGAACAACTGATTCATTTTGCATCCATGATCGAACTGGAATTGGATTTTGCAGAAGAGGATGTAGAATTTGCCAATCGCGAGCAGCTTACAAATCTGGTAAACAAGATAAATCACGTTTTAAGAAGATTAATTTCTTCTTTCGAAATGGGGAATGTGATTAAAAATGGGGTTCCGATTGTAATTGCAGGGAAACCAAATGTGGGGAAGTCGACACTCTTAAATGCCTTATTAAATGAAGAACGAGCGATTGTTTCTGATATTGCCGGAACCACCAGAGATACGATTGAAGATGAATTGACCATTGGTGGCGTTGTGTTCCGTTTCATTGATACTGCCGGAATCCGCGATACGGCCGATATTATTGAGGCGCTAGGCGTGGAACGCACTTTGGAAAAAATGAAGCAGGCTAAACTCATCATTTATATGGCAGATGCGGCACAAACCACTGCCGAAATCGAAGAACAGGTGAGGGGCTTAAAACAACTGGAAATTCCTTATCTAATTTTGCTTAATAAGGCTGATCTGATTTCTGCCGAGCAACGAAAAGCTTTTGAAGCTTTGGATGTTTTTTTCCTATCTGCGAGAGAGAAGGTTGGGATTGATGAATTGAAAACCACCCTACTGGAACAGGTAAACCTGCACCACATCAACACCAGCGAAACCCTGGTGACGAATATCCGCCATGTGGAGGCTTTAAAGCAAACGGAAAATGCGTTGCAAAGGGTGCTCAATAATGTCGACAATCCGGTAACTTCTGATTTTCTGGCGATGGATATTAAGCAAGCGCTCCATTACCTGGGCGAAATCACCGGTACGGTGACTACGGATGATTTGCTGGAAAATATATTTACGAAGTTTTGTATCGGAAAGTAATCTCAACTATTAACACATAATAGTCAACCCATGAAACTAATCGCTAATTTTTATTAGTGTTTTTTTTGGTGTCCTGATTTTTTGTCATATTGCACTGCTTTACATAATTGTAGTGCGTATTTAGTCGCGTTTTTAAAGTTTGAAGAAATAATTTCTCAAAATCCTTATTGACCTAATAGCATAGTGTATCCCTTTTTGGATAAAATCTTCAATTGACAAACTGTTCAGAAATAACAGTTGAAATAAAACTGGCAGATAATGAACACCATACAAACATTTTATTTTCTATTGGTTTGAAAGGTTCAATTTTTGATTAGGGATTCAACTTAATTGTAAACATCGCTGGCAGCAAGATAGGGGTATTTGAAATTGCAGGCGGAATTAAATCATATATCAATATACAAAATGGAATTTTATAGAAACAAAAGAAAAACGGTAAATCTAATCCTGATTTGCACAGGCGTATTGTTAGTTTTGGTAGTGATATTTTTATACAGTATTGGCTTATTTACGAATACTTTAAGTGCCAAATTAGCAGCTATAACCGGAGTATTTAGTCTCATCTTAGCTATTGTAATTGTCAATAAGTTACTTTCTTTAAGAGATACCTCGCCACTAATCATCCTCAGCAATGAAGGAATTATTGCAAAAGTTACTGCAGTAAGCAAAGCGGCAGGATTAATTTTTTGGAAGGATATTATAGACATCAGCTTAGAAAAGGTGGGCGGTGATACGCTGGTTACACTTACAGTAGATAAGCCTGATCATTATATCCCGATTATTAAGAAAAAATTATCTGCTATGGTTGTAAACGGAATAGAGGATGCAAATGGAAATTTACCCATTAATCTTACCGCGTCTGAACTCAATTTTGATGCTCAGGAATTATTTACCGTAATTACTTCTTTCAAAAAAGAGGTAGATAGCCCGAAACAGGTAAAAGTTTAATCTATCTAAGATGAGGTTAAAAGGTGTTGATTCATAAATAAAGCATGATGCTTCGAATTAAAATCTAAAACCTATTGCTAAGAATTTGGTTAGAAAGGAAATAATAAATAGATATGGGATTTAATAAAATGCCATTATAGGTCTGGCGATTTTCGAAGTCATTAAATATTTTACCAAAAAGGATGCATTGGTCAATTCAAAGTTTGATGAGATTAAAAAACAGGCTATGTTATGGTTTGATAAAGCAAAAGCAGTGACTACTGACAGTGAAGCCAGGATATTGCTATAAATTTAAGTTATAATATGAGTACAATTGAAAACGCAGCAATGCTTGAGAATTTTATAACAAGCGAAAAAATCCTTAAACTGGAAGCTGCAGCAGCCCGACATAAAGAGCAATCTAATATTTCCTTCACGGTCACAGCTATTAAAGACCATACAATTGAAATTTTAACCGTTCAAAACGAAACACTTTCAGGAAAGTATGCTAGCGAGGCGACTTTGATCAAACGAACAGAAGATCTTTTTAGAAAAATTTCCCCGGAATTTAAGATAGTCGTCTCTGCAGAAACGCATCTGCCTTCACCAGCCAACTTAGTTAATGTGCCATGGATAGAAAAGAAAATGCAAGAAAAAGGCGTGAGAATTAAACAGATTGCTTTTGATTCAGGGATTGACCGCGAAAGTATAGCTGAATGGGTTACCGGAAAGCGGTCGATGAGTCAAATTGTTAAGGCAATGTTTTACTTTTATCTTTCTAAATAAAGAAATACTCGTCACCACGGCTGATTTGTAGCAAACAGGAGATTGCTAATAACATTACCGATGAAGGATCGGGAAATGTTTTCGCAAGGACGCTCGGGGGTTAGGAAAACTAAGCGCTTAACTAACCCAGTCGTCATTGCTGCGACGCATGAAGCAATCTTAATGCTATCGATATATGAGTTAAGTCTTAGCGAGATGCTACAACCAGATTTTTAAAAGATATTCGCAACACATCGTCATTGCAAGAAATTGTTTTTCTCTGTTTCGTGGAAATCTCCTTGCTACTAATCATGTAGCAAGGAACAAATTACAACAAACAATACCGATGAAATCCTAGCATGAAGCTATCCAGGAGAATCCCCGATATCAAACTTTTATCTATTGTATAGTGTTGTTTCAGCATCTATTCAGTATAGACATATTAATTCAGGATAGAAAAATTTAAATTAACGTTGTAGGATCATGAGCATACAGCTACTTTTCCTCATTAAAAAAATACCAGAAATGCATTTTCGCTCTGCACTTTAATGTCAACATTATTAACTCTAAGTATCAGCAAAAAATTATCTTACAGATAGTTGTAAAAAATTTTATAAATGGCGAAACGCGGATTAGTTTGGTTTAAGAATGATTTAAGACTCCATGATAATGAGGCATTATTTCGGGCTCAGGAAGAATGTGACGATCTGCTTTTTTGTTATTGTATGGAGAAAAAAGACTTTGAGAAACTGGAACCTGGCTTCAGAAGGATAGATATAAACAGATTTAAGTTCACGCAGCAGTCTGTTCTTAATTTAAGAGAAAGTCTGGAATCCCTTGGTGGTCATTTAATTGTAGGTGAGATTTCTGCACTTGAAACCATACCTGAGCTGATTGAAAAATATGATATTACAGACGTTTATGCAGAAAAGGAGTATGCGAGTTATGAAATTAACTTAGTTGATCAGGTTGTTAATTCGCTTTCTGATGTAAAGTTTCATTTTTTCTGGGGTAAAACACTTTATCATAAAGATGACATTCCTTTTGAGATCGCAAAGATTCCGCTCACCAGCAAGGCCTACAGGATTCCTGTTGGAACTCATGCCGAACCCCGGACAACTTTTAGCCTTCCGATCAAACTAAATGCTGTTGAAAAAATAAAAACCAAAAAAATACCATCCTACAGTGTTTACGGGTTCAATAAAGATGAATATGAAAATTCTAAACCATTTGTTAAGGGGGGCGAAACCGCGGCATTGGAAAGATTAGAATATTATACCTTCAAATCTGAGCTTTTAACCGGATACAGATGGAGTAGAAATAAATCAGATGGCTTAGATTACAGTTCAAAATTTTCTCCTTATCTGTCCTTAGGCTGTATTTCTGCACGAGAAATCTATAAAAAGGTAAAAGATTACGAATCGAAAATCAAAAAAAATCAAAGCACATGGTGGCTGGTTTTCGAATTGGTATGGAGGGATTATTTTACGTTTAAGGGCATGCGTTTTGGAAATACTATCTTTCAAACAAATGGCTACAAAAATAAGGATATCGTATGGGAAAATGATCCGTTGAAGTTTGAGAAATGGTGTCAGGGTATGACTGGAATTCCTTTTATAGATGCGCACATGCGGCAATTGAACCAGACCGGATATATGAGTAATCGTGGTCGGGTAAATTGTGCAAGCTATTTTGTGCACGATTTAAAAATAGACTGGACCTGGGGCGCAGCTTATTTTGAAGCTAAATTAATTGATTATGATGTCAGTTCCAATTGGATGAACTGGCACATGCAGGCATTTGAGATCTGGTACACTAATCCCGTGCATCAATCTAATAAATACAAATCGCAAGACTTTATTCGTAAGTGGATCCCTGAGCTTTCGGATAGGAGCGATGTAGAAGTTTTAATCCCATGGGAATTCGACATTCCGGCTTATCCAAAGCCTATTGAAGTATATAAAAAGTGGAACAGGGCAATTAACCTGATACAAAAACCAGCAGTTTAATTGGCAGCATCAGTATAATAATAATTCGTAGCAACAAATTCATAATTAACAGCATACGGTTTATTTGCCAATAATTACTTTACGATGCGCTAAGCCCCATTCGGTCAGGTTATTAATGATGGTTTTTAACGTCATGCCATATTCTGTTAGCTGATATTGAACAGATATAGGCTGAGTTTCTAATACCGTTCGTTTTATTAATTTATTGATCTCCAGCTCTTTCAATTCCTTACTCAGCATTTTGTTCGATATTCCTTGTACATCGTTCAAAATATCAGAAAATCTTCTTTTATTATAATAACAGATCGATGAAATGATGGATATTTTCCATTTTCCATTCAGTACGTCCATTGCATCATGCACAGCCATGATCTCTTTTGTGTGTCCTAATTGACAATCATTTTCATTCATAAGTTACTTTGTTACCCAAAAGTTACTGTTACTTTTGGTTACAAAGTAACTGAAATAAATTGATTCGTGATAGCTTTACAGCTTAAACAATTAAAGATTATTATGGATTTTACAAATAAAAACGTCGTTATTACAGGAGGAACTACTGGAATCGGATTTGCAACAGCGAAAGCATTTATTAACGTGGGGGCAAACGTTTGGATAACAGGTAGAAATGCCGACAACCTCCAAAAAGCATCCGCAGAAATAAATCATCCTCAATTACAAACTGTAGTGTCAGACACTTCAAAACTTGCTGACATTTCTGTCCTGGAAAAAGCAATTGCAGCAAGAGGCATAAAAGTAGATGTTCTTTTCCTGAATGCCGGAATTGCAACATTCGAGCCGATAGAAAAAGTTACTGAAGCAAATTTTGATGCACAATTCAATACCAATGTAAAGGGGCATTTTTTTACATTGCAACAATTACTTCCTCATTTGGCCGATGGAGCCGCAGTATTGTTCACTTCTTCAACAGTTGCAACAGCTGCAAATTTAGGATCGAGTGTATATTCTGCCACTAAAGGAGCATTAAATAAAATAGCCCAAATTGCAGCAAACGAACTAGCAGGACGAAAAATTCGCGTTAATATTGTTAGTCCGGGACCGGTGGCAACACCAGGTTTAGAAAATGCTGTACCATCAGAAGCAAAAGAGTTTTTAGCGGCTGCTACAGCTTTACAAAGGCTCGGCGATGCTGATGAAATTGCAAAGACAGTATTATTCTTAGCATCTGATGCGGCAAGCTTTATTACAGGAACAGAGATTATAGCTGATGGCGGTTACCTTAATTATGCACTAAAATAATTTGCAACATCATTTCTGAATAACATAAAATAGAAGAAGCGGCATTGGCTGCTTTTTCTATTTTAAATAATTGATCAATATCTTACCTTAAATACTTCATTTTTTAAGACAAAATTTTTCTTTATTGTAATTGGGGTTCAAGTGATGAAGCCTTAATTAATTATTCTTCAGGAGCTTACCAAGATAGGAGCTGAACTAAATTTACTGCGTAGCTTTCCGCTGCGCTACAGGTCAGCATGACGAATCGGTTAGTACACCACTCGAGAAATACATTTTGCGACGAATCGTCCTCCTGAACTTGATTCAGGATCCACCAAGATAGGTGTTAAACTAATTGTGCCTGATTATATTATTGTTCATTTTCACGGGCATCTTCTTCCAAATCTTGCCTTTCCGTTTTTGTTAGTGAAGCCACCACAAGTTCATATGATTTTTTCAATAAGTCTTTGATGATTTTATCCGGAACATTTTTGTTGAAATGAACACTGATCCAATGTTTTTTATTCATATGATAACCCGGCGTGATATCCTCATATTTATCCTGAAGTTTCTTTGATTCCCCTGGATCACATTTTAAGGTGCAAAAATCAAACTCATCTATATTAAAAAAACAGAACCATTTTTCTTTCACATAAAAAGCCAATAGGTTTCTATCATATTCTGATGTAGCCTTGGTAAATGCCATTTTATCAGTAACTCCCTCAAAGGAAAGACAATATTCTCTTAAACTTTCAGCATTCATATCATTCTTTTTTATCATTCTTCAAAATCTAAACTATTGCTGCTACATTAGAAACGGTAGACAATAAGTAATGGTGTTTAGGGTTTTTTAAAAGTTTAAGGATTATACAACACTTTTTGTTTCATCGAAATTTTTATCCATCGGCCGGATAAACGACCAGGTAGAATGAATAACCCGCCACTGTTCATCTGCTTCTTTCTGGTATACTTCGATACAGTTATATTCCATGTTTATGAGCGTGGTTTTTGCGAAAACCTGAAAAGTAAGCACAGCCATGTCTTGACCTATTTGTACTCGGGGACTACGAAAATCATAGGTGTCGGCAAATAACTTGCCCTCAATCGTTTCTAGAAACTTGGCAATAGTGGCATGGTCATCTACTCGTTCGGTTACAACGGCATCAAAATAAGTGAAGCTTCGCTCAGACCAAAGTTGTTCGTATCCTGAGGTATCACCATTGAACCATTTGTCTAGTGCTGATTTTTCCAGCCCGATGATGTGTTCTGCAATTTTGCGTTCTTCTTCTGTGTAATTTTGCTCGTAAGCAGGTTTTTTTTTGTCATCGTCTCTGTGTTCAGAATTAATTTTCAAGAAACGGATAATCTGTGTATCCTTTTTCACCTCCACCGTACATTGTTGCCGGGTCTGGTTGGTTCAGTTCGGCATCCTGCTCAAATCTTTCTGGTAGGTCTGGGTTGGATACAAACGGCGAGCCAAAAGAAATTATTTTAGCTATTCCTTTTTCCAATTCCGCTTCTCCACTTTCTTTGGTGTAGCCAGCGTTTGCGATTACCAAATGGTTGCTCACACGGCCAAAAGTCTCTATCACATTCTTAGGGTAGTGCGGATAATTATCCAGTGGGAACATTGCGTTCATCAGGTGAATGTACGCTAATGGCAACTCATTTAATGCTTCGATCAATGGTTTAAATTGTGATTCAGGATCATTGTTCTCGATATTGTTATAATAAATGGTTGGTGATAGTTTGATTCCAACTTTATCACTGCCTGATGCATTAACCAATTCCTGCATTACTTCCAGTACGAAACGGTTCCTGTTCTCTACGCTTCCGCCATATTCATCCGTACGGTTGTTTGCACTCTCTGATAGAAACTGATTGGGCAAGTACCCGAAAGCGGCGTGCAGTTCGATACCATCAAAACCGGCTTCAATAGCATGCTTAGCAGCTTGTCCGTAATCTTTAACTATTTGTTTAATCTCCTGGTTGGTTAATTCCCTGGGCGTTTCATAGTCCTTCATTCCCTGGGAGGTAAAATGCTGCTGTCCTTGTATGCCGATTGCCGATGGTGCAACAGGAAGGTTTCCATTTTTATCAACTGAATGACCTACACGGCCAGTGTGCCAGAGTTGGGCATAGATTACGCCACCTTTATCATGAACAGATTGGGTTACTTTTTTCCATGCCTCAATTTGTGCCTGATTATATAAGCCAGGTGTGTATGGGCTACCAATTGCCTGCTCGGATATATTTATCGCTTCTGTAATGATCAGTCCGGTACTAACACGTTGTGTATAGTATAATACGGTTAAATCTTGTACAACGCCTTCGCTGTTTGCACGGCTTCGGGTCATTGGTGCCATTGCTATGGCGTTTTTTAGGGTTTGATTTCCTAATACTACTTCATTTAATAATTTCATGTTTTCTATTTTGATTAACGGTGCTAAACACCATTTGATTTTTGAACTATAATTTTTGATAGCGGTTAACCGCTTTTTAATGCCTCTGACTTAAATTAATCCACGATCACGGCAATAATGGCTTACGCTTTCCTCAACGGTTGGCAGTTCTCCAAAAAGTTTTTTTTGTCGTTGGGGATTACGGCTGACGTAAACTCCTGTATTGATCCACTTAATCATCTCATACATATCGCGTATGTTCCCACTGAATAAAGAGATGACAGGAAAGATAACTTTAAGGATAAAAGATGGGATTACTGGTTTAGGTTTTATTGGCCTTCCCAGAACCTTTGAAAAAGCCTGAGCCAGTATCTTTCCGTTCACGGGTCTGTCCCAACCAATATCAACAGGTTTGTTTAATTCTGTGTCTGGCAATACAACAGCGGCCATTGCAGCATATTTTGCCAATTCTGAGGTATAAACCGCACCATATGTTCCTGTCAGGAAGGTTGGGAAAATTCCTTTTTTTATCTTATCTGGGATATAATCCGGAACCTGATCAAGGAATGCCCCTGGCCTAAGGGCGATAAAGGGTTGTTTCTTTTCTTTGAGATATTGTTCTATCAGGTATTTATTGTGGAAATGGGGCACCGATTTGGCCTTATCAGATTCTAGGATAGAGATTAGGATAAACCGCGGAATACCTGCTGCTTTGGTTGCATCTACCAAGTTTTGAACAGTATCAGTGATCGGACTATCGCCCTTTGTTTTTTTAGTGTATCCGGCTGCACTCGCCACAATAGCGTCAAACCCATAAGTAGGAGTAATGGCTTCAGCTAAAGAAGGTGCATCCATCATGTCGCCCACTACAAAGTTTTTTACACCCATCTCTTCAAGCTTGGTTCTATTGCTGCTTGCCCTCACCATTGCGGTAACTTCAGCACCAAGTTGAATGAGTTCGGCAACGATTTTATTTCCGAGGTATCCGGTAGCACCGGCCACCAGGATTTTCTTTTTATTCATTTTTTTAATCTTTAAATTATGAAATACTTAATCGACTGTAAGGATAACCTTACCATTTATGCCCCCAGCTGTTAAAAAATCCTGCGCCTGGGCAGCTTCTCCCAGCTTGAATATTTTGGAAACAACAGGTTTGAATGTTCCGGCCTTTATTAGGCTGATGCCATTTTCTAAGGTTTGAGCGGAGATGTTGGACGCTACAAAACCGGCTTTGATGTGGTATTGTGCTGCCAGTTCCTGTGATGGTGGAATCACAATACTCAACAAGGTACCACCTGATCTTAACACTTTAAAAAGCTTTGCCTGTGCTTCGCCGCCCGCAGTGTCTGCTACCAGATCCACATCCTTTACCAAAGCCGTTACATCCTCTAGCTTATAATCAATTACTTCATCGGCACCCAGGCTTTTTGCCAATTCCACACCTTTTCCAGATGCTGTAGCAATCACATATGCACCGGTAGCTTTGGCCATCTGCACCATCGCACCTCCGGCTGCACCTCCTCCGCCCTGAATCAATAATTTCTGTCCTTTTTCCAATTTTCCGGCTTTAAACAAAACTGATTGTGCAGTTCCTATATTCACGCCGATTGATGCGGCCTCTACAAAGGATAACCCCTGTGGTTTTGGCAGTACGAAGTCTTCACTTGCTGTTACATACTCTGCATAACCATTTGTTTTGGTTAGGGCAATTACTTCATCACCTACTTTAAATGTTGTTACTGCATCTCCAATGGAGACAATTATTCCCGCAGCCTCACCGCCTGGAATAAAAGGCAATTCCACAGGGCGGGCCGCCTTCATGAAGCCCATCCGGATTTTAATGTCTATTGGATTTACTCCTGCTGCTTTAACCAGAATTAACACATCATGTCCATTCTGGATTGATGGTACCGGAACTTCAACCTGTTCTATTACTTCTGAACTTCCGTAGTCTTTGTATTGTATTGCTTTCATTTCTTTGATATTATGTATGAATAATCAGTACATTCCATCAAAGTGTGATTAACCTTTCTGCTATACTAATTATATAATCAAAGTTATTCGATATTGATTGGGTAAAATAACCCTAAAAGACGAAAAAATAGTCCTATCCGACAAGTGACAGGGTAATATTAAAGATAAGGAGCGCTAAGCTGAGTATGAGAATTTCTTGGGCGTAATGCCGTACTGTTTTTCAAACAGCCTGCTAAAGTGGCTCAGGTTGGAAAATCCCAGTTCATATCCGACCTGGGAAACAGAATGTTTGGCCTGCTTCAATAAAAAGGCAGCCTCTTCCATTCGTGCGCTTTGGTAATAATTATAGATTGTGTCGCCAAATGTCTGCTTGAATAGCTGTTTCAATTTGGTTTCGCTCATTGCCGCGATAGCTGCAAGCTCTCTAATTACTGGAGGAGTGCTAAGATCGCTCAGTATCTCATTGCGGATGATCAGAAGTTTCTCTGCATCGTTGCTATTTATACTTTTAAAAGTAGTGTTCTCCCTAAGTGAAAGCTTGCTGAAAAGCAGATACATCAATTCCTGAACCTTGATTTGTACATAGAAATTACTCATAGAGTTGTTCATATCAACGGATACTATGTTTTTAAGAAGCAATTGCATTTCAGTATCCAAACTTTCGAAAAAGAGAAACGAAGCGTTTTCTCCTGTGATCGTTTTTATAGTACTATTGGGGTTTTCAATGGAAAGAATCGAGCGCAGTCTATCGGCAGCAATTGCAACTACTACATATTGGATATTACTGTTGGCGGGAAAACGGATTTCCGTCTTCAGGTCATTGGTAGATAAAAGTATAGAAGCGTCATTTTTTTGTGAGAATGGTATATTCTCTTCATTCTCATATTTAACTTCAAGATCTTGATTGGTATTATAAAAGAAAAAAGTACGCACGCTACTCGTCTCTGGGGAAGGATTTCGCTTAATGATCAAATCTTCTTTTAACGTGTAACGATGAATGGTTAATTTAAAATCGCTCCCAAAGCCAACTTTACGCACATAGCCTTCTCCCGTTTTACTTGGGATTTCCATGAAATTATCCCTAACAGTTGCATTGATATGCTTTGCGAAAAATGTAATAAAGTCAAAGCCAGGGGCCGTTGTAAATTCAAAAATCATGTTAAGAATGATTGAGCTTAAGGTTAGATAATTTTTTAGTTGATGCCATTTTCTGCCAATTTTTTCATCATTAGAAAATATTTTATTTGAATTTGATTAAATTATAAGAAGCATTTACTTTGATTGTAGCGGGTAATAAAGATGCAGTTTTTTTATTTAAATCGTCGTAAAAAAGTGTTCTGCTAAGAGACTAATAATTGATGTGTATTTTAAGTTTATGGTAGACTGATATCCCTTAATCAATCAATATGACTTTTTGTTGTAATCTTCTTTTTAACCTGAGTTTGATTGATAATATGTATTAGAATACCATGTAGAAATAATTAATTTATAAGATTCTTTTGCCCGCTCTTTGCCACGGGGGCATGGTAATTTTTCACAGTTAATATTGTTTTTAGCGTTGTTCAAGAATGCTGCGCATTTTGGAGCGCCAAAGTACCCAAAGCGCTTTGTCAATCCAGCTATGGGCCTTTCACACCATCCCGTACACATCAAAAAAAGTGGCACTTTGTTTTGTGTTCAAAATTCTTTTAAAAATTGAATTCTTTGTTATTAACACAAAACCACTGGGTTTTAGGTTTGTTAGTGGTATTTATACTATTGTACAACTGTTTTTTTGATTTCTCTAGCCCTTGGGATTGACGGCGTTCTTCGGTATAGACTGTGTTTTATTAAAGTTGGTTTAGCAAAATGTATAAAAAATCATTCCTGGAAAATGTTTTATACTTGATAGTCTTTCAGGGGGAATGGCGATCGCTATAACTAATTAGCAAGGCCAAACCACTGTTTCTTCGTTCTGCTTTTGGACCGGCATGGTCAATTTTTCGGGATGGCACTGACAGAGCCAACCTACTGACTTCCACAGAAAAACGGCGCAGCCCTCATGAATGCAAATAAAAATATAAAAACTATATGAATAATTGCGAGCCGGCAACTTTGCTTCTTTGGTTGCCCAAAGAAGAGAGCCCGTCCGGCTAGGACTAGATAAATCTATTTGAATAAAAATGACAAGATAAATTAATGCTGTATGGTGACCAACCCCGCCTTTCCCGTTCTCCTTCAGCGGATTACCATGTTGATACCATAGATTTATAAAGATTTCTTTTCCGCTCTTTGCCGCGGGGGCATGGTAATTTTTTACAGTTAATATTGTTTTTAGCGGTGTTCAAGAATGCTGCGCATTTTGGAGCGCCAAAGTACCCAAAGCGCTTCGTCAATCCGGCTAGGGGCCTTTTGCAAATCCCACACACATCAAAAAAAGCGGCACTGCATTTTGTGTTCAAAATTCTTTTAAAAAATTAAATTCGTTGTTATGAACACAAAACCACTGCGTTTAAGGTTTGTTAGTGGTATTTATACTATTGTACCTGTTTTTTTGATTTCCATGGCCCTTGGGATTGACGGCGTTCTTCGGTGATTAAAGTTGGTTAGCAAAATGCATAGAAAATGTGCCATACAACAATACTAGAGTATGGAATTACGATCGCTATAACTAGTTAGCTAGGCCAAACCACTGTTTCTTCGTTCTGCCTTTGAACCGGCATGGTCAATTTTTCGGGATGGCACTGTCCAAGCCAACCTACTGACTTCCACAGAAAAACGGCGCAGCCCTCATGAATGCAAATAAAAATATAAAAACTATATGAATAATTGCGAGCCGGCAACTTTGCTTCTTTGGTTGCCCAGAGAAGAGAGCCCGTCCGGCTAGGACTAGATAAGTCTCTTCTACTAAACATAAGGGTGGCAAGATAAATTTATCCTATAAGCTTGACCACCCCGCCTTTCAGGCACCCCTCTGGATGGAGGGGAATTGCGATCACCATAGTTTTCTTCATAGAAAGAGAATGGCGATCGCACTATGACACATCTTAATTAATACACTACAAAAACTTTAAATAACAAATTACATCTATCACTGCAACAAGCTATAACACTGACTTGCAATTTCAAACTCTTCATTGGTTGGGATTACCAGAATCTTTACCTTAGAATCATCTGTACTAATATCCATCAAGCCACCATTGTATTGTCTGTTACTTTCGCGATTCATTTCGATGCCTAAAAATTCCAGTTCTGTACAAACCGCTTCACGCATATCCTTATCATTTTCACCAACACCGGCGGTAAAGATGATGGCATCAATTCCATTTAATACGGCTGCATAGGCACCGATAAATTTTTTAATCCGATAGGCATAAAGTTCTAATGAAAGCAGGGCATGTTCATCACCAGATGCCGCCAGTTTCCGAATATCACGCATGTCGCTGGAGCCACCAACGCCCAATAAACCAGATTGTTTGTTAAATAATGTGCTTAACTGATCCAGGCTGTACCCAGCATGTTCTATTAAATGAAAAATAACGGATGGATCAATATCTCCTGATCTTGTGCCCATCACTAATCCACTCAGCGGACCAAAACCCATACTCGTATCAATAGATTTTCCGTTTTTTATGGCGGTAATGCTGCAGCCATTCCCAAGGTGAATGCTGATCAGTTTCGAATCTTTTTTATCGAGCCACTGAATGGCTTGTTCGCTCACGTATTTATGGCTGGTGCCATGGAAACCATAAACCCTGATTCCCTCTTCTTTATAGTAGCGATCTGGAATGGCATATCGGAAAGCTTGTTGAGGAATGCTTTGGTGAAAAGCGGTATCGAAAATAGCAACCTGTTTGGCATTTTGAAAAGTTTCTTCTGCTACTTCAATGCATTTTAAATTAACTGAATTATGAAGCGGTGCAAGGGAGAAAAGTTTTTTAATCTTTTCCTTTACTTCTTCGGTAATCAGCGTGGCGCCAGAAAAATGTTCTCCGCCATGTACCACCCGGTGGCCAACGGCATGAATATCATCTGGTGAAGCAATTATGGCAAGTTCTCCTTCAGTTAATAAAGAAAGTACCTGTTTTAAGCCTTCGCCGTGATCTGCTATAAACGCAGATTTCTCTGTCACAAATTTTTCGTCTCCTTTGAAAACGGTATGTTTAATGTAAGAGCCTTCGATACCAATCCGTTCAACCAGGCCACTTGAAATGGGCGATTTTACAGGCATTTTAAAGAGTTGATATTTAAGGGAACTGCTTCCTGAATTAATTACTAAAGTGTTCATTTATACTTATTTTATATCCTGGCATTGAATTGCCGTAATCACCACGGTGTTAAAAATGTCATCCACCGTACAGCCACGGCTTAAATCGTTAATGGGTTTATTTAAACCTTGCAACATCGGCCCGATTGCCAATGCGCCTGTTTCCCGTTGTACTGCTTTATAGGTGTTGTTTCCGGTATTTAAATCTGGAAAAATCAGTACACTCGCACGTCCGGCCACTTCTGAGTTTGGCATTTTTTGCTTACCCACTTTTGGATCTACGGCAGCATCATATTGAATAGGTCCTTCGATTTTTAACTCCGGATATCTTTCCCTCACAATTGCAGTGGCTTCGCGCACGCGTTCCACATCTTCACCTTCTCCTGATGTTCCGGAAGAATAAGATAACATGGCAATTCTGGGTTCGATCCCAAACTTTGCACTGCTCTCTGCTGATGAGATGGCAATTTCTGCCAGTTGCTGCGCGGTAGGATTTGGATTTACAGCGCAATCGCCAAAAATTGCTACCCGTTCTGGCAAGCACATAAAGAATATCGAAGATACCACTGAAACGCCTGGTCGGGTTTTTACAAATTGCAAAGCCGGCCTGATGGTGTGCTGTGTGGTATGTACCGCGCCAGAAACCATTCCATCAGCATCTCCTTTATATACCATCATGGTACCAAAATAAGAAACATCAGTCATCATATCCCTTGCCATTTCGAGGTTTACATTTTTAGCCTTCCGAAGCTCATGCAAGGTTTCAACATAATTATCGTAATGCTTCGAATGGGCTGGATTATGGATATGAATGGCATTTATATCCAGGTTTAGACCAAGTCGCTTAATCGAAGTTCCAATCTCAACCGGGTCACCTAGCAAAGTGATTTCAACAATATCCTGTGTAATTAGCTTTTCTACTGCTTTTAAAATTCTTTCATCATTTCCCTCCGGAAGGACGATATGTTTTTTCTCCCGTTTAGCCCATTTCACCAATTGGTACTGGAACATATGCGGGGTAATCCCCTGGTAACTAAAAGTGATAATTTTATCGTCGAGTGCTTTCAGATCTACGTGTCTTTCAAAAATATCGATTGCCAGTTCAATCTTCTTTTTATTGTCGATGGTGATTTTTGAGTGAATAGAACCAATAGTAGTGGTGGTTTCGAAAGTGCCTTTCTGTACAGAAATGATCGGAATAATGGTTTGTAAACCTTCAATCAGGCGAATCATTGGCTCATCGGGCAAACTTCCGGCGGTGAGCACAATCCCGGCTATTTTAGGATAGTTGGCAGATAAGTTGGCTTGCAGCGAACCAATGATGATATCGCCACGGTCGCCAGGCGTAACAATAAGCAGGTTATCTTTAATGTGCCTTAAAAAGTTGGGCAACATCATGGCACCGGTTACGAAATTATCCACCTGGTTATCCATTAAATCTGCTCCGAATAATACTTCCGCATCCAGGGCAGCGGTAATTTCTTTCATGGTAGGGCTTTGCAATCCACTTTCTACGGGGATCACTGCAATTAACAGTTCTGTTGGTAACTGATTGGTTAATGCCTGCTTAATACGTTCGGCTTCTTCGGGGTTAACCATATTGGCCACCACACCCAGCACCTGAACATCACGAAGCAAAAAGTTTTTATAAATATTAATAGCCGATTTAAAAAGCTGACTGGCTGATTTCCCTTTGCCTGAAACCACAATGAGAACCGGAGCACCAAGGTTTTTAGCCATTAAGGCATTAGATTCAAATTCAAAAGCACTTCCTTCACCCAGGAAATCGCTGCCTTCAATCACGGTGAAATCGTAATTATCCTCCAGTTTTTTATACTTGCTGATGATGGTATTAATCATGGCGCCATGATCATCAGACTGCTGCAACATATCCTGCCTGGTAAAAGCAAAGGCATCTTCATACTTCACCGGAAGTGAAAAATAATCCAGCATGGCTTCTACATGTTTGTCCCGTTTTTCGGGATCTTCCTGTGCAATGATGGGTTTAAAATAACCTACCTTTTGTGTTTTAGCAAGTAACATGTTAATCATGCCGAACGCGATCACTGATTTTCCAGTGTATGGCTCGGCAGATGCAATAAAGATATTTTTAGTCATATATAGAAAAGAAGGAACTGAATAAATAACGAAATCGTGCCAATATAGTTGGAAATTTTTTAAATAAATAAAATAGCCATTCAGTTTTAAAAGAATTATGAAAGTTTTAATACACTAATCTCAGGGCATGAATTTCTACAGTAAGCTATTACGATTTAGTTGATGGGAAGGACGTTTTAAGATCAATTGTTAACTGAAAATAAAAATTTCAGGTTGACCAATCACCAGTAAGTCATTTATGTTTTGTTACGCAGTTACTTGGTCTTTTTAAGAATACTTTTGTAACCTGATTAAATTTAAATCTATTGTAATGAATCACAATTCCCTTAAAAATATACCTTATTCAGTGCTCGATCTGGCAACCGTGCTCGAAGGATATCACGCTGCCGATACCTTTAAAAACAGTTTAGAAATTGCGCAACAATCAGAAAGTTTAGGTTATAACCGCTACTGGTTTGCAGAACACCATAACATGGCAGGTGTGGCCAGTTCTGCAACTGCCATTCTTATTGGCTTTATTGCTGGCGGTACCACAACCATTCGTGTAGGTTCTGGTGGGATCATGTTGCCTAACCATGCACCATTAATAGTGGCAGAGCAGTTTGGTACTTTGGCCTCACTTTATCCAAATAGAATTGATTTAGGATTGGGAAGAGCGCCTGGAACGGATCAGGTTACGGCCATGGCTATTCGTGGGGAGAACTTTAATGCTGCTCATAATTTTCCAAGAGATATTGAACGCCTTCAACGGTTGTTTTCTGCCGATAACAGTGGTTCCAATGTAAGAGCGATTCCTGGTGAAGGCCTTGATATTCCAATCTGGGTTTTGGGTTCCAGTACCGATAGCGCAAGGTTAGCAGCCGAAAAAGGATTGCCTTATGCTTTTGCAAGCCATTTTGCCCCAGCTTACTTTGAACAGGCCATTTCCATTTATAAAAATAACTTTAAGCCATCTGAGTTTTTGAAAGAACCTTATGTAATGGCTTGTGTGAATGTGGTGGCTGCAGATACTGATGAGCAAGCCGAGTTTCTATCCAGTTCTGTAAAACGCATGTTTCTGGGTGTGATTACAGGTAAACGGGAGTTATTAAAACCAGCATTTGAAAACATTAATGGTTATTGGGATAGGATGGAAAAGGAAGCCGTAGAGCAAATGCTTTATTATTCATTTATTGGTAGCAAGGAAACGATTAGACAAGACCTGGAAGCTTTCGTTGAAAAATATGGTGTAAATGAGGTAATGAGTACTTCTCATATTTATGATCAACAGGCAAAACTTCATTCTAATAAATTGTTTTCGGAGGTTTTTAAATAATATTTGCTGCCTGAATTAAATCTGTAATTGAAGTAAAACTATCCAAAACCTTATCTCTTTTTTTATTGTTGGTTTTTCTAAAGAATCTATGATGAAAAGAAATACTACTAATCGATTTGAAAAGGGGATAGTGCTTGAGGGAATAAAAGCTGTTGGACATGGATTAGGTATTCACGCAACCAAGCCCGCTATTAGAAATACCGTTGCTAAAAATATGCGTCTGGTTGATGGATTGATGCGAATCGCATTTTCTCCAAGGAATACACCAGCCACAAAAAGTAAAAGGGTAATTGAACTGGTAGGGCTTGGTGCAATTGCTGCCTATACTATTCTTGAAGGTGTTGAGCGTAAAAACAAATCACTGCTTATTCAGGGTGTATTTTTAGGTACGGCATTGGTAGCCGCCAGTTTTGCTTCAGGGAGCTGGAGTAGTAGGATTACCAGGCGGAGAATCAATTAGGCATTGGCTTCAACCAGTAGCTTTAGCATTTTTAAACGGTGAAGAAGCGGCTGATTTACTTTGGAATCTAAATTTAATTTTAACGGTAAAAAATGACTTTCTAAAAAATAGTCGTAATCCGTAATTACAGTCGCTTCATTGAGGTAGATGGGCACTGGTTGTTTGCCTGCATTTGCGAAAAAATCTTCCAGTTGCTGTAATTCTTGTAAGGTCATGCTGCAAATTTACGATTCAAAGGCGATGTATTGACCAGCAAAGCCGATCTATTTTTCATTAGCTTAATTCTCAGTCGAGTAAAATACTAACCCACCCTGCATCGGTCAATGGCCTTCACCCATTCCTGGTTTTTACATTTTTTGCAACTGTGTTTGCCATCGGTAGCTATTTTTTCTACCGTTCCGCAGAAAGAACAGGCATAATGGTCTTCCGCTGTTATTAATTCAATTTTTCTCTCAAATAGATCAGGGAGGATGGGTAATCCGAATCTAACTTCTTCATCAGGATAAAAGTAGACACTCAATACACCAGAAGTTTCCAGAATGGCTGTTTCGATCTGGCCTAAGTGCGAAACACTTTGCTGGCGTAGCTCTGCAAAAAATTCATCTTTTGCGAGTGCTTCCTTTTTAAAATCTTCTATATTAAATTTTCCATCTCGAATCAGGTAAACGCTTTTTCCTTCTATTAGATCATCTATTTTTTCACTTTTTGCCGTTAAGTAGGTGGTGAAGCGATAGGCGCCGACGATAATGAGGAAGATCACAACTGGCGTAAGTAATCCGATTTCTTTATAAAACATAGGATCGCCGGCTGCAGAACCAAGACTTATAATTACAACCAGTTCGAAGACCGAAAGCTGCCGGATTCCACGTTTTCCTAATAACCTTAATCCGAACAAGATGATGAAGTACATGATCACTGTACGGAGTGCAATCTCGATTAAAAATTCAAATTTCTCTTCTCCAATAAGGAATTGTTTCCAGTCTATGTCCAGCAAGTTCTTCGTTTTTAAATTTAAAGGTAAACAAAAACTGGCAAAGGCTTAACGAACATTTGTTCCTTAAATCTTTGCCAGTGGTTGGGGTTTGAAATTCAAACCGCTTTTAGATGCCTACAGAAACAAGTAACGATCTGTAGGGAGATCACGATGCCTGTAAGCAGACAGTCATCTGGTCAAATCGCTTTCTGCGTTTTGAAACTTCGCTTCAAATTCTCTTTGATAATCCTTGGCCTTCTCTTTCCATTCTGGTGCCTTCTCTTTTAAATCATCCACTACCGATTTTCCGGTAATTGGATCTTTTTTGGTGATGTATTTGAAGCCCGCATAAACTGCAGCGCCTATCAATGCTGTTTTTAAAAATCCCATATCTTCTTCTTTTATTTAAAAACAGTACTGTGTCTTAAAGGTTTTAGAAAATAATACAACTTTCTGGTTTTTATTTTATGGCTTTTTAAGCTTTGACAACTTTGCTGGAGCGTTAGAAAAAAATTGTCAAAGCTAATTGGTAAAAAGTGACCCACATCATTTTATAAGGTAATCTAAATCTGCTGCTGGTTTAGCTACATTAAATAGGTTTGTGCATTAAAGAAATTACTATGCCACATACCTTTCATATCCCGGTTTTAGGCCTGGGATATTCTATAGACACCCCCTTAAAAGTTGCCCGATATGGCATTTCCTCTGTATTATCTGTCGTAGACGATGAATTAATTGAGCGAATCCGCGAATACCATACCCGGAAGACGGATCTAAGTTTTTTACCTATTCCAAAATCTTCAACTGATAGCAGGGCATCCAGAATTACCACTTATTTAAATTTTTTAAGCGATGCCATCGCAAACCAAGTATCGGAAATAAAAAAGCAGGCTTTCGAAGCCGGAAACGATATCTGCAGGTATTTTGAACTGTTGCCAGAAGGCTCTAGTTTAAAAAACGGCTATGAATTGATGATGGATTATCCCGAGGGTGAACATAAAATCAGGTTTCAACAGGTGCTCCGCGGCAAAATTAAACCGGGTGCAATTGATGTGAACATCATGGCCAAGGTAGATAAGATGAACTATGTGGATTGCGAATTTTCAGGAGATGAAAATACTGATGCGCTTGCGGCTTTACGTGGCTTTGCACAGAGTAAACTTTCCTCATCGGTAATTTTATCTGCGGGAATGAATCCGCGTTTATACAGTTACCTTACGCAGTTTAAAGATTTCTTTCCCAATGAAAATGGACACATCAATAAGAAGATTATATTAAAAGTTAGTGACTTCCGTTCAGCATTAATTCAGGCTAAATTTTTGGCTAAAAAAGGATTGTGGGTGGCAGAATTCAGAATTGAATCGGGTTTAAACTGTGGCGGTCATGCATTTGCAACTGATGGCTATCTACTTGGCCCAATTCTAGAAGAATTTAAAGCGAAGCGAAAAGAAATGCTGAGTGAACTTTTTACGCTTTACCAGCCAGCGTTAAAGCAAAGGGAATTGGATGTTGATCAAATGCCTCAGCAAAGAATTACAGTGCAAGGTGGAATAGGCACTGCCGAAGAGAACCAGTTTTTAATTAATCATTACGGTTTAGATGCAACAGGCTGGGGAAGTCCATTTCTCCTGGTGCCCGAAGTAACCAATGTAGATGAGGCAACCTTAAATACGCTTGTACACGCCGGAGAAGCTGATTTCTATCTGAGCAATTCTTCTCCATTAGGCATTCAATTTAATAACTTTAAAAATAGCAGCATTGAAAGCCAACGATTAGTAAGGATAGAGAAAAGCAGGCCGGGGAGTGCATGCACCAAGAAATTTCTATGCAATAACACCGAATTTACCGAGCAGGCCATTTGTACAGCATCCAGAGAATATCAGCATTTAAAGATCAAACAGCTGGAATCTCTTGAGTTATCAGAAAACGAATTTAAGCAACAGTTTGATTCGGTAACCGAAAAAATCTGTCTGTGCGAAGGATTGTGTTCCTCAACTTATATAAAATATGGGATCAGTAAACCTAAAGAAAGCAAAGCGGTAGCCATTTGTCCCGGACCGAACCTGGCTTACTTTTCAGGGATTTATTCTTTGGAAGAGATGGTAGGGCACATTTATGGCCGGTTAAATTTGCTTGAAAAAGTGGAGCGACCGCATTTTTTTGTAAAGGAACTGGGCTTGTACATCGACTATCTGCAAGGTGAGTTGCAACAATTATGCAACAATTTCACTGATAAAAAGAAGAAGCAGCTTAATCATTTTAAATTGCAGCTATCTGAAGGGATTTCATACTATAAAGGGCTTTTCAACGAAATTACAGATGATGCTGATCAAACCTTCGAGTTGATTCAAACGCAGTTGAATGTTTCAAAAGAGCGGTTAGATTTGCTTCAGATTGATTAAATTATTGATAGCGGTGCCGATTAAATTTATATTTATAGCCACACAAAAGGCAAAATGGACAGATCGAAATTTTTAGATGCAATTATAGAGAATGCAATTGATGGAATCATTACCATCGACGATAAAGGGATTATTGAACATTTAAACCCTGCCGCATTGCTGCTTTTTGGCTATGAAAGGGCAGAGCTGGTGGGGCAAAATGTATCTGTGCTGATGCCTGCACCAGATAAGCTTCGGCATGATGGATACATCGATAATTATAATGAAACGGGTAAAAAACACATCATTGGAATTGGCAGGGAAGTGCATGGTCAAAAGAAAGATGGTTCTACTTTTCCTTTCAGGCTGGGGGTAAGTGAAGTGAAATTCAGCGACCGTAAAATTTACACAGGCTTTATTCACGATCTTTCGAAAGAAAAAGCAAATGAAGAACAGATTAAAAGCTACACCGAAAAACTGGAAGTGAAGATTAGAGAACGGACTCAGGATTTGGTTAAACTGGTTTCTGAACTAGAAATGGCCAAAGAAAATATGAGTGCACTGTTTGAGAAGGAAAAAGAATTAAACCAACTAAAAACACGTTTCGTTTCTATGGCTTCGCACGAGTTTAGAACGCCATTAAGTTCTATGCAATTATCAGCTTCCCTGATTGATAAATATACGGTGAAACAGGATGCGGCCAATGTAGAAAAACATACGGCTAAAATCAAAAACTCGATTAATAACCTCACTACTATTCTGAATGATTTCCTATCGCTTGAGAAACTCGAAGCCGGTAAAGTAGAAGCCAAAGCACAGGTGTTTAATATCATCAGCTTTGCTGAAGAAATTACAGAAGAGATGCAGTTGATGACCAAGCAGAATCAGCATATCATTTACGAGCATACCGGTACCAAAGCTAATGTATTACTTGATCAAAATTTACTTAAGAACTGTATAATCAATTTAATATCAAATGCAATTAAGTATTCTGGTGAAGATACTTTAATTCAATTCAACACCATTTTGAAAGATGACGAACTGATTCTGGAAGTGAAGGATAACGGAATTGGGATCCCCGACGTTGATCAGCATAACCTTTTCGAACCTTTCTTCAGGGCGCATAATACTGGAGATATTCCAGGAACCGGATTGGGATTAAACATTGTTCGGCGATATGTTAGCCTGATGGATGGAGTAGTCACCTGCAAAAGTGAACAACATTCTGGAACGATCTTTACGCTTACCTTTCCATCTAAATAAACCAGCAATCATTTTATAATATTCCGATGAGTAAAAAAGTACTAATTATAGAAGATAATGATGATATCCGGGAAGGAACAGCAGAAGTGCTGGATTTGGCTGGCTACGAAACTTACACAGCCAAACATGGCAAAATTGGGGTAGATCTAGCCCTGAAGCATTTACCTGATGTGATTCTTTGCGACATCATGATGCCTGAACTTGACGGTTACGGGGTTTTATATCTGATTAATAAAAATCCTCAAACGGCCAACATTCCTTTCATTTTCATCACCGCCAAAACGGAGCGGGCAGACATGAGAAAGGGGATGGAAATGGGTGCTGATGATTATTTGACCAAGCCATTTGATGACCTTGAGCTTTTCAAAGCTATTGAAAGCAGGTTTAAGAAGAAACAACAGTCTAAAACCATTGGTGCCTCCGTTGCAAGTGTTGAAGCTGTTTTGGACGAACTTAAAGCGAAAGGTAAAGTAAGATCGGTTTCGCCCAAGCAAATTATTTACGTGGAAGATGATGAGCCGGCGCATCTTTATTACCTCGTAAAAGGTCAGGTGAAGACCTATAACCGATTTAAAGATGGCAGAGAGCTATCTTCAGGCTTGTTTCATGACGGAGACTTCTTCGGTTACGAAAGCCTTTGTAGCGGTGTGCTTTATAATGAAAATGCAGCTACACTTGCAGCATCAGAAATTATCCAGATTCCAAAAATCGATTTCCTGGAATATCTGCTTAGTCACCAGGCCGTATCCAAAACATTCCTTGCTTTGTTATCTGAAAGCGTTCAGGATAAAGGGAAGCAAATGCTGCAACTGGCTTATTCTTCTGTACGGAAACGTGTGGCAGAGGCATTGTTGCAGGTTGCAGAAAAATTCGGTGGGGCGGAAAGTGATAGCTGTACCATCAAAATCTCCAGAGATGATCTTGCGGCATTGGTGGGTACAGCCAGCGAAACCATTAGCAGGATGCTGGCTGATTTTAAAGATGAAAAACTCATTGATAAGACCGGGAACGCGATTAATATCTTGTCGATTAGTAAATTACGAAATGTAAAACAGTAACGTCATTATTCTATTTCTAATAAAAGTAACTAACATCACTTTTTAGTCTAAGCAGCCTCATCCTATCTGGACGATGGCTGCTTTATTTTTGTGTACAAGAAAATTTGTACATGAAAGCAATCGCATATAACATTAAAGCTGCCGAGAAAGAATGGCTGGTTCTCGCCAATTATAAAAAGCATGATATTACAATAATTGCCAATAGCTTAACAATAGATACTTTATCTTTTGCTACAGGTAAGGAGGCATTGCTGGTGTTCAATCAAGACGACCTGACTGCAGAGATGATAAACGGCTTGAAGGCAATTGGCATCAAATACATTGCAACTTCATCCTCAGAAACCAATCACCTGGATTTGCTGGCTGCCGGGCATGCAGGAATGAAAGTAGCCAATGTGCCTTTGCTTGATGGAAACCAGGATCCGAAGACAAGAATGGAACAGGTGATCAAAAATCTCGATCAATGGTCATCTGGTAAATGTGTAGGCAAAGCCTGCTGTTGTCAAAACAATTGTGGTGTAGCTAAAGCATTGAAATAATGGAAAAAGCTGCACTTCTAAAGAAATATAACGTCGCTGCACCACGATACACCAGTTATCCAACCGTACCCTATTGGGATCAGGAGAATTTTAGCGCAGCTAAATGGGAGAAGTCAGTTCAGCAAATCTACGCGAAGCATCATGAGGAAGGGATAAGCCTTTATATTCACCTGCCATTTTGTGAAAGTTTATGTACTTACTGTGGTTGTAATACCCGGATTACTAAAAATCATGCAGTAGAATTACCTTACATCAAAGCAGTTTTAGCGGAGTGGAATATGTATTTGAACCTGTTGGGGGAGCAACCGAAAATAAAGGAGCTGCATTTGGGTGGCGGAACGCCTACTTTCTTTCAGGCAGAAAATCTTCAGATATTAATCGAAGGCATCTTAGATCATGCCGCATTAACTGCCGAATCTTCACTTTCTTTTGAGGCCCATCCTGCGAACACCACTATAGCGCATTTGGAAACTTTGTATCAGTTAGGATTTAAAAGGCTGAGTCTGGGAATTCAGGATTTTGATCCGAAGGTGCAGTTAATGATCAACAGATTTCAAACGCCGCAGCAGGTTTTTACGGTTACAGAGCAGGCCAGGAGCATTGGTTTTAATTCTATCAACTTTGATTTGATTTATGGTTTACCTTGTCAAAATATCAGTGGCTTAACGAGTACACTTCAAGAAGTAATTCAGATGAGGCCAGACCGGATTGCCTTTTATAGTTATGCACACGTGCCGTGGCTCAAACCCGGCCAGCGGCATTATACAGAAAAAGATCTTCCCGTTGGTGATGAGAAATTTGCACTTTATCAATTGGGTAAAAGGATGCTGATGCATACTGGCTATCACGATATTGGTATGGATCACTTTGCCCTTAACAATGATTCGCTTTTTTTAGCCAGTCAGAAACATCAGCTCCACCGAAATTTCATGGGCTACACCGATCAGCATACGCATTTGCTTATTGGATTGGGTGTTTCTTCTATTAGCGACGGCTGGAATGCTTTTGCCCAAAACCCTAAAACAGTAGAAGCTTATCTGGAGCGTATAAACCTTGGCGAGTTGCCTGTAGAAAAAGGGCATCTACTTTCAGATGAGGATTTGATGATCCGTCAGCACATTTTGAACGTGATGTGCCGGGAAATCACCTCCTACACAGATGGGATTCCAGAGAAAGTATACGAGAGGCTATCTCCGCTAATAGAAGACGGGTTGGCTCAGGTGAATGGCGAAGAAGTTAGTGTAACCCATGCTGGTAAATCATTTCTGAGGAATATCTGTATGGCCTTCGATGAAAAGCTATGGGCTAAACAACCTGCAACCAAAATATTCAGTGCTGCCATTTAAAATATAAACTATGGAAGAACGACATGAAACCGCCATAAAATCGATCTGTTATCATTGCGGAGAGGATTTGCCTGAGGTTACGCATCAACTTGATGACAAAGAATTTTGCTGTGCCGGATGCAAAGGCGTTTACCAGATTTTATCAGAAAATAACCTTTGCAATTATTATGCTTACAATCAAAATCCAGGTCAGCGGTTTAAGCATGAAGCCAGGTTAGAATATTTAGATGAGCAATCTATTATTACGCAATTAATTGACTATAAAGAGAAAGATTCTAGTATCATAACCTTTTATATTCCAGCAATTCATTGTAGTTCATGTATCTGGCTACTTGAACATCTATATAAAATTAATCCGGCTATTTTCAGTTCGAGAATAGACTTCATCAGGAAGCAGGTGACCATCACTTTTAACCATGAAGAAATCTCGCTGAGACATTTGGTAGAAACATTAATTCAGGTTGGTTATGAGCCATTAATCAGTCTTCAGGATGTGGTGAAAGAACACCAGAAAGGATTGGATAAAACCCTGATTTTGAAAATTGCTGTCGCTGGCTTTTTAATGGGAAATGTGATGCTTTTTAGTTTTCCGGAATATTTTGGGTTATCTGGCTTAGAGCAACAGTTTCAAAGTTTATTTGGTTGGCTCAACCTGGCTTTTGCCATCCCGGCAGCTTTTTATTGCGGTAAAGATTATTTCGTATCGGCAATTACCAGTATCAAACACAAACACATTAATCTCGATACACCGCTGGCACTTATTATTGCTGTGTTATTTTTAAGAACTGCATTTGAAATCATTTTCAGCACCGGGCCGGGTTTCGCAGATACGCTCACAGGTTTGGTTTTTCTGCTCTTGATGGGTAAATGGCTGAAACAACGTACCTATAACCACATTTCTTTCGATCGGGATTATCGGTCATATTTTCCTATTGCGGTAACGACTTTAAATGATGGTAAAGAAAAGCCAGTCTCCATTAACGACGTCAAAATTGGAGATCGGTTGTGGATTCGAAATGGCGAACTGGTTCCGGCCGATGCCATTTTAATGAAGGGCGATGCCTGGATGGATATGAGTTTTGTAACGGGCGAATCTGATCCGGTACACAAAGTTTTGGGCGAAATTATTTATGCTGGTGGTCGCCAAACAGGTGAGGCCATAGAACTGGAAGTGATCAAACCCGTTTCTCAAAGTTATTTAACTGGATTGTGGAATAACGAACATTATAAAAATAATGTTCAAAAGCAGAACTTTAACGATAGCATTGCAAAATATTTCAGTTTAGGCGTGTTTTTAATTGCTTTTTCGGCTACAGCTTACTGGGTTTTTCAGCAGGATAGCCATAAGGCCTGGTCGGCCTTTACGGCTGTGATAATTGTGGCTTGCCCTTGCGTACTGGCATTGAGTACGCCATTTACGCTTTCAGCAATTTTGGCTGTGTTCGATAAAAAAGGCTTTTATGTTAAAAACACTGATGCTATAGAGCAATTGGCAAAATGCGATGCCATTGTTTTCGATAAAACCGGGACCCTTACCACCACGAAAAATGCTGCGGTTTCCTTCAACGGATCAATCAATGATCTCGAGAAACAAATTGTGGCTTCTCTATTTAGAAATTCTTCGCATCCGTTGAGCCGGCACATTTTAAAGGAATTGAATATTAAGGATTTCTTTTCGGTTAAAAATTACGTTGAAACTCCCGGAAAAGGCTTATCTGGGATGATTAATGGTGCAAATGTTTATGCAGGAAGCCTGTCTTCGAATTTAAAAGCTTCCCGTCAGCAAGCTATTGGTGGTGTACACGTGGTAATTGATGATGTTTATGTCGGGAATTTTGTAATTGAACAGGAGTGGAGGCCAGGATTGGGTACATTGATGGGCGGATTAGGTCAGTCATTCGATCTTCAGGTACTCTCGGGTGATACCAATAAAGATGAACAACAATTGAGAACAATTTTCCCGGAGAAAACCACGGTCAGGTTCAGGCAAAGTCCGCATCAAAAACTAGAGGCAATTTTGAAGTTACAGGCCAACGGGAAAGCCGTGATGATGCTGGGTGATGGTTTGAATGATGCAGGCGCGCTAAAACAGAGTGATTTCGGTATTGCCATTACAGACGACATCAATAATTTTACGCCGGGCTGTGATGCCATATTAAAAGGGGATTCGCTCAGCCTTTTACCAAATTTTATCAACTTAAGTAAAGATGGAATCAAGATTATCAAAGCAAGTTTTGTCATTGCTTCGCTCTACAATAGCATCGGAATTTTTTATGCTGTTCAGGGTACGCTTTATCCATTGGTTGCTGCGGTTTTAATGCCAATCAGTACGGTAACAATCATTTGTTTTACCACCTTCGCTACGCGGATTCTGGCCCATAAAAATAAGCTGTTTACCTGAGTTCGACTAATGATATACGTTAAATGCTATTTTAATAGGCTTTTTTAACGTTTAAACCACCCCGCCCTTTGGGCACCCCTCCAAAGGAGGGGAATGGCGATCGTAATTCCCCTCTTTTAGAGGGGTGGTCGCAGACCGGGGTGTTAAAATTAATTAATAATTATCCAACTCATATTATTATGAATATTCTCTATTTTTTGGTGGGTTGCAGCGTCTTAATGGCACTCATCTTTCTTGGTGCTTTTATCTGGGCTGCTAAAACCGGGCAAAATGATGATGTTTATACGCCAGGCGTGCGCATCCTTTTTGATGATGAGGTTACGGAAGAAAAAAGTGAAGAAGATCACTTTTCCAGCTAAGCCGCATCATCCTTTACCTGCTCCTCGCAGGATACCTTTGAACTATAAATACAAACAAAACATTTCTGTTTATGCAATTAGAGCGATTTACTTACGATAACAAAATTGTCAGAAACTTCGGCATCGCCACTCTCGTATGGGGGATTATCGGGATGACGGTTGGTTTGCTGGCCGCCATGCAGCTGTTCAAACCTGCAATGAATTTAGGCAACCAATATACCACGTTTGGGAGAATCAGGCCCCTACACACCAATGCCGTAATTTTCGCCTTTGTGGGGAATGCCATCTTTATGGGCGTTTACTATTCCTTGCAACGCCTGCTTAAAGCCAGGATGTTTAGCGATGTTTTAAGCAAAATTCATTTTTGGGGTTGGCAACTCATTATAGTTTCGGCCGTAATTACGCTACCATTGGGTTATACCACCTCACATGAATATGCCGAACTCGAATGGCCTATAGATATTGCCATCACAGTAATCTGGGTGGTATTTGGGGTGAATATGTTCGGCACGATCTTGAAAAGGAGGGAACGCCATTTATACGTAGCCATCTGGTTTTATATTGCCACCTTCGTTACCATTGCGGTATTGCACATTGTAAATTCATTTGAACTACCAATTTCTTTCCTGAAAAGCTATTACGTTTATGCAGGTGTTCAGGATGCGCTGGTACAATGGTGGTATGGACATAACGCAGTGGCTTTCTTTTTAACCACGCCTTATTTGGGGATGATGTACTACTTTCTGCCAAAAATGGCCGGAAGACCGGTGTATTCATATAAATTGAGTATTCTTCATTTCTGGTCGCTGATTTTTATTTACATCTGGGCAGGTCCACACCATTTATTATATACCTCTTTACCAGGTTGGGCGCAATCTTTAGGCGTAGCCTTTTCCATCATGCTGATTGCACCAAGCTGGGGTGGAATGATTAACGGTTTACTCACACTCCGTGGTGCATGGGACAAGGTTCGGGAAGATGTTACCCTGAAATTTATGGTAGTGGCTTTAACGGCCTACGGTATGGCAACTTTCGAGGGACCATTGCTTTCCTTGAAACAAATCAATGGCGTAGCGCACTTTACCGACTGGATCGTGGCACACGTACACGTTGGAGCATTGGGTTGGAACGGGTTTTTAACCTTCGGCGTAATGTATTGGTTAATCCCAAGAATTTATAAAACTGAGTTATATTCTAAAAAACTGGCTGGATTTCACTTCTGGATTGGTACGCTCGGGATTCTTTTTTATGCCATCCCGATGTATTGGGCAGGTTTTACTCAAGGTTTGATGTGGAAAGAGTTTACTGCTGAAGGATTACTGAAGTATCCAAACTTCCTGGCCACCACGTTACAGATAATTCCCATGCATGTATTGCGATCAATAGGTGGTGCAATGTATCTGGCAGGTGTAATCGTAATGACTTATAACCTGGCCAAAACCATGAGAAGTGCAAAACTGGTTGCCAATGAGCCAGCTGAGGCCATGCCATTATCGAAAGAAATTGTAGACCATTCTGCTGCCGACAAAGCATGGCACAGGGTGCTGGAACGCAAACCAATAAAGTTTATGGTGTTCTCATTGATTATTATCCTGATCGGCGGAATGGTGGAAATGATGCCAACATTTACGATTCAATCGAATGTGCCTACTATTGCCAGTGTAAAACCTTATTCAGCGCTGGAGTTGCAGGGAAGGGATCTTTACATCCGCGAAGGTTGTGTAAACTGCCATTCTCAAACCGTTCGCCCATTTCGCTCAGAAACCGAACGTTATGGCGAATATAGTAAGGCTGGGGAGTTTGTATATGATCACCCTTTCTTATGGGGAAGTAAACGTACCGGACCAGATTTGCATCGCATTGGTGGCAAATATTCTGATGCCTGGCATTACAATCACCTGGTCGATCCGACGTCAATGTCGCCGGGAAGTATTATGCCACCTTACCCTTGGTTAGTTGATCAGAAACTGGATATCAGCACTACCGCAAGCAAAATCAGGGCAATGCAAACGCTTGGTGTGCCTTATGCAGCAAATTATGATCAGCAGGCAAATGAAGATCTTAACATTCAGGCAGAAAAAATTGCTGCCGAGTTGAAACAGAATAACATCAAAGTGAAAAGCGATCGGGAGATCGTGGCCATCATTGCCTATCTGCAACGTTTGGGTACGGATATCAAAGCGAATAAAGAGAAAATTCCAACAAATTAAAATTATGTTCAATCAAATAAAAGACCTGGCCGGAGGGGAGCTTTACCTCATCAGTTCGCTGATTATGTTTATGGTATTTTTCATTATCGTAGGCATTTACCTCCTTAAATTAAATAAAAAACATATCGAAGTGATGAGCGAATTGCCACTTACAGAAAATCAATCTACCGCGCATGAAGAAGATTAGCTTATTTATTTTATTGCTTGTTAGTCAGCTTTCAGTTTTTGCTGCTGATGAGAAGGCGATGGTCGAAACTGTTCAGCCGTCAAATCCCTCATTGGGTTTAACGCAGACCGAAATGTTGATTGTAATTCTATTATTATTCCTTGTGGTTCTGGTGTTTGTGTCTGTTACCTTACTCAACGCTTTCAAGGTCATGTATCAGGAACAGCTCAATCCGACACCCTACCTTGAGCCGCTTAAAACAAAACCGTTGAATTACGACGACTGGTTGAAAGATCAGAAAAAGGGTACTTCGATCTGGGAAAAGTTATTGAGTTTAAAGCCAATGGCACAAGAGAAAGAACTCGAAATCGATCATGCTTACGATGGTATCAAAGAACTGAATAATCCTGTTCCGGCCTGGTTTAATTACCTCTTTTTTGGAACGATGATTATTGCTTTTGCTTACCTTTTCTATTACCACATTGGCGGTTATGGCGATCTTCAGGATCAGGAGTATGAAAATGAAATGGCTCAGGCAAAAATCGAAAAGGCTGCTTATCTCCAAAAATCTGCAAATGCGATTGATGAGACAACAGTAAAAGTTGACAACACAGAGGCTGTTCTGGCCGAAGGTAAAAATATCTTCGATGGAAATTGCAAGGTGTGCCATGGCGACAAAGGCCAGGGAATTATTGGTCCGAATTTAACAGATGAATTCTGGATTCATGGCGGCGGCATTAACAATGTTTTTAAAACCATTAAATATGGCGTGCCCGAAAAGGGGATGATCAGCTGGGAGAAAAACCTCAGTCCGAAACAAATCAGCGCCGTGGCAAACTTCATTCTATCTCTTGCAGGCACGAATCCGGCAGGTGCTAAAGCAGCTCAGGGCGAAAAGTATGAAGAGAAAAATCCACAGGATAATGCAATGAAAGAACCAGCTGATAGTTTAAAAGCCAATGCTACAGAAAGAAAATAACAGCAAGCTTAAAGGTTTTTTATATCCTAAAAAGCCTTCAGGAAAACTATATGCTTACCGCAAGTGGGTGAGTTATACGTTGCTCTTGCTTTTATTTGCTTGTCCGTTTTTAAAAATGAATGGTGAGCAGTGGGTGTTGCTGAATTTCATTGAGCGGAAATTCGTATTCTTCGGACTCATTTTTACGCCGCAGGATTTTTATTTATTTGCCCTGGCGATGCTCATTTTCGTCATTTTTATTGTCTGTTTTACGGTGGTTTTGGGCAGGCTTTGGTGCGGTTGGGCCTGTCCGCAAACCATCTTTATGGAAATGGTGTTCCGCAGAATAGAATATTGGATTGAAGGCGATGCCCCACGTCAGAAAAGATTAAATGCGCAAAACTGGAATACAGAGAAGATTTTAAAAAAGGGTGCTAAACATTTTATTTTTCTGGTGATTTCTTTTGCCATTGCCAATACGTTTCTGGCATACCTCATTGGTTCTGCTCAACTTTTCAAAATTATCATAGAGCCTGTTAACCAACACATTTCTGGTTTTATTTCCATCTGGCTTTTTACCTTCATCTTTTATGGTGTGTTTGCCTATTTAAGAGAAACAGTTTGTATAGTCATCTGTCCTTACGGAAGGTTACAAGGCGTTTTGCTGGATAATCAGAGTCTGCTAGTGGCATATGATTCGAAGCGGGGAGAACCCAGAGGGAAAATTCAACGGCATGATGCAGAAGAGAAAAAAGGCGACTGCGTAGATTGTGGCCTGTGCGTACAGGTCTGCCCAACGGGTATCGACATTAGAAAAGGAACACAAATGGAATGCGTAAACTGCACCGCCTGTATTGATGCCTGTGATGAGGTAATGTTCAAAATTAATAAGCCAGAAAGGCTGATTGGATTTTATAATCAGGATTATATCAGCGAACAGAAGCCTTTTAAAATTGGGTTAAAAGCATATGGTTATGCCGCTGTGCTGTTTGTTGTTTTTATGGTTTTTTCTGCACTGATTTATAAAAGAGAGGCGATAGAAACTACCGTTTTAAGAGCCAGCGGCACGCTTTATCAAAGCAGAGGTACAAATCAAACCAGCAATCTGTACAATGCAGAATTGATTAATAAAACCAATAAAACAGTGCGGTTTGAATTCAGGGCAAAAAATAAGGAAGATAAAATTGAGTTTATTCAGGCCGCCAGTGTGCTTCCAAAGGATGGCTCAGCACAGATCACTTTTTTTCTGATCAGGGATAATAAAACCATTACAGCATATAAAATGGACGCTACCTTCGAAGTTCTGGTAGATGGAAAAGTATTAAGCAAGGCCAATACGAGCTTTTTCGCACAGCCGGATAATCATTAAAATAATTGACAGATGAATATGAATTGGGGAAGTAAGATCTTATTGGGAATGGGTTGTTTTATGCTGTTCATTATCGCAATGGTGGTTTACATGTTTGCTAAACATGATGGCGATGCATTGGTAGACGAAGATTATTATGAAAAAGGAATTACCTATAATTCTATTTATAACGCAGAACAAAATATGCTGAATGAGGATGCGCAACCTAAAATTGTAGTGAACGAAAAACAATTGATCATCAGCATGAAAGATAGTGCCAACTATCATTTAGTCTTCATGCGTCCCTCAAATAAAGCCGAAGACCTGAAACTGGAAGGGGAAACCATCGAACCTGAGCATTTAATTTTAGTTAGCAGGGCGCATTTGCAAAAGGGCATCTGGTTTTTAAATATTCAATGGCGTATTAAAGGGAAAGATTATTTGTACAAAACTAAGCTTACACTGTAATGGATTTCTTGCCATTAGCATTTTTAATGGGCCTGTTTGGCAGTTTGCATTGTGCCGTAATGTGCGGACCCATTATGCTGGGCATGCCTTTTCAAAAACAAAACCTGTCTGCCGCGGCCTTCCAATTGCTCTTATATCAGTTCGGGAGGGTTTTTGTTTACAGTTTGCTGGGAATGTTAGTTGGCGTACTGGGAGAGAGTATCACTGTTTTTAGTAACCAGCAGACACTCAGTACTATCATCGGTATTTTATTGATTGTTTTTACCTTATTGCAGCTTGTTCCAAATTATGTAAGGCGATTTTCTGCCTTACAGAACCATTTAATGCATCCCATCAGTAAACTCATGGGCTACGTTTTCAAGTTGCCGCTCTGGGGATTTTTTGCCGGCGCTTTAAATGGGATCATTCCCTGTGGAATGGTTTATCTGGCGTTGGCCACCGCCCTCAATACAGGAAGTTTCAAAGACGGAGGGGTATTTATGTTTTTATTCGGAATCGGCACCACTCCATTGATGTTAATGGTTTCCCTGGGCGGAATTTTTATTAAAAGATATATTTCCTTTAACACACAAAAACTCATTCCATGGTTTATGTTTGCCATGGGATTATTGTTAATTATCCGTTCTGCAAATCTTGGTATTCCATATTTATCTCCGGCCCCAACAGGGTTATATGGTCAGGCAGTGGATTGTAAATAATTTTTTGTGTCCATTTCTCAAAAATTCCGTATGCTTCAGGAAACTATTTTTAATCGTTTTCGAAAAAAATAATCTTTTGGATTGATTGTCTGCTGATCGACCTGCCTTAATAATTTTTCTCCTAAAATTATTAAGTATGTAAGTGTATGGATACGATTTTAATGAGCATGTTTTAAGTGATGTGGCGAACAGCTATGAGTTGAAAGTGCTGTTTTTCTGTGTTTTTTGCAATACTAAAGGGTTTAAGGGCTGAAATAAGTCTAGGCCTTATTTGGACTTGATCTAAATAAGATTTATATTTGAGCCATAAAAAAATGCCACACGGTTCAGACCCGTGTGGCTACCGGAAAACCGGCTCACCTTTAATCTCCATTAAAAGTTATGCAAATTAAGAAAATTTTGCTATTGGGCATGCTATGTGCCTGTGTAATTTTTGCCTCCGCCCAAAACCGAATTTCCGGTATCTCGGGGCAAATCAAAAGTGCTTCCGGCCAGCCCATTTCAGGGGCAACCATCAAGATCCATAAAACCAATTATGGAACGGTATCTGATGAGAACGGAAATTTCAAAATCACTCAAGTTAAAGCCGGAAATTATCAAATTCAGATTTCTGCCGTTGGTTTCAAAACGATTAGAAAAGAAATCATCGTATCCGAAAATCAGGAAAACAAATTGAGCTTAAATCTTACCGAATCATCAGAAGATATGGAAACGGTAAACGTAATCGGCAGAACGGCGAATCAGCAGGTAAACCGACAAGCCTTCAATGTCACTTCAATTGATGCTAAGAAATTGCACAACAGTACACTTGATATTTCTCATGCCCTGGATCGTGTATCTGGCGTTCGTGTGAGAGAGGCTGGGGGACTAGGTTCGAGAATGGATTTTTCTTTAAACGGATTTACTGGTCGGCAGGTGAAGTTTTTTATCGATGGTGTACCTATGGATAATTTTGGATCTTCCTTTCAGATAAATAATATTCCGATCAACCTGGCGCAACGTGTAGAAGTGTATAAAGGGGTGGTTCCGGTATGGTTGGGTTCAGATGCTTTGGGTGGCGCCATCAACATTGTAACTGATAATACTACAAAAAGTTACCTGGATGCTTCTTATTCTTATGGTTCCTTTAATACCCATAAAACGGCCATCAATGCTGGTTATACCTCGCCATCTGGATTTAAGGTGCAACTGAATGCTTTCCAGAATTATTCTGATAACGATTATAAGGTAACTACCGATGTGGCTTCTTTTGATGGTCGTTACTTTAGAAATCAGGTGGTTAAAAGGTTCAATGATACTTATCACAACGAAACCTTAATTGCAAGTGCAGGCGTGGTTAACAAATCATTCGCAGATCAACTGATGTTCGGTTTAACCGTTGGAAAAAATTATGCTGAAGTGCAAACGGGTGCCAGAATGGTAAGTGTTTTTGGCAACTGGCACAGAAGGGGAAGCATTTTAATGCCAACTGTAAAATACCAGAAGAAAGATTTATTTACTAAAGGGCTTGATCTTCGCGTAAATGGTAATTTTAATTTTGGTACTGAGCAGAATATCGATACGGTATACCGCCGCTACAACTGGTTTCAGGAGTATAAAGAATATCCGGGTGCCGGAAGTGAACGTGAGCGTTCAATGTATAAATTTCGCAATAATAACGGTTTAGCAACAGCAAACTTAACGTATACCATTAACGAGCAGCATTCCCTGTCATTAAATAACGTTTACAATTCGTTTAACAGAAAAGGTGCTGATGAGCTTTTTCCACAGAGTCAGAACTATGAGCAGCCGCGTAAAAACAATAAGAACGTTTTAGGTCTGGGTTATAAATTCAGTCCTTCAGAGAAATGGAATACCTCCGTTTTCGCGAAGCAATTTTATCAATCTAATAAATACGCCCAAAGTTATAATCCAAGCGGGAACTGGGGTGATGTGGCTTATCTTCAGCAGGAAAACAGCTACAGCAAAACAGGCTACGGCATTGCATCTACCTATTTCATTGTGCCAAATCTACAACTGAAGGCTTCTTATGAGAAAAGTTACAGACTACCGGAAACGGATGAACTTTTTGGTGATTTGTTAAATCTTGATGGAAACATCAGCCTGAAACCAGAGCAAAGTAATAACTATAACCTGGGCTTTAGCTATCAGGCACAGTTAAATCAGATTCACCGCTTTAGTTTTGATGGGAACGTGATGTATCGCGATGCGAAAGATTTCATCAGGCCGCAATTAAATAACAACCAGACCAAACAGGTTATGGGCAACCTGGCTGATGTAACCAATTTGGGTTTCGAATCTGAAGTAAGGTATTCTTATAAGCAACTATTTACTGCAGGGGTAAACCTGACTTATCAGAATTTAAGAAATAATACCCGCTTTGAGCAGGGGCAAACGATGGAAAGTCCATTATACAAAGATCGCATTCCAAATATGCCATATCTTTTTGGTAACGCAGATGCATCACTTTTCTTCAATAACGTAGGCAAAAAAGGTAACACGCTAACCCTTGGCTATAATGTGCTTTATGTTCATGCCTATTATTTATCATGGCCAAGCCAGGGAACTGCAGATACTAAATACGACATTCCAAGACAGTGGATGCAAGACGTAAATGCAGTGTATACGCTCGGCGGTGGAAGATACAATATCGGTTTAGAATGTAAAAATCTGGTGAATAACCGCATTTATGATAATTTCTCTTTACAAAAACCGGGCAGGGCATTTTATGCCAAAGTGCGATATTTTTTCAGTAGCAACAGATAATTAAATTTCAAAAAATACGAATATGAAAACTAAATATTTACTACCATTTTTAAGCTTATCGTTGGTTGCTTTGTTTGCAGCTTGCGATAAAGAACTGGATTCATCAGAAATTGTTGATGTGGATACAGAACTTACCGGCGCAACAAAATACATCATTTCAGCAACCCCAATTGGTACTACTGGCATTGCAGATTATTTGCTAACTGCCAATAGCCTGGAATCTGGTGTGGTGACCACACAAGGTAACGGAATTGAGCAAGATGGTTCTTATCGTTATTATTTAACCCATAAAAACCGATTTTTTAGCTTGTTGTACGGACAAGGAAATCCTGGGGCGGTAACCACTTATCGATTAGATGGAACAGGGAATCTGAATAAGCTTACTAATTTTCAAACGGAAACGGTACAGCTTTTTGCACCAGCAAAGGATGATATTTTTATTGCTAAAATCCCAAGATCGGGAAATGAATTTTCAAGTTTTTTTCGGATTGACGCCCGCAAGTACCAAATCGTTGGCGAACAGCAGGTGAACATTGTAAAATTGGCTGGAAACAGAGAGCGTGCACATTTTACCTGGGCAACTCAGGTAGGTGAGAAACTTTTTATCCCTTATATGAGCATCAAAGGTGTTGCACCTGATGTTTTCGGTACTGCTTATCCGGATAGTTCATGGGTGGCTGTTTACAGTTATCCGGAATTAAAACTGGAAAAGGTAATTAAGGATAACCGAACCAGCTATATAGGTGCCTACTTTACCAACGGTTTAGTGGAAATTGAGAATGGAGATGCCTATGCTTTTTCTTACGCATCAGCCACAAATTCCGGAACGCCAAGTTCTAAAAATCCTTCTGCGGTGATTCGTATTAATAAAGGAACCACAGAATTTGATAAAAGCTATTTCTTTAACGTGGAGGAGCTTTCTGGAGGATACCATATGGCAGGCCAGAGTTATCTGGGGATGGGGAAATTTGTATTGCAAATGTATGCACAGCCCCGTTCAGTTACCGGTGCGGCCAGAAGGTTCGCTATTGTAGATGTAATTAATAAAACATTTAAATGGGTAACAGGCGTGCCTAATGATGTAACCAGAACAACAACAATTAACAACTACGCACCGAAAGATGGCAGAACGGGATATATCGGAATCACAACAGCCAGTGAGGGAAGTTATGTTTATGTTTTCGATGCAGATATCGCTGTTGCGAAAAAAGGTTTAAAGGTTGAAGGCGGAACAATTACCGCAATCAATGCGCTTCAATATTAATTAAGGATTTCTCATTTCAATTAACAAGACAATGGCAACAGTAAATAACACCAACCCGGCGAAGAAAAAAGTGAAAGATTCGCAATTTACCAGAATTAACAAGTGGCTTCATCTCTGGCTCGGTCTTGTATCTGGCGTCATTGTTTTAATTGTTTGTATAACAGGTTGTATCTGGGTTTTTAATGAAGAAATCACAGGATTACTTGAGTCTGAAACTAAAATAGAAAAGCAAGATAAACCGGTAATTACGCCAGCTCAACTCACATCAATTGCAGCAAATCTTTTTCCAGATAAAACGCCAACTTACGCAAACTATCAGCAAGGCAGGGCAATTAACCTGAACCTGAAAGGGGCTAAAGAAGAAGGACGCAGGGGTGGAGGAACAACTTTAACTATTAATCCCTATACAGGTGAAGTGATCAGCAAAGTGGTTCATAAAAAAGGTCAGGTAGATTTCTTCCGCTTTATTCTGAACGGACACCGGTTTCTTTGGTTGCCTTATGCTATCGGGCGTCCGATTGTAAATTATGGTACGCTGATATTTGTGGTTCTCTTGATTACGGGTTTGATTTGGTGGTATCCTAAAAAATGGAACAAATCTACCCGCGATAAAAGTTTTAAAATCAAATGGGGGGCTTCGTTTAAGCGTGTGAATTTAGATTTGCACAATGTATTGGGTTTCTATTCCCTTATATTTTTACTTTTTATTGCATTAACCGGAATGGTCTATGGCATCAGGTGGTATAGCGAAGGCTTATACTGGGTAACCAGTGGTGGCGATAAATTAGGTGAATTCGACAGACTAGAATCTGATTCTTTACAGGCCGGAAAGTTCTACACGCCTGCAAAAGCAATGGATCTGGCTTGGAATACGGTGATTAAGAAGCATCCAAAATCAGAAGGTTTCTACTATACTTTTCCCGATTCTTCTAAAGCAAAAGCAGTGATTAACATTACTGTTTACCCGAATAAAGGCCAGTTTTATAATAACCTCAGTTATGCTTTCGACCAACATACGCTTCAGGAATTGAAAGGCAAAGGTGTTTACGCTGTTCCTTATGAAGCTTCTGGTTTCGGCGGAAAGCTAAGGAAGATGAATTACGATATTCATGTGGGCAGTATTTTGGGTTTCCCTGGGAAAGTGCTGGCTTTTCTGGCTTCGCTGATAGGTGCAAGTTTACCGATAACGGGTTTCCTGATCTGGTATGGACGAAAGTTTAAGAAAAAAGGGAAAGCGAAGGAACCTTTAAAAACAGAAGGTGCAAATCTAATTCAAAATAGTAAGCCAAGAGCTAAAATTCCAGTTCGAAAAATAGAAAATGTTATAAATTAAGGTATCCTTGATCGTCCTCCTGAACTGTACAGGTTGTAGCGTCCCGCTACGATCAATACGTCCTCCTGAACTTGATTCAGGATCTATTTTCATATTACAAAGACAACATCATAAAAAGGCTGCAAAATCAATCAAAATTAGATCTTGCAGCCTTCTTCTCCTAAAAACAAACGTTACGCTTGTTTTACTTTTTTCGCCCGGCTGCCTTCGGCTTTTTCGGGTTGTTGTATAGATAAGATCAAATCGATGCTTTCAGAATTAACTTCATATTCAGCTGCAATTTTTTCCCATTTTACTAATTCTGACTGCAGATTTTCAATCTCCTTACTTAAAGATTCTATCTTGGTTTGTATCGATTTTCTCACGTTTAAATTTGCCATAACACAAAATTATCATTTGAATATTAATTGAATAATGCTTTTATCAACACCGCTCGAATAAATATGATTATCTGCTGGTTTCCAGTTGATTAGAATTGTAAAGAATTTTCAACATTTCAAATTTTCCTGGTGTGGGTATTTTTATTCCCTGTCACACAGTGGATAAGCATCTTTACTGCACAAAATCGACTTTGAAATGTCTAATGCATTGCGGCAAAATGTTAAATTTGAGCTTTGCTTTGATATTGAAAATATCCTGGTATAAAAGAAACCGAACAACTTTACTATTGCAACTTTCTATTTTATCTTTTCAGCAAGTGGAACATACGCCTACGCTCGATCTCCGGTATTTTGTTACTGAGGCGGCACATTATGTTATGGCGTTAAATTTTCAGCAGGAATTTGAACTTTTATGTATAGATCTTAATTTCAAATCAGAAGGTAAAAAAGGTATCGTTGGATTAAAATTCATTAGAGATGCTAAAAAGACCATGCATCCTAATATTTACGATCACCTGGCCTTAATTGATATCTCCTCCGTTTGTGCAGCCAGTATTTATAAACATGGAAAGGACATCATCGGCATAGAAAAATTTAATTTTCCGGCAGATGCGGCCATGATGGTTACGGAGGGTTGTGGTGAAGATTACGAACGTTTCAGTAAACACTTGCTTCCGGTTTCCAGGCACTTTTTGCTTCGTCCACTTCATACCCAATGGAACACCATTTTAAAAGCATTTGATTTTTTTCTGATGGATGGTGTTTGGGATGCCGTGATTTTTATTGCCGAATTAATCGCTGAAAATAAAAGCCTCAGTGTCATTAGTCATGCTCAAATGTTAGAAAATCTAAGCAAACAGGCCTGCTATCCAACATTTTGTGCCGCTATGGAAAGTTTCTTGTTGGCTCGATATCCCCTCACAAAGAAAAGCCTGCAATTAAATAGCTAATTCCCTAAAAATACTTGTCGATACTTAATCCATAAGTAAGGTTAAGATTCTCCCGACCGGTAATATTTAACCTGTTGTAATTTAAGGCTGTAGTCAGGCTGATCCATTTCCTTAATTTCAAACCAATCGATGTCGTCGATCTGATAATGTGATCACCTTTTCTGTCAAATGAATTCTGAAGGAAGTGGCTACCGTCAATTACGATAATTTCTTTGATTGCGAAATGATATTGTAAACGTAAAGAGTTACGATAGGTATTATAGCTTTCGCCAACAATGAGGCTACTCTGATCAAACAAAATTCCATCACTCAAATTCACGTAAGCATCTGGTTTATCCAAAATGCTATAGGCAATTCCACCGCCGGCAAGCAATTGATTTTTAAGTTTCAAGGAATAACTCGTGTTATAATTTACCAATCCCCAGTAATAAAAGTGAGGAAATGTTTTGTAAAGATTGAAGTTTAACGTGCTTGAAAAATCATTATTGCTCAGGCTACTATTTTGTTTTCCATAGAGCCAGCTTGATGATGAATTCAGAACGAAAGCCTTTTTTTTCATTCCTAAATTCAAAACATTATTTAACAGATATGCCTTGTCTTCATTGGTTCGGTTAATGGAGCCGGTAGAAGAGAGTAGGATATGATACTGTGTAGAATCGCTGTATTGTGCTTTTAGTTCGATGTGGAAAAGCATGCCTAAGATCAGGAGTAAAGGTAGCCGCATTTAATTCTAACAGCATTACGCATTCGATGTTTGGGATTTTTAAAAATGATTGATGTTTAACACTACTGAAGAAATTATAACTAAAAACCATGTTTTCAGTTTCTATGTTATTTTATCATCAGAATTTATCAAAAACCAAATAAAATGGAAAAAGCAGAAGGCGCCTGCAAAACAAGATAGGCAAAACGGCTAGGTTTATCCATGAAAAATAGCTAACATTATATTCAAGGGGAAAAATCTTAAAGGTTTTTCCCCTTTTTAAAACTTCTTGAAAACATAAATTTTTAAATTAAAAGTGAGCAAAGAACATATCAAGCCAGATTCAAATACCGACTGGCGATTTAAACTTCACGAAATTATATACGAATCGAATACACCTGCCGGAAAAGCTTTCGACATTGGTTTACTTCTTGCCATATTTACCAGTATTATCATCATTATGCTGGATAGTGTGCAAAGTATCCATGCTCACTACGGCCCCTTATTTAATACGCTGGAGTGGATTTTTACTGCATTGTTTACTGTAGAGTATATTTTAAGATTGGTGAGCATCAGAAAGCCATTCCGGTTTGTATGGAGCCCACTGGGCGTTATCGACCTGATTTCGCTGCTGCCATCATATTTAAGCATCTTTTTCGTTGGTGCGCAATCGTTACTTGTATTCAGGGCGTTGAGATTGCTCCGGGTTTTCAGGATTTTTAAGCTTGGACAATTTTTAACAGAGATTAATTTCTTAACGCATGCATTAAAAAATAGTTTAAGGAAAATTAGCATTTTCCTGCTCACCGTACTCACCATTACGGTAATTTTAGGGTCGATTATGTACCTGGTCGAAAAGAAAGAGAATGGTTTTTCTAACATTCCTGAGAGTATTTATTGGGCCATCGTAACCATTACAACTGTTGGTTATGGTGATATTTCTCCAATTACACCAATGGGAAAATTTGTTGCTTCAGTAGTGATGCTAATTGGCTATGCCATTATTGCGGTACCTACAGGAATCATTACCCATGATATTGCGCTTGCAGCAAGGCAAAAAAAGGAAATGCCAGAATCTTGTCCAAACTGTAGCAGGGAAGGGCATGATAGCAATGCATTGTTCTGTAAGTTTTGCGGCTCTTCTTTATATCGGTAGCTTCTACCTGTAAATTAATTGTTTTAAATAGTTTGTGAGCGATAGGCAGTTTAATTCTGCCTCAATATTGCTGAAACTTTTTTTATCTGAACCCGGTTATCATTTAAGATTAAAGAAAGCAATTATGAAAAATATCATCTCTACTCTGGCAAAAACCGCTGTCGTTTTATTATCCATTACCAGTTTTGATCAAATGGCATTGGCCAATGATCAGCAACCAGTTTATAAATCTGCAGCAAAAGCTGATATAACTGTAGAAGATTTCATCAGGCAGGCCAAACTAATGGGCATGAAAGAAGTGCAGCTAAGTGGTGTGGCGAACGAAAAATCTACAGATCCGAAAATAAAAGCTTATGCGAAGATGATTATCGATGATCATACCAAAGCGAACGAAGAATTGAAAACTTTAGCTAAAGCCAAGAATGTAACTTTACCAATGAGTACCCTTCCGGGTAATTTAAGACCGGATGGTCGGGTTGATTCTGCACCTGAAAATATGAAGGATACGACCAGGAATCAAAATCAGCCAGAGGCAGCAGGTAATGTGAAAAGTGATGCACCCAATCAGGAAAGTGAAATATTAAGATCGGTAGATGATTTAAAGAAATTGAGTGGTTCTGCTTTAGATCAGGCCTATATAGTTGCAATGATTGCTGATCATCAGAAAGCCATTGCTTTATTTGAAGAGGCTGCAAAGTCATCAGATGCTGCGGTAAGAAAGTATGCATCGAAACAACTCCCAAAATTGAAAGCACATCTTAAACAAGCCAATACTTTCAATCTATAATTAACATAAAAGAATTTATTTTTCACTAATTATCTGCCGTTCAGAATAATGTTTGATATACACAACCTAGTGTTTTGCATTAGCATGAACGGTGGGTTAAAGCGGTCGTCATCCTGAACTTGATTCAGGACCTTTGTAATAAAACATAAATGGCGTGCATCAATTGCACGCCATTTATGTTTACTCATCATTATCTTCGTCTTCTTCATCAATCCATTCATCCAGTTTAGTTCCCTCACCATCCGCAAAAGGGATCTCCTCTTCCGTATATTCAGAATCATCCTGTTCTTCCCCAGCATTTCCTTCAGCACTATGAATTTGAGACTGATCTGAATCTTCATTTTTTTTCTCGTCTTTCGGTGTTTCTTCCTGATCTCTCATACCTTAAATCTTTATTTTGAGAACAGCATAATCTTGCAATAAGTTTTTGATTTCTATAAAAATGAAAGTCATTAGAAAATCTTTTTATGTAGAAAGCAATCCGTTTACTTAAACATTACGTTGTTATTTAACATATAAAACTTTTTGATTAGATATATTTTTGCTTTATTGCCAGATATTATCAACGTTCCACTAAATGAAGAATCCCTCCATCAGTTTAACTCCGGCTAAATGTGAGCTTTTGGATAATATCCTAAATGAATTTGATGAAGAAGTTTACATCAAATCAGACCGTGTGCTTAAAATATTCAGAGGTAACGGCAGCCTGGCTTCTGATTATTTAGACTTTTTAGTGCAGATGAATTTAGTGATACTGGTTGGGCAGGTTGATGGGATTTTCCTGCCTGCAATGGTGGGTAAACAGGCAGGTGTTGACATGTTTATTAGTGAAGGTGGATTCAAGCGTCGTTATGCACTTAAGAAATTAGAAGAAGATACAGGGAAAAGCGTTTTTGATTTGCAGAATGAAAACCTCGATCTTAAAGAAAAAACACTGAAGCAAGATCAGTTGCTTAAAAGTTTGGAAGAAAGCATCACACAGCAAGGCAAGAATATTTTAAACATGTGGTTAATAAGGATGTTGTGTTTTTTTGCAGGCATTTTAATTACCTACGCCTATTTTAAATTATTCGGCGAACTTTAAAAAAGCGTGCTTGCACCAAGAAACTCATTTACGATTTTCAAAATTTCTCTTCCTAAATCTACAGCATTTCCAATTCCAACACCTTTTACTGCAGCCAGTTGATCAGTTGATCTCGGCGGTTTAGCGGCAACATTCAATAGGGCAAGGTCTGATAAAATGGTATGCGCCGGAACGTTACGCGCTTCGCTGACGGTCTTTCTCCAGGCCACCAGACTTTGATATAATTTTTGGTTAACAATTTCTTTCGGAAGCACGGCTTTTACCACGCTCGTTTTTTTAGGGCGTTGATCGAATTTATTTGTGGAGGCCAGGTAAGTCTTCGTGTATTCATCAAGCGAAAACGGGCTCCAGTTAAATTTAAAGAGCGAAAATTTAACATTCAGTGCATTGGCACAATTGCTCAGGGTAGCCAAAATTTTTTCCGATTGTTCGTCCAGGTAGATGCTCAGACCTGCAAATTTGCTCATTTCGTTAATTACCGTCTCCAGTTTTGGAATGAAATATTTTGCTGCTTTAGCCAGTCGTTCTAAAAATATTTCATCATCATCCAGATTTGTATTCTTATTTATTTTAGCAAGTTCCTGATCTTTAAACTTTCTGGCAATTCGGATAATATCTTTTTCTAAAAGATCAGTAACGGCCATTTGCAGGTTGTTTAATGCGGCGTTTTCATCATTTGCCCTAAATTTCGATATTTTTAAAATCTTCCAATAAGCCTCAATAGCATTAAAATCAAACAAATCATCGACCAGGTTCCATGCATATTGTTTCTGGAAAGATACCAAATCATCGGTTACGGGTTTCCTGCTTACCGCATCTGCCGTGAAAGCAATAATCCGCTTATCCGTCATAATGTTTTCCATTTTAACCGGAGATTTTAGCAGCAGGCCCTCTAAACTCTTACATCGGCTTAAGGCCACATAAGCCTGGCCATGCGTAAAAGATGAACTAATGTCTACAATGGCTTTTTCGAAAGTCAGGCCTTGACTTTTGTGAATGGTAATTGCCCAGGCAAGTTTGAACGGATATTGAGCAAAAGTCCCGGTATTAGTTTCATTTATCTTATTTTCCTCCTGATCGAGGGCATATTTAACATTTTGCCATTCTTCCCGTTCTACTTCAAAAGCCTGACTATCATCTAAAAATTGTACCCGAACACGATCATTTTCAATCCCGACAACTTTAGCGGCTTTTCCATTGTAATACAGCCTTTTTCCTGATGAATCATTTTTAATGAACATCACCTGGGCACCGACCTTTAAATGAAGGACATCATCAACCGGATAAGCATCTTTAGGGAAATCGCCTGTAATTTTCGCCTGAAAGGCATGGGTTTGGCCAGCCAGTTTTTCAAGGCATTCCGTATTAATCTGGCCAACAAGATTATTATGGGTGGTCAAGGTAATGTAGTCCTCTTTCCAGGCATCAGCAAGCGTAGGATCGTAGTGCTCGTTTAACTGATCAAGGAGGGCAGGAGTGAGCGTATTTTCTCTGATCTTGTTTAAAATATCCAGAAATAGTGGATCAGACTGGCGATAAACTTTTTCAAGTTCGAAGGTTACGAGTGAAATCTGCTTAAGAATTAAGCTATCAAAGAAATAGGGGCTGAGGTAATAATCTTTCAGTATATGCCAGGCATCATGCGCTATTGGCGAAAGTTGGTAAAGATCACCAATCATCAATACCTGAACACCACCAAAGGGTAAATTAGATGCCTTAACATTCTTTAAGGTATAATCAATAAAGTCGAGCATATCTGCCCGCACCATACTAATTTCATCGATAACGAGCAGTTCAAGGCATTTAAGTAACTTAATTTTATCTTCAGAATATTTTAAATCTTTAGCTGCCTCTCCAGATTGCTGAATTGGAATAATCGGCCCAAAAGGCATTTGGAAAAAAGAATGAATGGTTACCCCGCCAGCATTTATCGCTGCTACCGCAGTAGGCGCCACAACTGCGAAATTCTTTGCAGTCGTTTCTTTGATTTTTCGGAGTAGTGTTGTTTTTCCGGTACCTGCCTTACCTGTTAAAAAGATAGGTTGGTTGGTGGATTTAATAAAATCGAGGATGAGCTGGTTATCTTGATTCGAATTTTCTGAATGATTATTGGTGTGCATCTTTACTTACTGATCTCCTAAAAAAAAGCCTTTGCTTAACTTCTGCAAAGATGCATAGAATTGAGATGAACTAAGTGCTGTTTGCGGGAGATGTTATTCACAATTTGGAACTAAAACGTCCTTCAGAAATTAATTCTATTGTTTATTTTTCAAGATCTCATTTTTTTTTATTTCACTCGCCAGATAAAAAAGAGGCTTTTGTATTAGTATGAACGGTGGTTTAGCACGGCCATCCTCCTGAATTTGATTCAGGATCTATTTAAATAGCTATTGATTCATTCTCTTTGGCTTAGAACAGCACTGGCTAACTCGCTATCTCATTGACTTACAGTACGGTTTTTCAAAATGACATTCAACTAAAAAAAATAACAGATAATATTTTTGTTTGCTAATTATTTTAGTATAAATTTGTTTGTCTCACATGGAGATTATATTGATTATTAAGCGAAGAAAGCAGGTTTTCTGTTTTTGAAGAATAGGGAATAATATGACGGTTACAGTTTTAGCGATATTAGAAACAGATTTTCGACCAGATCTTTCGCTGGGCAAGATTATGAATGAGCGACTTCGGGTAGCGGCAGATGATTTACGCGATATTCATTTACAAGCGCTCGAAACTGTTGGTCAACGTAGTGATGATTTAGTGGTTTACATTAGCTACAATCCCAAATATAAAATCAGGTGGCGTATTGTTAATGATGTGCCGGAGGAAATAGAACATTTTGTTGGTCGCGTGTGTGGCGATTTAGGTTACATTCAATGGAAAACTGCGGTAATGAATGTTTTTAAGGGTAATGAATAGTAGTTTTTTCAAATGCAATATGCATTATTAGGTGGCGATAAGACTGCGGCAGCAAAAGGAGCCCATGGAATTTGTATTGGCTGCGGCAAAAAGGTAATCGCAAAATGTGGTGCCATCAAAATTCACCATTGGGCGCATGCCGTTGCTGCCAAATGTGATTCCTGGTGGGAAAACGAAACCATCTGGCACCGGGAATGGAAAGAGAAATTTCCAGTTAGCTTTCGTGAGGTTAACTTTTTTGATGATAAACTTCAGGAATACCACCGTGCTGATATTCATACAACAGCCGGAGTAACCATTGAATTTCAAAATTCCCCAATTACTTTTAAAGAATTACAGGCACGTGAAGCATTTTATCCTAAGTTGATTTGGATCGTAAATGGCTTAAAATTCAAAGGCTTTAAAATCTTGAAAGCCTTGCCTAAACCCAATCATCCGGCGTTAGAAAATTACGAGTTTCGCAATTCAGAACATCTTTCGATGATTCGGAAGATAGATGCCCTCCGTCAAAATCCAAATGCTGAAGTGCTTAACTTCTACCATCGTGATTTAAACACAATTCCGATTACTTCAGAGTTTTATGCTTTTAGCTGGCGAAATCCGCATCAGGCATGGCTTAATGTGGCCTGTCCGGTTTTTATAGACTTCGGTGGCCATTTTTTGTATCGGCTGAGAACGCGTTATCAGGTCTCCGAAAATTATAGCTATTTGCAAATGGTGCTGAAGAAAACGTTTTTAGCGAAATATGGGGGCTCCTGATTTTCGTAGCAGTTAGGCAATTACGTCAATGGTATTTAGTTCATCACCTATTTTGGTAGATCCTGAATCAAGTTCAGGAGGACGATTCGTTGCAAAATGGATTTCTCGAGGGATGCACTAATCGATTCGTTATGCTGACCTGTAGCGCAGCGGAAAGCTACGCAGTAAATTTAGTTCAGCACCTATCTAGTTAAGATCCTGAATCAAGTTCAGGAGGACGATTCATAGCAAAATGGATTTCTCAAGGGATCCCGAAAAAATGACCATGCCGATCTAAGAGCAGAACGAAGAGACAGTGGTTTGGCTTTATCGGGCTTTTATAACGATTGTTATCTGCGTATTGCAATTCCCCTCCTCCGGAGGGGTGCCTGAAAGGCGGGGTGGTTATCTCACCATTTGATTGTCGTTGGACTAAACAAACCTTGATAAACCTACCTTCCTTACCCATTACGCATCCGGCCTAGCAGGATTTCGCCGAAAAGCACATTGAAATTCTTGCACAAATTTACCTACCCCGAATGGCCAAGGAAATATGCAGCGAGGGCGGGTTTAAGTAAGGGCTAAGCCTCATATTTCCGCTTTAAGAATTTCGATGCTGCTATTCAAGAAAGGATGCAAGCCTTGGCTTTTGTTTCTTTTTGCCAAGAAAAAGAAAGACGCCCGTCTGGCTAAGACAAAGAAGATATTATTCATTGCAGTTCCATTCTCGTCCTTTTGCGAAAAGGCTCCTTCAGCCGACGAAGCAATCTTACTACAATCGCTATATACGTATTGAATCGTAGCGAGACGCTACAACCAGATTTTTTTCTTCGTATTCAAAAGATTTTATCTCATCCCAGCCAGATGGGTTTATTCTCTTTTGGCACCAGATGATCATACCAGTTTAAAGGAGAAAGCAATTGTAACTTTGTAAGTCAGGTGAATAAAAAGTTAGAATTTTTGAATAGAATTAATCTTTAAAATCTGATCTTTAGTAATGAGAAAAATTATACTTCCCTCACTCTTCCTGTTTTTATTTCTTTTCTTTCAAAAATCTATGGCACAGCAAACACCAGCAGTTTTAAATCACATCGCGGTTTATGTCACCGATTTAAGCAAATCGACTACTTTTTATGGAAGTGTTTTTAATTTTAAAGAAATTCCAGAACCATTTAAAGATGGCAAACACACGTGGTTTTCACTAGGGAATGCCGGTGCATTACACCTGATCCAAGGGGCAAAAAGCACGCAAAAGTTTGATAAAAACGATCACCTTTGTTTTAGCGTTCCGTCTATCGAAGCATTTATTAAAAACTTAAGCGGTAAAAACATTCCTTTTGAAGACTGGACGGGCAAATCAGGTGCAATCAACGTGCGCGTTGATGGTGTTAAACAAATTTATTTTCAGGATCCGGATGGGCATTGGCTGGAAACGAATGATATGAAATAACCCTTTTTTGATACAACAACCATAATAATATCTAAATTTTCTTAATCCTTCAATTACAGTATGATTCATCTCCCTTCCTTAAAAACATTAATTGTTTTAGCTTTTTTTCTACTTCAGTTTGGCAACGCAAAAGCGCAATATGAAGTAGCCGAAGCCGACTTTAAAAAGGTGATGGATAAATTTAGTGCCGTTGGCGCTTCAGTTGCTGTAGTTAAAGAAGGGAAAATCATTTATACCCATTCTTTTGGTTTAAAAGATTTAGAAAATCAAACACCATTAACAGATGCTGATATTTTTCGAATCGCATCCATTTCAAAATCTTTTTCAGCCACCTCAATTTTGCAATTGGTTGAATCTGGCAAATTATCTTTAGACGATGATTTTGGAGATTTAGTGGGCTTCAAGATAAGAAATCCGAAGTTTCCCGATCAAAAGATCACCTTAAAGATGGCGCTTTCACATACTTCCAGCCTGAATGACAGTCAAGGATACCTAAATCTGGATTTGATTAATCCAGGTAAAAATCCTGATTATGCAAAGTGTTATAACGATTATGCACCCGGTAAAGGCTATCAATATTGTAACCTGAATTTCAATCTTATTGGAACAATCATCGAAAAAAAATCAGGTGAGCGTTTTGATCAGTATGTCGAAAATCATGTTTTAAAGCCACTTGGTCTGTATGGCGGCTATCGTGTTGACGCTTTAGATAGTACCCGCTTTGTGAAGCTATATGAATACCACACCGATACCAAAAGCTTCACACCATCCCCAGCGGCGTATGCGCCACGCAGAGAAGAAATTAAAAAATATGTGATGGGTTACAGCACGCCAATTTTTTCACCAACCGGTGGTATGAAAATCTCCGCTCCCGATCTGGCGAAATACATGATCATGCATATGAACTATGGGACAGGAAATGGTATCAAAATCATCTCCAAAAAGCACGCTAAGCTGATGCAAACTAAAATTACCGAGGAAGAAGAATATGGTTTAGCCCTTCGGCAATCCAGTACTTTAATCCCGGGAGTGAAGCTCATCGGCCATACCGGCTCGGCTTATGGACTCTACAGCACCCTATTTTTTAATCCAAAAGAAAAATTTGGTTTCGTTATCATCACCAATGGAATAAATGCCACCTACACGGGTGATTTTCCTGATTTTACCAGAGCGGCAATAAATACTTTGTACCAACATTTCGTGAAGTAGATCGGTGTGCCAGTTACTTCAAGCATATTATTTTCACTTTAAATAGGGTACGGAAAACATGTTTTCCGTTTGTGAATTTATTTTTGTTAAAACTTTTAGGTGTTAATTTTACTTGTAAGTAGGTTAATCAGGAGAATTATTTAATGAAATTTTAAATATTTCTGCATTGGCGATATCGTTATATATACCAAACTTAATTTAAAATAATGCCCGAACTTTTACAATTTCCAGGAGAAGCTTATCCATTAGGTGCCACATGGGATGGTGAAGGAGTTAATTTCGCAATCTTTGCGGCGAATGCCACTGCAGTTGAACTCTGTTTTTATGATAGTGAACATGCAGAGACCGAAACAGGCAGCGTAACAATTTTAGAAAGGTCTCATGAAATCTGGCATGCCTATATTCCAGATATCAAACCGGGGCAGCTTTATGGCTACCGTGTACACGGACCTTATCAACCGGAAAACGGATTTAGATTTAATGCAAATAAAGTTCTGCTCGATCCTTATGCAAAGGCGATTGCAGGTAATATCAGATGGGATAATGCGCTGTTTGGATATGAACTTGGTCATCCGCTTATGGATCTGAGTTTCAGCGAAAGTGATAATACCGCATTTATTCCCAAATCAGTTGTGATTAATCCGGCATACGACTGGACGGGTGATGTTCACCCTAAAACTGATTATCACGAAACCGTGATTTATGAAATGCATGTGAAAGGTTTTACCAAAACCCATCCAGATATTCCCGAAAATATTCGTGGTACATACGCGGGGCTGGCACATCCGGTTGCCATAGATTATTTAAAAAAACTAGGCGTAACTGCAGTGGAGCTGATGCCGGTACATCAATTCATTTCTGATCATCACTTGCAAGAAAAAGGACTTACCAATTATTGGGGTTATAATACCATTGGCTTTTTCGCTCCAGATTCTCGTTATGCCTCTTCTGATATACGTGGAGGACAAGTGAATGAGTTTAAGGATATGGTTAAAGCATTGCATGCGGAAGGTATTGAAGTGATTCTGGATGTGGTTTATAATCATACAGGAGAAGGAAATGAGTTTGGCCCAACCTTGTCTTTTAAAGGAATTGATAATAGCGCCTACTACCGGTTGGAAGAAAATAAACGATACTATACCGATTACACCGGAACTGGAAATACCTTGAATTCTATGCTTCCAAACGTGCTTCGTTTTATGATGGATAGTTTGCGGTATTGGATTCAGGAGATGCATGTAGATGGATTTCGCTTCGATCTGGCATCTACATTGGCCAGAGAGCTACATGAAGTCAACCGGTTAAGTGCTTTTTTTGATATTATTCACCAGGATCCTGTAATTTCTCAGGTAAAACTGATTGCAGAACCCTGGGATGTGGGCAATGGCGGCTATCAAGTGGGTAAATTTCCGCCGGGCTGGGCAGAATGGAATGGAATGTACCGCGATGTCATGCGCGACTATTGGCGTGGAAACCCAAATATGCTCGGAGAATTTGCACAACGCTTTTTAGGTAGTCCAGATTTATATCAGGAAGATTACCGCAGACCAACAGCCAGTGTTAATTTCATTACTGCGCACGATGGCTTTTCGCTTCATGATTTGGTGTCCTATAATGAAAAACACAACGAGGCAAATCTGGATGATAATACGGATGGTGAAGACCATAACAGATCATGGAACTGTGGGGCAGAAGGAGAAACAGAAGATTTGCATGTTGTCAATCTCCGCCAGCAACAAAAGAGAAATTTTCTGGCAACCTTATTTTTATCACAAGGCATTCCGATGTTGGTTTCTGGTGATGAAATGGGTAAAACACAAAAAGGAAATAACAATACCTATTGTCAGGATAACGAATTGTCATGGTTGGATTGGGCTTCGATCGATGAATCACTATTGTACTTTACACAGCAATTAATTCAGCTCCGTTTAAATCATCCGAGTTTAAGAAGAAGGAAATGGTTTAACGGACAAGAAGTTGGTGAGGATGGATTGAAAGATATTGCCTGGTTTACACCTGATGGCAACCCCATGAAAGGCTATAACTGGGAAAGTGATTTTGCCCGCTCCATCGGGATTTATTTCCATGGTGAAGGAATACAGAGTAAAGGACCAATGGGCGAAGATATTCTGGATAATCATTTCTTCATTATTTTTAATGCGCACTATGAAGGCATAAATTATAAATTGCCTAAAGAAGACTATGCGAAAAAATGGAGAAAAGTATTGGATACGTCAACTGGAGAAATTTCGAAAAATGACTTAACCTTACACGAAGCATCAGAAATACTTGTTGTTGGAGGCAGATCAATATTGGTCTTAAAATCAGAGGAATAAAAAAAACAGGTTTTTCTAAAACCTGTTTTTTTGTGATTAAAGCAAATTAGCCAATCCGTTTTTTGGATACGAAAAGGTTAATGTTCTAATGATTGCATTTGGATGCTTAATGGCATCGGGTTTAGTTTTGTTGGTAAAAGCTTTACCCTGAACAGGTAAATCAACTAACTGGTTTTTACTGACAATTTTACTGGTCACGTTTCCACTGCTCATATTATTCTCTTCAACGATCATGATTTATTATTAGGAATTTAAGAAACGCTGGTAGGTACTTGCCGTCTTAATTTTTTCCATTCTCAAATGGTCTTTCAATTTTGAAAATTCCATGCTTTGAACGGCCTTAACGGTCGATTTTAATTTTTCACAACTTACACCAAGGCGTGTTGCCCAGTAATTGCGATCTTGTTCATCGGAAATGTCGATTAACTCTTTACGAGCTGTGGTCGAAATATTTTTAATTTCCATAGGTCTATAATTTGGTTAATTGATACTTAGTAAACACCAAATCCTATCTGGAAGTTTTGTTCATTTTAAAGGATTTGTTTTCTTATTGTCAGGATTTGAATTTTGATGATCTTACATAACACAGTTTTGAAAACTTAATCAGAAAGTCGCTCAGAAGTAGCCAAAATTTAAATCTAAGCTTTATATGTCCCTAACTCACCTATAAAACCTTTTAGGTTTTAATACTGTTTTAAAGTTTCTATATGATATACTGTTAATCAATAGAAATTTCACGAAAATAAAATCATCATGGGCCTGAAACAATACGAATCTAAACGCAATTTTTCTAAAACTGCCGAGCCTAAAGCCGGAAAAAGTAAGGATAAGAATAAATTACAATTCGTTATTCAAAAACACGATGCTACACGGTTACACTATGACTTTCGGTTAGAAATGGATGGTGTACTTAAAAGTTGGGCCGTGCCGAAAGGCCCGTCTACTGATCCAAAAAATAAACGCCTGGCTATGATGGTCGAAGACCATCCGTTTGATTATAAGGATTTTGAAGGCACAATTCCAAAAGGAGAGTACGGCGGTGGAACAGTGATTGTTTGGGACGAAGGTACTTATGAGCCGATAGAAGAAATCAAGGGTAAAAAAGCACAGGAAAAACACCTGTTAAAACAACTTGCAGATGGCTCAGTAAAAATAAAACTCAATGGTGAAAAACTAAAGGGCGAATTTGCTTTGGTGAAAACAAAAGGTATGGGCGAAAATGGTTGGCTTTTAATTAAGCACAAAGACGACTTTGCCTCTACAAAAGAAATTACTAAACAAGATAAATCTGTGCTTTCCGGAAAAACCATCAGCGCGATGGAAAAAACATCTGAAATGGTTTGGAAGGATGGAAAAGAACAAAAAGTTAATGATTCTAAAAAAACTGTTGTAAAAGAACCAGATGCAGAGACAATTGGTGAGCAGGAGGATGTGGATGTAAAAAGCATCCTCAGGAAAGCTCCAAAATCAGCAATTCCTACAGCCATTAAACCCATGTTGGCCACCTTAGTTGACGAACCATTTGATGATGATGCCTGGCAATATGAAGTGAAATGGGATGGCTACCGGGCATTGGCTTTTGTAAATAAAGGTAATGTAGATTTATTATCCAGGAATAATAAGTCTTTTAACGACAAATTTTATCCCATATATGATTTACTGTCCGAATGGAAAATCAATGCAGTACTTGATGGTGAAATTTTAGTGTTAAATGATAAAGGCATTTCCCAGTTTGGTGCCTTACAAAACTGGCGAAGTGAGGCCGATGGTGAACTTATTTTCTATGTTTTTGATTTGTTGTGGCACGATGGGAAAAACCTGATGGATCTGCCACTCTACCAGCGTCAGGCTATTTTAAATGACGTTCTGCCGAGTGATGATGATCGTGTTCGGCTCGGAAAAGTCTTTAAAGCCAGCGGAATCGATTTCTTCGCGGCGGCAGAAAAAATGGGATTGGAAGGTATTATCGCTAAAAAAACAAATAGTACTTATATACCAGATCGAAGATCAAAAGATTGGCTAAAGATTAAAATAAGTAAGCGCCAGGAGGTTGTTATTGCAGGATTTACTAAAAATGAAGATACCTCAAAAGCATTTAGTTCTTTATTGCTTGGAGTTTATGAAAAAGGAAAATTACAATATGTGGGTAAGGTTGGAACGGGCTTTTCTGAGCAGTTACAAAAAGCGATGATCAAACAATTTGAGCCTTTAATCATCGATAAAAGTCCTTTTGATGAACTTCCTGATGTGAATAAGCCATCGCGTTTTAGACCAAACCCGCCAAAAGTTAAGGCAACCTGGCTAAAACCAGAGCTGGTATGTGAAGTTGCATTTGCAGAAGTTACTAACGACGGGGTTTTCAGGCACCCATCTTTTCAGGGCATGCGTGAGGATAAAAAAGCGAAAGATGTGATTCGCGAAGAAGAAATTGCAACCGAAGAAGTGGTTGCACAGCAGGAAACCGAACCAGAGCAACATCGTGAAGCCATCAAAGCGCCGAAGCAGGGTGAGCGCAAAACCTTACTCAATCCAAAAGAACAAACCCAGGTGCGCAAGGTAAAGGGGCACGAGCTTAAGTTTACCAATCTCAGTAAAATTTACTGGCCGGAAGATAAAGTAACCAAACGCGATATGTTCAACTTCTATTATCAAATAGCAGATTATATTTTACCTTATCTGAAAGACCGGCCGCAATCGCTCAACCGTTTCCCTGGCGGCATCCATGGGAAAAGTTTTTACCAGAAAGATGTAAAAGGTAAAGCGCCGGAATGGGCAAAAACTTTCCCATACGAAAATGGCGATGGTGAAAAAAAGGAATATCTGGTCGGGACAGATGAATCTTCCTTACTCTGGATGGCGAGTCTGGGTTGTATTGAAATGAATCCCTGGTTTAGCCGGATTCAAAGTCCGGATCATCCGGATTACTGTGTGATCGACCTCGATCCCGATAAAAACACTTTTGATCAGGTAGTGGAAGCTGCATTGGAAACTAAAAAGATTCTCGATGCCATTGATGTACCGTCATATTGCAAAACATCAGGTTCCACCGGCATGCACATTTATATTCCCCTAAATGCAAAATATACCTACGATCAAAGTCAGATGTTTGCCAAACTGGTGGTGAATTTAGTTCATAAACAACTTCCGGAATATACCTCTCTCGAAAGAATGATATCGGCCAGGAAAGGTAAAATGTATTTAGACTTTTTACAGAACAGACCAGGTGCAACAATTGCTGGTCCGTATTCGCTCCGGCCAAAAATCGGTGCTACAGTCTCCATGCCTTTACATTGGGATGAAGTGAAAAAAGGATTAAAAATGAAAGATTTCAATATTTTTAATGCGCTGGATCGTTTAAAAGTAGAGGGAGACATATTTAAAGGCGTTTTGGGTAAGGGTATCGATTTAAAAAAGGCGGTTAATAAGGCTAAAAGTGTTTTCGGATAGCCCGAAATCATCTTCTGCTTTCTTATATTTGAAAAAAAATAAATAAATGATAGCACACCACGTTTTATTTTGGCTTAAAGCCGATACCACCGAAGAGCAAAAAGTAGCTTTCCGTAAAAGTTTAGAAACCCTTGAACAAATTGAAGTGGTGAAAACTTTTCATCTTGGAACACCAGCGCCAATTGAGCGTGCAGTAGTAGACATTACTTACACCTTCAGTCTGCTTTTACTTTTTGAAGATATGGCAGGCCACGATATTTATCAGGTTCACCCTTTACACAAAGCTTTCTTAGATGAATTTAAAATCTATTTCGAGAAGGTGATTATCTATGATGCCAACTAAGAAGCTGTCTAAAAATTAGAATTTATCAACTTACGAAATTTCCAAAGCCTGTGCGCTGAAGAATTTCGTCAGTTTTGATGATAATACCACAAACTTTCGAAATATTTCCCCCAACAACGGCCACCAAAACCTCGCAAGTTGATCTTCATTAATGAAATGTAGACAGTTTCTAAGAAAAAATAATCAAAAAATGCCGGATGTCCTCCGGTATTTTTTTTTGCAGTAATCACCTCAATTGGTTGTTTTGGTAAAGGCATAGAAAATATTTTAAATATTATTTGGAATTATTCTAAATAATATGCTATTTGCTTTTATTAAAAATCAAATTAGATCAGCCATGTGTAACACCAGTATACTTGCTCAAAGTCAAAACATTATCATTTCACAATGTAAAAACTGTAAAGTATTAAACATCTGGCGTGCGGGTGTATTGATGAATTTTTCTTTTGAGCAGTTCGATGCTTTTCATTCAGCAACCAAAAAACTGCATTTTGATGATTTTGTAGAGCGCCACCCAAATGGTAAAGATGTGGTGATTCTATCCACTCCATTTCCAGATATCAGCCTGGTTTTTACACGGGATGAATGGCAGGAATTTTTTGTTAAAATCGACGAAGCACTATACATGAAGCGGGTATATGAGCTTGTCCATTATTAAACCTGACTATTATCTTATACTCATTTATTGGTATTTTCTGCCCGCTAAAAACCAGTCACTTTTGTATTTCGTATATTTTTTCCAAAGCGCAATCATGGAAAAATTTACTACACTAATTAAAAGGTCATCTACCAGTCTGTTTCTACTTGAAAAAATTAAAGTTGGAGATTTTGTGGAAGATGAATTTGGAAAATCAGGACGGGTATCTGATATCGAAAAAATTCGTTATACAAAAGAATCACACTATTATTTCTACCTCGGAAAATCAGGAACAATATTAGTGATTATTTAAAGGCCAGAATTCTTATCAGAAATGGCGATTTATTAAGGCCCGTTAGCCACAAAATATTTTATTTCGTCTTCCTTCAATACAAGGCATTGCGTATATTGTAGCAGAATTATTTTCTATGCCTTTAAATCAGGATCATTTTTATTCAAATTTAACCATTAGCAGGCTTAATTTAAGTAGGTTACTGCTTAAGAAAAATCTCTTCTCTGATGTTCCGGAAGATTGGTTTGTGATTATAACTGATATAAAGAGTTCTACAAGCGCTGTTGATGCTGGCTTGCATGAAGATGTAAACCTGATTGCTACAGGCAGTATCGTAACGGTGCTCAACATTGCATTTAAAGCGGACATTTTAGTTCCGTTTTTCTTTGGTGGCGACGGAGCTACCTTCATCGTACCATCCAGTATTGTAGATGATGCAATGAAAGCACTATTGAAATACCGGGCCAATTCTTTAACAAATTTTAATCTGGAATTGCGCACAGGAATTGTCTCGGTCAAGGAAATCTATGATCATGGCTGTTTACTTAAAATCAGCAGATTTAACAGTGGCGAAACATTTTCCATTCCAATTGTTCTGGGCGATGGACTGGATTATGCCGAAAAGTTGATAAAAGGAGATGATTACCTGCTTTCCGGACATGACAGTACAGAGGAGGAGATTGATCTCACCGGAATGCAATGTAGATGGGATAAAATTCAACCGCCAGAAAATAGCGAGGAGGTGGTTACCCTTATCGCTATAGCACAGGATAGTAATAAGCAGGCTGAAGTTTTTAGTAAAATTATTCAGCACCTGGATCAGATTTACGGATCAGCAGAAATAAGGAAGCCGATTTCAATTCCAAAGTTAATTTTTCGAACCAGCTTTAATAACCTGGGTAAGGAAATGAGACATCGTTTAGGTAAAATAAAAACTTTCGAACTGATTAAAAACTGGTTCGTAAACCTGTATGCCTTTGTCTATTTCAGAACCGATAGCGGAAAGAAATACCTGCAACAACTGGTAGAAATGTCTGATACGCTGGTGATTGATGGCAGAATTAATACTGTAATTACAGGAACAGAAAAGCAGCGTTTAGTTTTACAGGAGGCTTTGGATCGCTTAGAAACCGATGGAGAAATTTCTTACGGAATTTATGTGAGCGGTGAATCGGTGATGTCTTGTTACGTCCGTGATTTTGAAGATGAACATATTCATTTTGTAGATGGAGCGGATGGGGGCTACACTAAAGCCGCAGGTGTTTTAAAACAAAAACTGAAAGTAAAACAGGGTTAACCTGAAGGATTTGTAAACTGAGAAGCTAAAACTTTCTAAGTATTTCCCACAGCAAAGGCCACCAAAACTTCGCAAGTTGATATTTAAGTGAGTTCCTCAGTTTCTGAATTCACAGATTGAGGCTGAATGATCACAAATTTGATGATCGAATATTCAGTCTTAATCTTGCTTCTTAAGCGATCTATTGCTGCCGTTAAGTCTTCCGTATCTAACTCAGGCTGGAAGGTTAAAACCAGAATTAGCAGCACTTCTTTAGGTGATTGATAGGTAGAAAGGATACTTTTTACTTCAATTACATCCCCATCATTTTCCATCAATACTTTCAACTTCTGTTGCGTTTCAGGACTCAATCCTTCGCCCATTAATAAACTTCTGCTTTCTCTGGCCAAAATAAAGGAAACAAAAATAAGTAGGATCCCAACTAAAACAGAAGCCAGACCATCCAGAAATGGCATGTTTAAACTATGACTTAATAGCATTAGCACAAATACAATCAGTAAACCCATCACGGCCGCACCATCTTCAAACAGCACCAGAAATCCGGAAGGATCCTTACTCTTAATGATCGCTTTCCACCAGGTTAAGCCATTTCTGGTTTTGTTAAATTCCTTAATGGCTACCATAAGCGATATGCCCTCAAACACAAAAGATAAAGCCAGAACAGCATAGTTCCAGCCTGGATTAACCAATTCTTCCGGATGGCGAATGTGCATAATACCCTGCAAAACGGATAATATGCCACCTAGACCGAAAATCATAATAGAAACAATGAAAGACCAGAAGTAAAGTTCTCTCCCATAACCGAATGGACGGTATTGATCAGGCGGTTTGGTACTTCGCTTTAAACCATAAAGGAGCAATAATTGGTTGCTGGTATCAACGGTTGAGTGAATTCCCTCAGCAATCATAGAAGAGCTGTTGGTAAACGCCCCGGCAATAAATTTGGTAACCGCAATAAGTAAATTAGCAGCGAGTGCGCTGTAAATAGATTTGTTGGCTTTGGCCATAAGGGAAAATATAAATTAATATACCTTAAACCAAATGCAGCACCTTTAGTTTGCCTTGTTTCACCTGTATGAAAAAAAATGAGGCTGCATCATAAATTCGAAATGTCATCCTAAGCCTGTCGAAGGATTTATAGAAAAAATGTCCTTAACGATGTTTCGACAAGCTACCATTGATATAATTTATTAAATAACTAAAAATGAATTAATTACAAAAACGTCACTTATATTGATTTTTATGAAATAAATTATCCCTCAACTTGACAGGATTATTTCGCCGCTGGATTAGCACTTTGCGCTATGCATCCTGCTATCCGGCCTAGGAAATGATGGAAGGAGAAGCCGTTGAAATTTTTGCACCCACTTTCAAATACTTCAAACCCAAGGTAGCACGAACGGCTCTTAAAATAAAATCTTTATTAAAACAAATCGAGCCCTTGCGCTACCGCTATTTAAATTTCGACGAGCTAATCCGACATCAGTTCCAAGCCTTGGACTTTTGTTACTTTTGGGCCAAGCCAAAAGTAAAAGCCCTTCGGCGGCTAGCCGAGGCAAGGATGAAAGCGGTTGGTGAGCCACCAACCACTGGATGGAGTTGATGCCTTTTTTAAAAAAATAAGCCGGCAAAAAACAAAGGGTTCTTTTGCCGGCCTGGTATGTAGGAGCATTTAAGCTAAAATCAAATCGATATTTTTGAGCTCTTCTTCACTAAAAGTGTTATTATCTAAAGCCAATATGGCATCTGTTATCTGCTCTGGTTTACTGGCACCAATCAATACGGTAGTAATGCGGTGATCTTTCAAAATCCATGAAAGTGCCATGTGCGATAACTTTTGTCCGCGTAATTTTGCTATTTCATTTAACCTGGAGATCACCTCAATTTTTTCTGGCGTAATGCTGCTCTCTTTCAAAAAGACACCACTTGTTGCCACGCGGGAATCTGCCGGGATGCCATGTAAATATTTGTCCGTTAACAAACCCTGGGCGAGTGGAGAGAAGGGAATGCAGCCTACACCATTGGTTTCCAATACATCAAGCAAGCCACCCTCTACCCAACGTTCGAACATGGAGTATTTGGGCTGATGGATCAAACATGGAGTGCCATTTTCTTTTAAAATTTGAATGGCTTTTTCTGCTTCCGGTGCCTTGTAATTAGAGATACCCACATATAATGCCTTGCCCTGTTGTACCATCAAACTCAGGGTATCCATCGTTTCTTCAAGCGGGGTATCGGGATCCGGACGATGATGGTAAAAAATATCCACATAATCCAGTTTCAGGCGTTTTAAACTTTGATCAAGGCTGGAAACCAGGTATTTCTTAGATCCCCAGTCGCCATAAGGCCCATCCCACATCGTGTATCCGGCTTTGGTGGAAATGATCATTTCATCGCGATAACCCTGGAAATCTCCCTTTATTATGCTGCCGAAAATCTCTTCTGCTGAGCCTGGAGGCGGACCATAATTGTTGGCCAAATCGAAATGCGTAATTCCATTATTAAAAGCGGTAAAGATCAGGTTTTTACTGTTCTCATAATCATTTACATGCCCGAAATTGTGCCAAAGCCCAAGTGAAATTGCAGGTAATTTTAAGCCACTGTTGCCACAGCGGTTATATTTCATTTTTTGATATCGATCGGCTGAGATGTTGTTATTCATTTTGGTTAGGTTTGATCTGCAAATTAGGAAGATTCTATTAAATACCCATTTCTAATTTTAGTTCAAACCAATTTTTTTTCCTGAGAAATTATTTCGTGTTAAAATAATTGATTTAAGGCCGGGTCGTTATAGTCCTCAATAAAGGCAATAATATTATCGTAGGCTGAAAATTCATCAGCAGTATGCATAGTTGTTAAAGCGACGCACCTCATTCCGGCATTATGAGCGGCTTCTACACCTTTTGGTGCATCTTCAAATACAATGCAATCTTCAGGAGCAATACCCAAAATCTTCGCACCTTTAGTAAACGTTTCCGGATCTGGCTTACTTTTTTCTACATCTTCTGCACTTACTACTGTTTCGAAATAGGAGCGGACATTTAAATTATCCAACACGAAATTGATATTGAAAGGGATGGCTGCAGAGCCAATTGCCATTAAGATATTGGCTTTTTTGGCTTTATCCAGGAAATGATCCAATCCGGGAATTAAAGTTAAATGTGCCTTGTAGGCCGCCTGATAACGGTGTTCCTTTTCAATAGAGATCTGGTCTATTTGTTCCTGAGAAAAATGCCCAACACCAAAAACCCGTTCTAAAAGATCCTGATTTTTGCCATACATTTCTTTTTTTACGCCTTCAAAGCTAATATTAGCACCCAAATCTTTTGTTAAAATCTCGTGCCACGCGTGATTATGAAACTCCATATCATTGATCATCGTGCCATTTAAATCAAAGAGAAATGCTTTCGGTTTATTGTCCATCATGAAGGCAAAAATATTAGATTTTTTTTAGCAATAGGTCAGTTAGTTCTCATACTTTATTCAATATTGAATGCTCGAATATGAATCTGTTTGTTCACTGGAAATAACGCTTGTATTAATTTTCTTCAACTGGTTTATTTCTGAAATAGAAATAGCATAGCGGGAATAAACAAATGATACCCAAAAGTACACCGCCTACCGTATCGGTAAACCAATGGGCACCCAGGTAAATTCTGGAAGGCGCAATCATCACCACTAAAAACACTGAAATTGCAGTAGTGATGTTTCTGGTGGTTTTTGGGATATGCTTCAATGTGCGCATTAAAATAATGAGGAAACCAAAAAATAGCACATAGGAAAGTACATGGCCACTAGGATAGCTTTGAAACCTGTTCACTTCCACTAATCGCACATAAGATGCTGTTGGCCTCGGTCTGTTAATAACGCTTTTTATGCCCAGAATAACTAAACCCGAAAGGAGTATGAGTGAGATAAAAAGTGCCTCACGTTTAAACTTTTGCCAGTAAAATATAGTGGCAACCACTAAAACAGAAAGCAAAGAAAAAGGGAGTTCGCCAAAAAAACTAATGGCTAACATGATTTTATCTAACCACGCTGTCTGGTGTTTCTGAACCATTAAAGAAACTTCCACATCAAATGGTAAGATAGGATGTTTTGCTATAAATACACTCAACGTAGTAAATGCGAGGATCAGGAGAACGAGTACAGATAGCAGAATATTAGGTTTTAACCTCATTTGGGTATACTAGTGAATTTTTCAAAACTATTAAATTATAAGATAGGTCTGTAATTTTTTGTTTAAATATTATTTTTTAATACAAGGATAGCGGCACTTTAATTATTTCACTTAAGTTCTACATTGCTTATTTGATTTTTTAAGAAGGTCTGGTTTTGAGCTTCATCCCTATAATTAACCTTTCTATCAAGGAAATAACCCTGTCTATATAACATTTTTGGAACAATCAGACCAATCAATAATCTTTGATTTGAAATATATTAAAACTGCACAATCAATGAATAGTTATTTTTATTGATCATGCAACCCCCGGCAAATCATTAACTCATTTATATTTAACCTTAACACTCCAATTAATTGGCCTTCCATAAAATGTGGAAGGCACAATTTGCTTATTTTGAATGGTACCTATTTTAGTTTATTAAATAAAAAAAACCTAATTGCTCATGTCAATCAGGTTTTTATAAAATATCAAAGTAGCGTGCAGGAAAGTCTTGCTGCAGCTTTTTCTTATTATTTCACAATAATCTGTTTTGGTTCAGTAACCACAATTTGTTTTTTACCTTTAAATTCTGTTACTATTCCGGTAACGCAAATATGATTTCCTAAAAACATGCTCTCTGGTTCGGAAGTAAATTTAGCTTCATCTGCCTTGTTAATTACAATTGTAATCAACTCTTTAGGGTAAGCACCACCCAGATTGATCAATGTTAATTTATCCAATGATTTTGCTGAGAAAACCGAATCGCAAATGGTTACTGTTTTGCCTAGATATTGCCCTGCATCTTTGGCTAAAACGAGTGTCTGGCTTTTTGCAAAGTAGAAAGAAAGGATCAAAGTGAATAAGAGGGCGTACTTTTTCATATGGGATGTGATTTTTAGACCAATAAGGATGATCATTGGTTTATTTAGCAAATATATAAAGCAGTTTATCAAAAAACAATGTCTGTTGTGTAACTACTCAGATGGATTCATATCAACTATGGTGTAAATAATATCATCCGGAATGATTTTAACATTAACAAATTATCCATTCATTTGTATGTTAGTAAATTTTATTCACCACATGTTAATCTAGAATCCAATGAACAAATTATTCTTAAGTATTTTATTATTCTCTGCAGGCATTGCAAATGCACAATTAAAACCGGTTAGTTATGCTGATGGGACACAGAAACTAAGCGGAATGGTTACCACAAACACAGGGAAAAAATTGCCTGGGGTATTAATTTTACCAGCCTGGAAAGGAATAGATGACGAAGCAAAAACGGCGGCACTCGAACTTCAAAAACAAGGTTACATTGCGTTCATAGCCGATATTTATGGAGAAGGAAACACTCCTAAAGACAATGCAGCAGCAGCTCAAATTTCAGGTAAATACAAAAAAGATTATCAGTCTTATCAGAAACGGATCTCACTAGCCTTAGCAGAATTGAAGAAAGCAGGTGCATCAACTGATAAGTTAGCGGTGATTGGTTACTGCTTCGGTGGGGCAGGAGCATTAGAAACCGCTCGTGCGGGTTTCCCTGTTCTAGGTGTGGTATCTATCCACGGGAGTTTAGGTAAAGCGGCCGACAGATCGAATGTGGCGCTTAGCACAAAAATGCTGATTGAAAATCCAGCTGATGACCAAAGCGTTACGCCTGAGGATATGAGTAACTTAATTAAAGAGATGAATGAAGGAAAGGCAGATTGGCAAATCATTACTTATGCCGATAGTAAACACACTTTCACTGATCCTAAATCTGCTGATTATAATGAAGTAATGGCAAAAAGGGCATGGAAACACACTTTATTGTTTTTAGGTGAGATCCTGAAATAATTAATAGCTGAAAAAAGTTACTCCTTTTCTGTTTATGTCTTTGAAATGTCATCCAAATGTTTTAGCTTGGAGTTCCTAAACTTTATGAACCTATGGATGACAGAATCAATTTAATCATGGGAGTATTTTTTATACTCAGCTCACTGGGCGTATTTTTTCAGATATTCAGAGCTAAAAAAGCCGATAAGCGGTACTAAAGAAATAAAAAAGCTGATTAATAACCATAATCAGCTTTTTTATGCCCTTATTTTTTATGCAGTTGTCTTAAATCAATTGTTGAAGTTTGATTCAATATTTGCTTTCCATCTATCAGTTGGTTCTCAACCAACATAAACACATGCCTATAAATAAACTTGTGTTGGTTGGTGTAACACCAGACCGGTAGGTTAGTCTAATAATTTGCCCACTGATCCAGAAGATTTCCGCAGAAGCGAAAAGTAAAATCTGCGTTGATCATTTTGATCTGCGGGATAACCCTTATAATGCGATCGCTTAAATATTTACAATAGTAAGTATTATCAACATCGCTTGAGCTAAACTATACTTTGCTGATCTTACTTTTTCCATCTATCTAGTTTGTTCTCAATCAACATAAAACATATGCCTATAAATTAAACTTATGCTGGTTGGTGGGACACCAGACCAGTAGTTTAGGCTAATAATTTGCCCACTGATCCAGAAGATTTCCGCAGAAGCGAAAAGTAAAATCTGCGGTAATCATTTTGAT
>NZ_JBLYEE010000017.1:0-94709 GCF_048515415.1 Pedobacter sp. N23S346
TACCCCACCTCAGAGCCAACAGCTGAAATTGGGGGGCTTTGATATCAGTTTCAAAACATAAACCCACTTATTTTGACCGAAATCAAACCTTTTTTCCAACAATTGTTTTTTACCGGACAACAGTGAACTTGATTCAGGAACTATATTAATAAAGCTAAATTCTCGTCGTAGGGTCCCGCTAATACTTTAACAATTCATAAAGATTCATGATCAATAACCTTTTCGTAAATGTTAAATGTAATTATCCTTAGATAAATATGGGTCATTTCTTATCGCTGCTGGCTTGCCTCGGCTGGCCGCCGAAGGGCTATCTTCTTTTCCTTAGATGAAAAGAAGCAAAACCGAGCTTTTCTGCGAGCTCATGAATACCTGTAAAACATAAATAACTTATGAATAAATCAAGGCTTGGAACTGATGTCAGATAAACTCGTTAAAGCTTTCTTTCAGCAGCACAAGCACCCGATGAAAAATCGGGAGAGAATGCGCTGCCTTGGGCAGTGGTAGTATGAAAGATTGTAGTCGAAGCTTTAAACGTTTTCTCCTTCCATCATTTCCTAGGCCGGATAGCAGGGTGGCAATAGCGAGGTTTGCCATCCATATAGACAATTTATTCTTAAAAATCAGTATAAATGATATTAACTTATGTTGCTGAAATATAGACATTTAATAAAAACCGCCTTGAAATCTTCGATGGTGGCGGTCCATTCTTCAAGCTTATTACTAAAGATAGGGTTAAAGACCTAAAATTTTATTCTCCTGTCTTTTATGAAGAACACTGTCCGGGACGTCCAGGAAGAATTTCAGCAATTAAAATTCAAGAAATATTCAAAACCTATTTTACTGAAGCCGGAGAGAAGGACTTTGGGAATGTAAAAAAACTAAATTATTTATTCAAAAATAGTTATTAAGTTTAATAACCTTCGTTTTTTGAGACTATAACTTAAAAAGAGATTCTAGTCCTATCAAAAATCCACCCTTTTTTGATAAGTTTCATTGTTAATCCTAAAGAGTAATGAAAGGACTTACAATAAAATCCTTTCTTCCACCTAAAATTCCTGTGAGCGCATTGTGAATGAACTCTAACCGCCGTCGCAATCCATGTGCTGGCTGATAGTTTAATTCATTTTTTCAATCTCTTCGTATGTATATTGTTTGTATTCAATTCTGAACCTTCTAGCATTCTCTTCTACGGTAGTCTCGAATCCGGCTTTTTTTCTTCGGGTATTTACCTCTTTAGCTTTCTCAATCGGCAAGACATAGATTACCTGGCGCTTTATGCCGGTTTGCTCGTCAGTGATTGATTTTCCTTCTAACTGGGTGCCATAGATTTGTGGCTTCCGTTCTTCTATCAATTTTCTATCAAGCATCATGGCAACATCAGTGAATGGTATCTCTATGTTTTTACCTGCCTCCTCGATCAAGGGATAATATTTAGAAATTTTCGGCGAATGCTGTATTACAAGAAAGACAGCGGTATTGGTCGGTTCTCCAACCATTGACCTGCCTGGGTAACCATATTTGAGGACGATTTTTTCAACTTTTAGTAAATTGACACTGTCTGTTTTAGTTATTAATGACCAGATATTATTGTCTAAATAATTTTTTGGATAACCAACTATCTTAGATATCTCTTGCTTTCGTAAATCAGTCGTTTGATTATCAGTATATTCTCTAAATATTTGATCTTGGACAAGTATGCTGTCAAGTTCCTTTTTCAAGTCTTCATTGATTTTCGTTTGGGATTTACATCCAAATCCAATTAGACCTAGTAAGATAAGAAGTATGAATTTACTCATATTGCATGTTTAAAATAGAAAGTACTTGAAGGTATCGATAAATCCTGGTTTATTGGGATCCTCTAAGAATTTTGCCGTTTTTTGATAAATAAGTTAAAGTGGCTTAATCATAACCCGGGTTGTCATCCTGAGCTGTCGAAGGACTTGTAACAAAATGAAACATTTTGTTGTTTAATCAGTAAAGCAGCTATATGACCTGCATCTATTTTTCCTTAACTAAACATCACCCGTGCCGCTGCTAAAATTGATAAAAGGCACTCGTGCTAATGCTTCTCCTATTTCTATTTAGAATTTGACGATGTCTTTTCTTCCATTTAAAAGCATTCCGGTTTCTGCATTCACAGGCAATCTTAAGATGTTCAAATCGCCAATATCTTTATTTTATTGCTTTTTCATAGCAATTGAATAAGCCTTTACGGAATATCACTGTACCGGCAAACTCATATCCCTTTTTGAGATATACAGCATTGGCAATTTCATTAAGAGAGAATGCATCAAGCCGAATAGAACGATAGCTATTTTCAAGTGCATACAGTTCGGCATATTTTATCATTTTACTGGAGATTCCCTTCCCTTGAGCTGATGGACTGACGAACAGACGATGTATCACAAGGAAAGGTGATGCATACTTCCATGTCAGAAGATTGTATTCTTTATCGCAGGATTCGTTTAAAACCATATAAGACAGGATCTCTCCGTTTTCGATACAGATATAGCCTGCTTTATGTTTGATATCTTGTTTAAGGATGTCTTTGTTAGGGTATTCTGAATCCCACTGATCAATGCCTTTAATACACATATGTGCTTTTACATCTTCCAATACCTTTTCGATTTTAATCAAATCGTTGGACACTGATTTTCTAATCATATATCGCAATATATGAAAATATTCTCCAGACTAAATTAATGGATAGGATATTCAGTTCTTAAAATATATTAGCTTGTCTTTACCATTAAGTTTCGATTTTTTTTTTAAAAGGTCAATATTGAGTTTAGAAACCTCAATATTAATCAGCTTATATCTTGAAAATAAGGAGCAATTATTTCTAAATATTCCCTGGTAATTGATAATTTAATAGGTTTGTGATATTGCCTTTAATGATAATTTTTTTTCCCAAAAAACAGGCTAATTTAACATTTTCTGTTTTCCCAATTATAATAATCTCATTTCGCTAATCAAAGAGGTTTTTCTTGTTTTTGATAATATTTATCAGATAACAATATTCGTTTTATGAAACAAGACTTACAGTGTAGAATTCTTTGGTCTACCAAAAACCGACAGTTTTTTTGATAAAATATCGCTAAGCTGGATTTTTTCTTTCTCTGTAAATCACTAAGGTTTATTATACATACAAATTAGTTGCTAGTTAAGATGTCAATAGCTTTGTCTAGTAATTCGTCCTTTCTATCCACTATGCCTTTAATTGTTGGTTTTACGACAACATCGATTTTCACCCCAATCCTTTGAGTGGGAGAATTGTCCGGGTAGAATGTGCCTCTACTCGATATCATTGTGAAAATACCTCCCGGAAGAACAATAGCGCTTACATCTCCATCAGCGCCTGCAGTCTGGCTTCCAATAACTATGACGTTTGGTGAACTCTGAAGTGCCATGGCCGTGAACTCTCCCTGGCTCTGTGTGTCGGAGTTGACAATCACAACCACCTTTCCATAATATAAATCGCCATTCTTTGCAGGTCCATTATATAATGAATCAGCGATGATGAAAGTGCCTGGATTTGAATAGTCTACCAATGAAATCTTTGCAAATAGGCTTTTGGCAGATTTAAAATTGTTTACAAAGGTGTAAGGCATAAAGTCAGATGGGTACTCTCTTATGTCGACGATTATCCCCTTTGCTTTTGCAAACATTTTTTTCATCTGTGGCAATTCCGAATTCAGATATCTACCTGCATTAACGTAGCCAATCTGATTGTTAATTAAATAATATGCACCTTTTTCTTTTTGTCCCGGCGCTCTATAGGTCGATTTGCCCTTAAGCGTTGTGATGTTTAGTTTGATTAGCCTCCCATTCCGTTTAACCACAAACTGCATTTCTTCGTCGTTACTTCTCATCAGATAGTTCCAAGGCAAATCTCTCAATTGAGTTTCGTAATTGGATGCAGGAGTGATGGGCAAATACCTTTTAACGAGTTTTTTAATACTTTCGCCGTTAATAGAGACAATAATGTCTCCTATTTTAACCCTTTCTTGGATACCTAAACTATCGGTACGGTATCCGCTTACGATCAACTTGTCTTCGACAAAATCGGCTCGAAAGGGGACACGATATTTACCCTTGATTGATTCCAAGGTTGGATAATTATTAAAGATGTTTGCATGGGTATCCTTAATTGTCGCTATTAGCCTTAATGTTGCGAGTGTATATTGCTCAGCATTTTCAGCAGCTAAAAATTGCGGAATGAAATCTTTCAGAACTTGGTTCCAGTCGTATTCAGTAACATTTCTGTAAGGTGAAAAGTAGTTTATGATAGACCAATATCGAAACAACGTAAGAAGCCTATATCCCGTATCAGGAAATAGCATATCATCATAGCTTTTCTCGTTGACAAATTGAGGATAACCGATGCTTGGTTCTTTTTTAATCCAATAATTCTGTCTTGAAGAATTGTTTTGTTGGATATTCCTTAGTTTGTTTGTTAGGCTTTTTGTCAATATTTTTCCAGTAAACAGATCTCCATAGTCTGGAACTATTAACGCTTTTGAAGATGAAGGCGTTTTACAGTTATCACACTTTCTCACCTTCGGTAGGGAATCTAAGTAAGCCTCTAAAGAATTACTAAGTTCGATAACATTCTTGCATTTAAGTGTATTAGATAATATTTTAAATAGCTCGGCGTCCCAGTTCACATCCCCGCTACCAGCATATGCGTGGTGATACTTTAAAAATCCCCACATCTGTCCAACTACAGCCAAGTTGGCTATATTGTTTGCATCTATCCTTATATCATTTATTCTGGACCCATTCCGATATGAAGTATCTACCTGAGCTTTTTTTTGCGGAATTCGTCTTAAGCTAACTAGGGGTTTTCCATCTTTATAAAGCTGGAAATTATCGAACCAGACTTTGCCTACCCCATCTAGAATGCCTCCAAATGCTATCCCCCTTAATTTTTTGGAGTGGGTGAGTTTGATACTATACTCTACCCAATCATACGTGCCAGCATTCTTTTTATCAACCAATGTCGAGAGGGTGTCAACTCCATCAACTTTCAACCATATTCCTGCATACCCATTCTGAACATCGTCCATTTTCATATAACCCCTCAATTCAATAGTACCCCCTTCTATGCTTGAACTATCATTTTCTCCGAAGGAAAAATAGTTCCCTACTTCTTGGGGAGTATTGTAATTGATTGAATTTTCGATTGATAAACTATATTTTCCTTCAAATTTAATACCTGAATCTAATTTGACGTTCTTATAATTTGGTGCCTGGAACGACCATCCGCTAGGAAGTGAGCTGGTTTCGTCTACAGACTCGAATCCGTTATTGTGATCCGGTGCTTTATCAAATCCGGACAGTAAAATAAGAAAAAAAAGTGAATAAATTTTCGTCATATTCTATTAATTCGGAATGAGTTGATATGGATTATTGCCGAACCTAATGATTATATCCTTAAATACAAAGTATCGTGTCTTAACAGCTTTCTACAAAAACAAATTATATGCGATTTTATAGAAAAAACAGATTTGAAAAGTTAATGGATTTCTAACCATGGTATTTACGGTATTAAAGATAGATTATGATGATCGTCTAATAAACTATTAGACTTATATCAGCATCCCTTGACCTAGTTTCTTTCAAATCTGATCATGAGTAGCTTATCACCAGTACCAAGTTAATATTCGTTTTTTGAGACTATAACTTAAAAATAGATTCTAGTCCTATCAAAAATCCACTGTTTCTTGATAATGATACTAGATTCATTGGCTCATCGTGTTTTTAAATTTAGTATGTTGCGCAACATATTAAATTCTAATACTGTCTTTTTGAAAACCACTATATACCTTATATGAAAATTTCTCTTTTTTTGTTATTTTTTCTAGTAACAACAATTAGCTATTCACAAGAAAAAAATGATATTCCAATAGGCAAAACCTACAAAACCTATTCGAAAATTCTCGGGGAAGAAAGGCCATATTTTGTATATCTTCCAGAAAGTGCATCCGAGAAAACCCTCGGCAAACAAAAATATCCAGTCATTTACTTGTTAGATGGGGAACAACATTTTCAGGGACTTGCAGCTATGATGGAAAACATGGGTTCACTCAGGGTATTTCAGGAATGTATAATTGTAGCTATACCGAATATCGACAGGATAAGAGATTTTACTCCGACCCATATAACTTCAGGAATATTTTTAGATAGCGCCTCAGCCAAATCATCAGGTGGAGGAGAAAAATTTACGCTTTTCTTGCAAAAGGAACTGATTCCTGAAATCGAATCTAAATATTCAACTGCACCCTACCGTATGTTGATAGGACATTCTTTAGGTGGGCTTTTTGTTATTAACACACTATTGAAGCATACCGAATTATTTAATTCATATATTTCAATAGATCCTGCTTTGTGGTACGACAATTCTAAGTTGTCAAAAGAAGCAGAGAATATCTTATCTGATAAAAAGTTTGATAATAAAAATGTTTTTATCTCGATTGCTAACGGTTTCAAAAAAAAGCTTGATACTGCAGAAGTCAGAAAAAACATAACTCCTTTTAATGATGCTGTTCTTGCGATGGACCGATTGAAAAGTGCTCTACTAAGAAATGGCAATAAAAAATTACTTTGGAAAATAAAATATTATGAGGAAGAGGGGCATAATACGGCACCTTTTATCAGTGAGTATGATGGGCTTCATTATATTTTTCGAGACTATAATTTCCTGTCTGTTGACAACTACGATTTATTTAGCACCTCTATAGAAGACAAAACAATCTTGGAAGCGTTGAAATCTGGATACAAACAAATTTCGAATTCCATGGGGTATGAAATACTCCCCTCAGAAAGGATAATTAATAGTATTGGGTATGCTTTTTTAAGAGCTAATAAATTAGAGTCAGCTTATCAATTCTTTAAATTGAATGAAATTAACCACCCGAAAAGTTTTAATGTGTTTGATGCAGTAGGTGATTACTATTCTGCTAAAGGAGAAAAGAAAGAGGCTAAGAAGTATTACATTAAAGCATTATCAATTTTAGATTACCCTGAAACTGCTGCTAAGCTTAAAGCCTTAAAATAAGATATTAACTGATTAATATAGTTTCTCATTATTCCCTGTTAAATTGATAATTTAATTACATATGATATTATTATAGTATTAGTTTTTGCTCCAAAAATAGCCCAATTTATCTGTGTTTGTTTTACCATGGACATATACTCATTTCACTAATCAAATAGGCTATTCATATTTTTGATAATGAGTTTTTGATAAAATTTACCCAAATAAATCCTGATTTGTCAAGATCGTTTTTGCCTTTGTCATAATTTCCATATAAATAAAACCACAGCTGAAAGAAAAATAAATTAACAAATCATACCTTCGTTTTTTAAAACATTTTTTCTGTTTTCCGAAATTGGTGCGACGAAAATTACAGATAAAACAAAAATACGGTATATGATGAATGCCTTTAGTTAATTGTCCCGACAATTGCCTATTTTCGTTTGATATGAAAAACTTTGCCTTATTCCTTTTGATAATCTCGTTGTATGGTTCTGTGGTATTGGCTCAAAATCCTGTTCTCACAAAGAGGATAAAAAAAGAAACTATTGCCAGCATTTCGAAAAGTTTAAAAGACAATTATATTTTTCTTGACACTGCGCGACGAATGGGAGATTTCATTACTCAGCAATTTAAAATGGCAGCCTATGATACCATCAATACGCAGAACGCTTTTGCGTATAAAATAACTTCCGATCTTCAGTCGGTGTATCATGATGGTCACTTATCCATCAGCTATGATCCACCTGCAGCAAAAATCGATGAAGGACCTGATACCGTAGCACAAAAAGCAAGACGACTTCAATTCAGAAAGGAAGTGAATTTTGGAATGGAGAAGGCAGAGATTATGCCCGGGAACATAGGCTATTTGAAGGTAAAAGGGTTTTTCCCGCTGGATCAGGAAACGAAAGCTACGATTACTGCCGCGTTACTGTTCGTAAGTAACAGCAAGGCTCTCGTTATCGATCTCAGGGATAACGTGGGCGGAGACCCGGCTACTGTAAGCTTTTTCTGCGGATTCTTTTTCAATCAAAAAACTCACCTAAACGATCTCTATTGCCGTAAGGATGGCTCTTATACAGAATTTTGGGCGATACCAGATACTTCTTTGATAGCCCTAAAAACCACATCTATTTATATTTTAACCAATAAGCGAACGTTTTCGGCGGGCGAGGAATTTGCTTACAACCTTCAAGCCCAGCATCGCGCCATAATTGTTGGTGAGCGTACCGGAGGCGGTGCACATCCAGTGGCACCAGAACCAGTAGGCAATAACTTTACTGCTAATATTCCCAATTCGAGGGCGATAAACCCGATAACAAAAACCAACTGGGAGGGGGTTGGCGTAGAGCCTGATAAAGAAGTAATAGCCGATAAGGCTCTTGAAATAGTATTGAAATTGATAAAAGAGAATTAACAAGTATAAAGCCAACGAAGTTAGATCGAAATCTATAAGGCATTTTCAAATTTTGTGATTGCGAAACAGCTTAATCCTTTACAATTTTTATTGAACATGTTTTAGTTCTTATGGTACCTACTATTGATCGTTTGTTGAAATTTTCGTTTTCTCTAATTTTATTTACTTCGTTCACTCCAGATCTGATCAGCAGCAGCTAGCGTCTGGCTCATGGTTCGTTTTTTGAGACAAATCATTTACACTCAAACATATTGTCTATCAGAATTCGACCGTTTATTAACCTCAATCACCCAAAGCATCAACTTAATAAACAATTACTGAATTTGCCCAGTGTATGTCACTCAACAATTTGCAAAACCGCGGTTAGGTGTAGTTTATTTTTCCTCCGAAAATGGGATACCTAATTCCTTTGAAACTTTCTGTACAAACTCTGTTTCAAACACATTTGTTAATTTATCTATGAACTGAGGTTCCAATTTATCTTTATAGCCACCACCTCGGTTATACTCGTCACGCATATATACAATGTAGAATTGTGAGTTGGGTGAATTATTCCAGTATTCTTCATCTCCAATATATCTGAATGTAAACTTATAATCTGTATTTTTGAGTTTTATGGTGACGTAATTTTCGCCGTCATTATAGTAGTCTACATAATTAGTGTCGATTTCTGAATCTGGATTTTCTTTGTTTCTTTCCTTTGTTATTTCTTTATAGATATCTTTATATTCTTGACTAACTTCCGGTTCTCGATAAAAGTTACTGTCAGTCTCAATAACTTTTATAATTGCACCTTCTAATTCTTTCTTTTTTATTTCAAAAGAATAGGACATAAACCCTCCGTGTCCTGCACTAAACATTTCGCAGCTTGGTAAAAAAAAACAGCAATAAGCTATAATGAAGTGTTTTAATTTATGCATTGAGTCGTTATTTAATTACATCTAATACATAAATATAGGGAACACTTTAGATTTTACTGCTTCCGTATATTCTTTGATTTAACAAAATTAAAGTAGGTTAGGTAAATAAACGAAAATAATAACAGCTATAACTTTAAAAATATATTCGTTTATTGAGAAACATCAGCAAAAACAAAAAGCCAAAAATCATTTGTCAATTTTCTGTTTTCTACATTTAGTTTATCCCCAGCGTAACTGTTTATATTTTCATCCATCCAAAGAGAAACTTCATCAATGGTTAATTTTAAAAATTGCTCCTTGAAGGCATGGTTAGTTTTCATAAATACTAAAACCTCCATCATTATATAATATTTTATTTCAAAAGAGTTTTCCATTATATTTATTTTTGAGATTAAACAATGTTATATCCAGACGAACTGTAGATGATTTTTCCTTCGTTTTTTGAGACAGATCGCTGTTTTTTTGTGGTAATTTAAGCAATTCTTTGGTAAAAGAAAATACATTAGGTCGAAATACTATTAGGGTTTGGAAGCAGCAAAATATTCATTTTTTGAGACAGGTTTTAGTTTGTATAAGCAAGTACCCACGGTAGTAAACGAAATAAAAAGCTTCAATTTATTATGTTCGCGCTTCGACAGAGGCTTAATTTAAACCTGTTGAGAGATGGTTTTTTATTACCATTTATAAATCCTTTGTGTCATAGATTTCCTCATACTTATGCGCTATATTGTATAAATTATATCGAAGTTCCTGATTGTCCATAATTAGATGCGTTTGGTAGGTTCCGTATTTGTATTTTACGTAGATGGGTATCTCTGTGTTCCAACCTGCAATTGTCATTTCTTTAATCATATCGACCAACAAAGAACCCCATTCTTGCGCATTTGAAAAACTTTTATAGTTCTTTTTGATATAGCGGTTAATCTCATCGTCAGTTCGCAAATATTTTGGGTAAGCCAGTCGGTTCAGTTTCTTTTGCTTTTGTTTTTCCAATATGTGGTTCTTCGTTCTTTTTATCACACACCAAAAGTTTTGAAAATAACCTAATACTAATCCTACAATCGTCAAAGTAATGACTATACCTGATATGAATGCGAGCTCTATTGTCATTTAATATTATGCTTAACTTATATATAACAGCCGTAAGTTTCTCCAATCGCTAATAATGCACATATATTGGAGCCATGAATTGGCTGTTTATTTTACTAATATTTACTCTTGCAATCATGGAAAATTGCCATTAAATGCTTTCGTTTAGTGAGACAGATCGCTGTTTGTCTGTGGTAATTTAAGCACTTCTTTGGTAAATCAAAATATATTAGGTCGAAATACTATTAGGGTCTGGAGCAAGCAAAATATTCGCTTTATAAGGCATTTTTTCTTTTTGCCATATGGTGCAGATAAACTACAGCTTAAAAAAAAATATACAGTAGGGGATAGGGATAGATACCTTCGTTTTTTGAGATTATCTACATTTAGACAGCTTCTAATTTTACAGGATTAATTTAGTTAAATCGCTGATAAGCATGCTAAATTAAAAATTAGCTTTGACGTATTAACAATAAGATGCCAGCTAGTGCTCAATATCGGTCTACCCACCAATATCCTAATCTCGTTTTAATACATAAGTGGTTTTTTAGCTTAAGCTTAAAAGGTTATGGCGAATTTGACGTTTTGATGAGCAAAAATTAGGTTAATGGCGATTTGCGAAGGTAGAAAGAATATATATTTGCAGCCGATATAATGGAAGGATTAAGAAATAACTTTTTAAAAAGCACATTTACGCTAATACTATTGAGTGTTATAGCGTTAAAAGTCTGTGCTTTTTCTATTTCGTATTTTTCTACTTCAACAGATGCATTTTCAATCGAAAAAAATGCAGAAGAAAATAAAGACAAAGAAGATGAAGCATTAGATAAAAACAAAAAGAAATTGCTCCTTTACGAATCTTCTATTATTGATATTGCACATTATTTCTGTATCAATCACTCTCCTCTTTCCACACAACATTATCATGTACGCATGGATGCACACCCACCTAAAAGTGTGCCCACTCCCCCTCCTGATTCATTTTCTTAATTTAAGGAGTGATTTCTCAGTTTAATGAGCTAAGAGTGTTATAGGTTTTATGTATTTAGCTATTAAATTAGCAGCATGCCAATAATACTTGCGAAGTAATTAATTTCTACTCCTTTTGTGCCGGTTTTTTCAAACCTGCAGATTTAAATATTTCACTATTAAGTCAAAAATAACAATGAAAAATCATCATGTTGCCGGTGCTCCTACGCCCTGGCAAAGATTGGTACGTATGCTTTATTACGAACGCAGCACCATCAATTATATTTACATTTATGCCATTTTAATCGGCCTTATCGGCCTCTCCTTACCACTCGGTACCAGTGCGGTTTTCAACCTTTTATCTAACGGTGCCATGTACAGTTCTACCTACATTCTCATCGCCGTTATTTTAGTGGGCATTATTGTCGGAGGATTATTACTGATTGGTCAGCTTACCTTAGTGGAGGTAATAGAGCAAAAGATTTTTGCAAAAACAGCCATAGAATTTGCTTTTCGCTTGCCGCGGATTAAGAAGAAAGCGTTAGAAGGCGAAAATCCTTCCGAACTGATTAATCGTTTTTTTGATATTTTAACTATACAGAAAGGCCTTACTAAGTTACTGGTAGATGTTGTCGCAGCTGCTGTTCAAATATTCTTCAGTGTAATTTTGCTCTCCTTCTATCACCCGGTATTTATGGCCTTCGGGATGTTTGTTTTAATTGTGATCATTTTAATTTTACTCTTGTATTATCGCCGTGGTGTTCAAACCAGCATTGAAGAGTCTGAATATAAATATCAGGTAGCCGGTTATCTGGAAGAAATTGCCGCCGATTTGGATACCTACCGAAACAGCAGCGAAAAGCGGAAAGAAATTATCACCCGAACGGATGAGATTACGGCAAATTATATTCAGGCTCGTAATGATCACTTTTCGATTCTGAAGCGTTTTTTCATCAGTGCGGTAGCCATGCGTACCATTTTAATGGGTTCGCTACTGCTTTTAGGTTCTTATTTCGTTGTAGAACGACAAATGACTTTCGGACAGTTTGTGGCTGCAGAAGTGATTATTGTACAGATTAGCTATGCCATTGAAAAACTAATGACCAACTTAAATACGGTATTTGATATGGTAACCGGAAGTGAAAAGCTTGCAGTGGTTACCGATCTGGAATTAGAGGAAGGAGATTTGAACCATGGGTAAAATGAGTAACAATCTGGCTCAGATTAAAAATTGGGAAGAATTATCCGTTCATGCCAATAGTAAAATACTGAATGCCAAAGGGCCAAAAATGCTGGGCAGGGTGCTCCTGTTTATCTTTATTTTCTTTGCTGTGCTGCTTTTTCTACCTTTTCGCCAAACCATCCCTGGTCGTGGTACGGTAACAGCACTTCGACCGGAAGACCGTCCGCAAACGGTGCAAAACCAAATTGGTGGTAGAATAGAACATTGGGCAATCCGCGAAGGACAAGAAGTGAAAAAAGGCGATACCATCCTGGTGATTTCAGAAACCAGCCAATCTTACTTCGACCCGGAACTCCCTACCCGATTGAACGAGCAACTGGATGCCAAAAGGGGAAGTGAAACTGCCGCCGTACAAAAAATTGATGCAACCAAAGGCCAGATGCGGGCTTTGAGTGATGGTTTACGCTTCCAGATGAAGGCCGCAGAAAATAAAGTGCGCCAGGCAAAAAACTATGTTAGCATTGATAGTGCAGAGCTTTTAGCCATTCAGAAGTTTTACGAAACCACCAAAACCAGGTTAGCGCGCTATGAAACGGGCTATAAAAACGGACTCTTCTCGCTTACCGATATTGAAACCCGCAGGTTAAAACTTCAGGAAGATAACGCGAAAGTGATCAGTCAGCAAAACAAGCTGAGCAACTCTACGCAAAATTTGCTCAACGCCAGTATTGAACTGGATAACATCCGTGCAAAGTACCAGGAATCTATAGCCAAAGCCCAATCTGATATGAGCTCGGCTATTTCGAGCAGGGCAAGCGCTCAAGGCGAAATTGCCAAACTACGGAATGACATTTCTAACATCAGCATCAGGCGTGGATTGTATGTGGTAAGGGCACCCCAAGATGGCTTTGTGGTGAAAACCCTGAAGGCAGGGATTGGTGAAAACATTAAGGAGGGTGAATCAGTGGCCACATTGCAACCAAAATCGCCAATGGTTGCAGCAGAACTTTATGTAAGCGCCATGGATGTACCTTTAATTTTAGATACGAGTGATGTGCGTTTACAATTTGAAGGCTGGCCCTCAGTGCAGTTTTCGGGCTGGCCATCGGTAGCCGTTGGAACTTTTGCAGGAAAAGTTTCCTCCATTGATCGGGTGAGCAGTACTGGTGGAAAGTATCGTTTGTTAATTAGTCAAACCAACCCGGTACCATCGAAAGATGAGCCATGGCCGGTGCAGCTTCGGCAGGGCTCTGGCGTTTACGGACGTATTATTTTAAGGTCTGTACCACTTTGGTACGAGATCTGGCGCCAGCTGAATGGCTTCCCTCCAAGTTTGGAAAAAGAGCCTACAGGAAACAGTAAGGATAAAAAATAATGTTAGACATCATCATGAAAAAAGCTTTTAAAGCATTATTGGTTATCACATCCCTCCTGCTCTCTGTTATCGGATCAAATACAGCAATGGCACAACTTACGCCAATGGCGAAAAAAGAAACAGACAGTACAAAGGTTTTCGCATTGGAAGACCTGCAGATGCTGGTATTCCGGTATCACCCGATTATTAAACAGGCTGCCTTGCTCAGTGAATCGGCTCGTGCAAATGTGCTGCAATCTTTAGGCTATTTTGATCCCGAACTTAAAGCAAGCTTTGCCCGGAAGCTTTTCGGCAATACGGAATATTACAATAAGTGGAACAGCGAATTAAAAATCCCGCTTTGGCTGGCTGGTGCCGATTTAAAAATTGGCTACGACCGCAACGTGGGTACTTATGTAAATCCAGAAAGCCGAACCAATTCTCAAGGTTTATCGGCCATTGGCTTGAGTATCCCTTTGGGACAAGGATTGTTGATTGATGCCCGACGGAACACCCTCCGCCAGGCAAAAATAATGGTAGAATATGCAGAAGCAGAGCGATTGAAACAAATTAATGCCGTGTGGTATGGTGCGGTAAAAGATTACTGGAACTGGTATTATGCCCACAAACAGTTTGCCTTAATTAATGAAGGAGTAGAACTGGCCCAGCGCAGATTTACGGCATTGAGCAGGCAAACCTTAATGGGCGATAAGCCAGCCATCGACTCTGTAGAGGCCTACATTACGGTACAGGAAAGGATCATCCAGAAGGAAAAGATGAAAATCGAGCTGCAGAATGCACAACTTATACTTTCTAATCACCTTTGGAATGAAGATGGAAACCCGTTGGAATTGCCTTTTGATGCGGTACCTCAAAACATAGATCTGGCCAAGGCCAAACCCAATCCCTTAATTTTAGATACGCTAATCGGGCAGGCGGCAAATCAGCACCCGGAATTGGTGAAGTTAAGAACCAAAGGTGCACAGCTTGCTGTAGAGCGAAGTTATCGGCAGGAATTGCTCAAACCGAAACTGAATGTGATGGGAAATCTGCTTTCAAGCAGAACTAATTTTAACAGCGTTATTCCAAGTGATTATGATTTCAACTGGAGCAATTATAAGGTGGGAATAGAGTTTGCCTTTCCACTTTTTTTAAGGTCAGAAAGAGGAAAATTAAGAGAAGTAAAAATCAAACAACAGGAACTGAACTTCGATCTTCAACAATATGGTAGAACGATCAGGAACGATATAACCGCCTCCTACAATGATCTATCGGCTTATTCTGTACAATTAGCGGTTCAAATTAAAAGCATTCAAAACCAGCAGATTTTGGTTGCCGGAGAAAACCAAAAGTTTAGTTTAGGAGAAAGCACACTGTTCTTAATCAATAGCCGGGAAACGAAATTAATCGATATGAAAATCAAACAGGAAAGTATGGTTGCCGGGTATCAGAAAACGCTAGCAGAATTGTATTATAAAGCTGGAACCAGACAAGATGTTCGTTTCAACTGATCATTTGATTTAATGGAAAATGGGGTTAATGAGACTAATTTAAACCGGCAGGTCAGCGTTTAAATGACCATACCCTGACCTGCCTAAATTAGGTTTGAACTTAATATTATCCGTTTATTTGCATCCTTTATCGATAAACATTTATTTCAATCTGTTTTGGTAAGTAAATAGCATTCGATAATCGTTTATTGCGCCTACCCAGTGCACAAAAATTAAATTAAATGAACAAAAGTCCCATATCAATATTTTCGAACCATTCGGAAGACTATCAAAAATACAGACCGCGATATCCTGAAGCAATTATTACTTACCTGGAGCAAAATATTGGCTTAAACAAGGATAAATTAATTGCAGATATTGGGTCTGGAACAGGGATTTTTACAGAATTATTGTTAAAAAATGATTACCGGGTTCTGGCCGTTGAGCCGAACGTGCAGATGAGAAATCAGGCTGAAATTCGTTTAAATCAGTATGAAAAACTTGATCACATAACCGGAACGGCTGAGCAAACTAATTTAGCAGATCACAGTGTTGATTTAATTACTGTTGCCCAATCTTTTCATTGGTTTGATTTGGCACAAACTAAAACAGAGTTTAAGAGAATTTTAAAACCTGGCGGGCATGTGCTGCTGGTTTGGAATATTCTGCAGCAAAAAAGTCAGTTTCTAAAAGCTTATCAGGCATTAAAAGACCAGTATGCCGATAGAAAGCCCTATGTCGAAAAGTTAGAAAACATCCGGATAGAAACTTTTCTCGGACCAGCGGCAATTGTGCGCCAGGAAATTTACCATAGTCGCCTATTAAATAAAGATGAACTTTTGGGTTATTTCAGGTCATCGAGTTACTCCCCGGTTCAGGGAGAACCAGATTATGAAAAACTGGTAGCAGAAATTGATCAGATTTTTTCTGAGCATCAGCAAAATGGTTTTGTAAAACTGGAATATGATGCAAAACTGTATTTCTCCTCATTTGAATAAAGGGATTTGAGAGGCAGTATCATAAATTCGAAATATCATCTTGAGGGTTAATTTATTTTATAAAAATCAATATAAATGACATTTGCGTAGGATATAGGTTCTGCGATATGCAATTCCACCGATTCATCTGGAGGTGCCCGCAAGTGGCAATGCTTTCGCTGCGCTCAGGTTTGTTAATTTGGGCCAAGCCAAAAGTAAAAGCCCTTCGGCGGCCAGCCGAAGCAAGAATGAAAGTGGTTGGTGAGCCACCAACCATTGGATCAGATGTACCATAAAACTTTCGAAGTATTTCCTACAACATAGGCCACCAAAACTTCGCAAGTTGATCTTGATTTATGAAATTTAAATAGTTCCTCAAATCGATACATTATTTGATGCATTCCACTTTTTAGTATATTTATCGGATGAATGCGTTTTACCTTACCGATATCTACATTTACCCGATTAAATCGCTCGGTGGCATCCGGCTGGAAAAAGCAATACTCGAAGAGAAAGGGCTTCAGTACGACAGGCAGTGGATGTTGATTGATCAGGAAGGAACGTTCATTACGCAACGCAAACATCATCAGCTTTCTTTACTTCAGGTAAATATCCATCAGGATAAATTATGGGTTAGCCACAAGGAAGACAAACAATTACAGATTTCTTTTAACCTAACCGAAGATACGGGTGAAAGTATAGCCGTAACCGTTTGGAATGACACCACTGTAGGGCTGGAGGTGAGTAAAATGGTGAGCAGCTGGTTTTCAGATTACCTACAATTTGAGGTGAAACTGGTTCGAATGTCTGATGAAGAAAAAATTCTGGTTGATCCAAATTATGCCACCAATGGAGAAATTAAAAGCTTTTCGGATGGTTATCCCTGCCTGATTATTAGTCAGTCATCACTTGATGGATTAAATGAGAAATTAGACGAACCTGTGCAGATGAATAGATTCAGGCCAAATTTTGTTTTCTCTGGCGGAGCAGCGCATGTTGAAGATCGTTTCAAAAACTTTCGTATAGGAGATATATTATTTTCTGCAGTAAAACCGTGTGCAAGATGCGTGTTGATCACTATTGACCAGGAAACGGGAATAAAAAGCCAGGAGCCGTTGCGAACATTGGCTACCTACCGAACGCAAAACAAGAAGATCATGTTTGGACAAAATTTGCTTCACCAGGGAACCGGAGTAATTAATGTGGGTGACGAAATCCAGCTACTAGACTGGAAATCAAACGACTAAAGAAAAAATCCTGGTGTTGATAATTATTTAGAAGCATTCTAAATAATTATTACGAATTTTGGATGATTATCAGTTTAAAGATTAGGATCATAAAACTCAAATTAAATCATTAACCTATTTAATAAATGCGATCTTTATTTGATTAACGATAACTTATAATACATTAAAACTAATTGAGCTGCTGACTGTTCTAAGGCTTTGACGAATTCGTTGTACAACGATGGAAATTATACATTTCACGAATCAATTTGATTAGCGAGGGCTGCAAAACCTTGAACCACACACATAAATGAGCTTAACGAAGCATAAATAATGAATAACTTTAACCAAGAATATCCTGAATTTTTAAACAAATTTGAAAAAAATCTTAAACACCTCTTTCAGGAAAAACATGATATTGATCAGCTAAGCTTGCAAAGAGGCCTTCCGCCAGAATTACTGAAAGAAATTATGGATCATGTTCCATTATCAGTGGCGGTTCCTTCTGCTTTTGGCGGCAGAGGGTGTAAAGTTAAAGAATGTCTGGGCATCCTTTCTGCAGCTTCTTATGAATCCTTATCTCTTTCTTTAACTTTTGGCATTAACATCGCCTTGTTTTTAGAGCCTGTAGCCAAATACGGTAATGACGAGATTAAGCAAGAGATTTTTGATCGCTTTTTGCATGAGCAAAATATGGGAGGTTTAATGATCACTGAACCTAATTTTGGAAGTGATGCACTAAACATGCGAACCACCAATAAGCCCACTGAAGATGGTTATGAAATTAAAGGCACCAAACATTGGCAGGGACTTACCGGAATGGCCAATTATTGGATTGTTGCTGCCCGAAATGAAGGTAATGATGGTTCCTTATCCCGGGATATCGATTTTTTCGTTTGCGATGATACCAAAGCAGATCAAAAAATAACGGTAGAAGAGTATTATGATAATGCCGGCTTATACCTGATCCCTTATGGCCTTAACCAGCTTGATTTAACTGTTCCAAAAAACCATAAGCTGCAACCTGAAACCACAGGCATTAAAATGATGTTAGACATCCTTCACAGAAGCAGGATGCAATTTCCGGGCATGGGAATGGGATTTATTAAGCGTATGCTGGATGAAGCCTACAACCAATGTAACAACAGAAAAGTTGGCGTGGGTAATTTGCTCGGAATGGATAATGTTAAGTTTCAGATTTCGAGATTACAAGCGGCCTATACCATTTGTTCTGCCATGTGTGCGAAGAGTTCATCAATCAGCGGAATCGAAAATAATCTAGCAACGGAAGGATTAGAAGCCAATACCATGAAAACCGTTGTAACCGACCTGATGCAGGAAGCTGCACAATTGTTGGTTCAACTTTCTGGCGCAAAAGGTTACCGTACCAGCCACATCGGTGGAAGGGGAATTATGGATAGTCGACCTTTCCAGATCTTTGAAGGATCAAATGAAATGCTTTATGCGCAAATCGGTGAAATGATTATCAAAGCCATGAAAAAGCAAAAACAGCCGCAACTTTACCAATATCTGAAAGATTTTCCACTTACAGCGAAAGCAAGTGATTACTTTAAGAATGAACTGTCTTTAAACCCTGATGAACAATTGGCGCAAAGAAAACTGGTTGATCTTGGAAGAATCGTAGCCAGAATTATTTGTGTAGGTTACGTGATTGAACTTGGCGAAAAAGGGTTTAGAAAGGCGTTGGTAGAGAATTGCATCATAATGATACAACAAGAGGTTGCTAGTTTGATTACTTCCCTCCGGTTCAGCAATTCCGTTATAGAAGTAAGCGATTATCATATGGATAGTTTGTGGTTGGATTTCGCTTAATATATTAATTATCAATTCATTTTTATTACCCCTGCATGCGGATAAGCATATTCATTTCAGGGGTTTTATTTTTAAGGCCTATTCATCAATACCTATTGGAAATAGCAATGAACTTTCTACCCATTTTCATCATCTGAAACATTAAGGCATTAAGATTTTGATCTGGCAATCTGGTTTTACAAAATAGTTGATGAATCAAGTTCAGGATGAAGCACTGAAGGGCTGGATTCACCTAATTATTTAATTGAACCATATAGGCATTAAGACTTTGAGCCTTACTTTGTTTCTCTTAATGGCTAAATATTCTGATCGAGATATAGTTGATCTTGCAATCTGGTTTTACTATTATAGTTCCTGACTCAAGTTCAGGATGACGTATCGCTGGGGTTTCCGCTACCATACTTATCTTTTTCTTAATGCTTAAATATTTTGATCAAGATAGCTGATGTTGCAATCTGATTTTACGTAATAGTTCCTGAATCAAGTTCAGGATGACGCATGGAGGGGCTGGATTCTGGTCGTAGCGTATCTCCATACGACATAATTATTTAATTGAACCATATAGGCATTAAGGCTTTGAGCCCTACTTTATTTTCTTAATGCCTATATGGTTCAATATTTTAATCGGATATAGCTCATGTTGCAATCTGGTTTTTACGTAATAGTTCCTGAATCAAGTTCAGGATGAAGCATTGAGAGGACTCCAATCAAATCCGTCTTCACGGGCATTTCCTAACTTACTTTTAAGGGTTAAATGTTACGAAAGAATAATGCAGTGCTTTAATTGCAGGATGGATCAGGATGGGATAACAAAATAAATGTTTTAATCTCGTAACTACAATTAACCAAATATATCCATAAAGCTAAAAAAAACAGATATCGGCGATTTTGATTCAGTTATTTCTACAAATTATAGCCAGAATCACTTTATCAAGCCATAAAAAACCAAATAACCAAACCAAAAATTTTTCAGACTTCGCAGAATTAAAGTAGAATCTCTTTCATAACAAATAATTTACAATTAAGTAAGGTATCTATTTTATAAAGCCATTTCTCCATAAACCAAGTATAAAAATGTCTACCAAATAAGTGCTAAAAAATCTGATTTGATCAGGTCTGGATTTTCAGACTGGCTTAAAACAACTGATCTTTTTCATATTGGAATTTTGCCGAGTGCAACGATTCTGATTTTACTAACTAAATATTTCTAATCAATAATTAAAAACTATGTATTTTAATTTACATTCAAAGTCACTTCATCGACGAAATGCATCTGGCGGTAAAAAGTTCCTGATTATGGGGATTTCTGCCCTTTCATTGATGATGGCGAGCACATCTGTTAACGCTGCTTTTACCTTTAAAAACGAACATCCTTTCAGTAAAAAACGATCAAAGAGTTTTGATGAAACTGTAAAAGGGAAAATTACTGATGATAAAGGCGAAACGCTTGTAGGTGTAATTGTTAAAGTAAAGAATACAACTATAGTTACGACTACGGATGCTAACGGTGCCTTTTCCATCACTATACCGACCGGAACGGCCAATCCTGTTCTTGTTGTTTCTTATGTGGGTTATACCACCCAGGAGGTTGCCGTGAACGGACGCGCCAACATTACTATTCAAATCAAAAGTGCCATTAACGATCTTGAAGAAGTAGTAGTTGTGGGTTATAATACGGTTAAGAAAAGCGATTTAACCGGATCTGTTGTGAGCGTAGGTGCGGAAGAAATCAGATCGAGACCAGTTACCAATGCTTTGCAAGCGATTCAGGGAAAAGCGGCTGGGGTTGATATTACTTCAAACGAGCGCCCAGGGCAAATTGGAAGCATCTTAATTCGTGGTGTTAGATCTTTAGGTGCAAGTAATGCGCCCTTATATGTAGTGGATGGAATTCCATTGCAGGCAGGCGGGATCGATGCCATTAATCCTAATGATATTGAAAATATCGACATTTTGAAAGATGCATCGGCTACGGCTATTTATGGTTCACGTGGTGCAAATGGTGTGGTTTTAGTAACGACTAAAAAAGGTAAAACCGGAAGGTTAACCATGGATTATGTGGGAACAGCAACCATCGAAACCCTACAGGATCGAATGGAAATGATGAACTCCGAACAATACGTTCAGTTTAGAAGAGATGCATTTCGCCGTGTTATCGTAACAAATCCTAATGCTGCGGCGAACGCTACTTATCCAATCGTGCCAACATTAGTGGATGATAGAAGAATTTTCGCTGGAGACCCTAATGTGATCGCCAATATCGAAAAAGCATGGGCTGGTGGAACTTACGACGGAAGTTTAATACCCACTACTGACTGGGGTAATTTAGTAACCAGAACAGGGATTACGCAAGATCACGTCTTGAGTGTAAGTGGTGGTACAGATAAAATTAAGGCTTACGGTTCATTCGGTTATTTGAATCAAACGGGAACGCAGTTGGGCCAGGATTTTGAACGCTACAGCGGAAAACTAAGTGTTGAACTTAATCCAGTTAAATGGTTTAAAATGGGGCTTAATTTAACAGCTACCTATGGCTTACAGAATTATGGTTTCCAGGCGGCAAGTGCATCTGGTGCCGGCAACATTTATGCTGCTGCACGTGGCATGCTTCCTTTGGCTATCCCTTTTGATGCAAATGGTAACAGAATTAACTTACCGGGTGGTGATATCAACATTCAGAATCCAATCCTTGAAGCAGATTACAACATCAACTTACGCAAAACCCTAAGAACTTTGGGCTCTGCATTTGCAGAAGTGAACCTGGTTAAAGGATTAAAATACCGCATAAATTTTGGCCCTGATTTCTCTAATTTTTATAATGGAAGATACCAGGATGCGCGTTCCGTAAATCGCGATGCTGGTGTACCGGGATCAAATAACAACTTTGCTCAACTGGATCAAAACAATAGGTTTGCTTATACCCTTGATCATTTATTATATTATGATAAGACGCTGGGCAAACATAATTTTGGGGTAACCTTATTACAAAGTTCCTCCTCTTTCAGGAATGAATCATCATCAATAAGGGGAAGCAGAATTAATCTGGCTGCACCATTATGGTACGGATTAGGAGGCGCAAATATTACTGCATTAGATGCCTTTGACACAAGCCTGAGAGAATCGACACTAAACTCTTATATGGCCAGGGTAAATTATAGCTTCAATAACAAGTACTTGCTAACTGCTTCCGGCCGTTGGGATGGTGCCTCGCAATTAGCTGCCGGTAATAAGTGGGATTTCTTTCCATCTGCTGCTTTTGCATGGCGAATAGACCAGGAAGACTTTATGAAAGATATTAAGTGGGTAAATTCACTGAAAGCGCGGTTAGGTGTTGGTAGTACAGGTAATTCATCTGTAGATATTGGTAGTACATTAGGGCTTTTACAGCCACTTACGTATACCTTTGGCAGTGCTGCACAAGTGGGTTATGTAGCATCTGATGCTTCTCTTGCAAACCCGATTTCGTTCCCAAATAAATTATTAAGCTGGGAGAAAACCTTACAATATAACTTAGGTATTGATTTTAGCTTATTAGGCGGAAGAATCAACGGTTCATTAGATCTCTATAAATCTAACACTACCGATTTAATTTTGCTTAAGGACATTGCCATCATAAACGGCTACCCAACATCGTATGATAATATAGGTGAAACCAAAAATAAAGGACTAGACTTAACCTTAAGTACAGTTAACGTTAAAACAAAAGATTTTACCTGGGAATCTACGCTGAATTTCTCAACCAGTAAAGATGAAATTGTTAAACTTAACGGCGGTGATATGGTTACCAACCGTTTCTTTATCGGCCAAAGAAATGGCGTTGCTTATGATTTTGTAAAAGATGGAATCTGGCAAAATACCCCTGAAGATTTAGCCGAGATTGAAAAATATCGAGCTAACGCTGCAATATTCAGGGCTGGAGACATCAAAGTGAGAGATTTAAACGGCGATTATAAAATTGATGCCAATAACGACCGTCAGGTAATAGGCCATTACAATCCAAGCTGGACTGGTGGGTTAACCAATACTTTTGGCTATAAAAATTTCGATTTATCCATCTTTATTGTAGCAAGATATAATTTCCTGATCGAAACTGGTGCAGAAGCATTACAAGGTCGTTTTGCGCAACGGTTTCTAGATTACTGGACCCCGACAAACCCAACTAATGACTATCCTTCACCAAATTATGCCAGTGCTTCAGGAGATCAATATAAAAGCGCTATGAATTACCAAGATGGATCTTTTATCAAAATTAGAAACATTTCTCTAGGGTATAATTTTGCAGAAAATATGGCTAAAAAACTAACCTTATCCAGATTAAGAGTTTATGCACAGGCAATTAATCCAGGTTTAATTTATTCAAATATTAAATGGATCGATCCAGATTTAGGTGGTTCTACTTTTAACAGAGGTGTTGTATTTGGAATTAACGCAAGTTTCTAACATTAATACTGATGGTGATTATTTATAAATCAATTTTAAATAATCCAGCAGTTCAAAATAAAATATTGAGATGAAAAAAATTATAAATTTAATATCTGGCGTTGCTTTACTGGGTGGCTTAATAGTGCTACCTACTTCCTGTAAAAAAAGTTTTCTTGATGAAGAAGTAATTAACGCCCGCAATACTTCCGATTTTACGACTACACTTGGCCTAAATGACCTTGCGGTGGGGATGTATCAAAGTCTAAAATTTCACTTTAATTATACATGGGCTTATACCAGTACCAATTATGGTGTTGACGAATTTACGGTAGGTGGTGACAGAACTGAGCAAATGTGGAACTCTTATGACGGAACGTTAAACTCTTTTAATGCTGACGTTAGAGCCGTTTTCGATAACATGTATACCAACATCAATTCAGCAAATATTCTGATTAAAAATGTACCGGTTTATTATGAAGGAGCCGATAAAAATGTCCGTTTAGGTGAAGGTTATTTTATGCGTGCTTTCGATTACTTTAAGTTAGTAAAACAATATGGTGGTGTTCCGCTTCAGCTTGAATCTTTAGAAGTAATTAAAGAAGAATTTACCAGAAATTCGGCGAAAGAAGTGTATGATCAGGTCATTAAAGATTTTATACAAGCGTATGATCTACTCCCTGCTACTCCAAGTCAACCAGGTAGAATTACCAAATGGGCCGCTGCTCATTTTTTAGCAAAAGCTTACTTATTCCGTGCCAGCGAACTTTATAACGACTGGAATAGCGACACCAAAACTGCCGATCTTCAGAATGCAGTGAGATATGCTGATCTGGTAATTAATAGTGGGGCACATACTTTAGCCACTAACTACAGCGATCTTTGGAACTTTACCACCGTAGATGGGCCAAACGAAACCAACAGAGAAGTCATCTTGTCGGCGCAGTTCTCTAACAATACCGCTACCCAGGGCCGCTACGCAAATCAGGTACATTTGTATTATCCTTCAGTGTATCAAACCCTTCCGGGTATGGTTCGTGATATTGCTGGCGGACGTGAATTTCAGAGAATGAAAACTACAGACTATGCAATTGATGTTTATGACCGTGTAAACGATTCCAGATTCTGGAAAAGTTTTAAAACACGATACATTGCAAATAATGCAGCAAACTTACCGAGATGGACGGCGGCTAACGCGCCAACACCTGCTCAGGTAAATCAACCGAAATTCACTGTTGGTCAGGAATCAATTCTATACATTGTTAATGATGCTGGCGATACCCGCTACACCAGTACGAACATCGGCTTAAGGGCTCCAAGTATATTTGTCAGGTATTTTTCCGGCCAGCCACAAAGCTATTTGAATGCGCATGGAAATTATGGTGTGAGTCAATATGTGGCATTATCTAAGTTCATGGATGGTTCCAGAAATTTAGTGGCTTCCCAATTTGGTCAGCGTGATGGAATCCTGGCAAGATTGGCAGAAACCTATCTGATTGCTGCTGAAGCTGCCGGAAGACAAGGTTTATATGGTCAGGCCATTGCCTATTTAAACAGAGTTCGCGATCGTGCTGCTTATAAAGACGGTGAAGATCGTTCTTCTTATGTTGATGGTGGAATCTCTTACAGAACCAATCCTGCGGTTACTAATGCCAATGTTTCGTATTCTGACAGAAACACTTATTTCGAATCGAACAACATCCCTGTGAGCACTACAAATACGCTAACGCCAATGCATTTAAACAGCGAAGCTGATATCTTTAATTCAAATAAAGATTTCTATGATAAAATTGGCGCAGTCTCTAATGCTGATAAATTTACGGCTTTCATCTTAAACGAACGTTCAAGAGAGTTAATGGGAGAACTGCAAAGATGGGAAGATCTTGCACGTACCAAAACGTTAATAACCAGAACAACAGCGTTTAACCTGGAGGCTAAACCTCAGGAAAACAAACATTATTTAAGACCAATCCCTCAATCTTATCTTGATGTAATTAAAATAAATGGTGCTGCTTTATCTCCTGCACAAAAACAGGCGATGCAAAATCCAAACTGGTAATTAAATATTATGGATTTTGAAATCGCAACTGGTCGAAAGCCAGTTGCGATTTTTTGTTATACAGCCTTTAACTTTTTATGGTTGGTAAGTATTTCAGGACGAGACAACACTTTATGGTTGGTGAGCCACCAACCATAGGTTTGTGTGATTTTTTCCTTACAATCAAATTTAAAATAGCCGTAATGTTATAAATAAGCCTTTAAAAGCACATCAATGCAACTCTTAACAGGACAGAACAGGACGCCACATTAGATTAAAAGCCTTAATCTCGTGTAAGCTTTTAACCAAATATCTTCTTACAATGATGATTTTAATATCAATTGGTATTGAAAAATCAAAGATTTGCAAGTTCACCACATCTCCCATGAAATTAAAAAAAATCTTCCTGCTCTTTATTTTCGGATGGATTTCAGCCATTAGTTTTGCGCAAAATACAACCGTAAATCAAACCCGCAAAACCTATAATTTTAATCCCGGGTGGAAGTTATTTACAGGTGATACACAAGGTGTGGAAACAGTTGACTTCGATGATTCTAAATGGAAATCGATTACCCTCCCCCACGCCTGGAATGAAGATGAGGCATTTAAAAAATCAATCGAACAATTATCCACCGGAATCGCATGGTACCGCAAACATTTTAAAATTGCAGATGCCAAAGACAAGAAAATATTTTTAGAATTTGAAGGCATCAGACAAGCTGGAGAGTTTTACCTGAATGGAAAATTCATCGGCAAACATGAAAACGGCGTGACTTCTTTCGGCTTCGACATCAGCGATTTAATCGAACCCGACAAAGAGAATATTCTCGCAGTTAAAATCGACAATGCCTGGAACTATAAGGAAAAGGCCACCAACTCCGGCTATCAATGGAGTGATAAGAATTTCAATGCTAACTATGGTGGCATTTCTAAAAACGTACGTTTGCACGTCACCGGAAAACTTTATCAAACTTTGCCCCTTCATGCCATTTTAAATACCACGGGCAATTATATTTATGCGAAAAGCTTTAATATTACAGGCAACAGCGCTGTGGTAGTGTCTGAATCAGAAGTTAAAAATGAAACGCCTTCTGTGCAAAGCGTAAAATACGAAATAGAAATCAAAGATGCTGATGAAAAGATCATCAAAACCTTTAGTTCAGCGCCACAAAACGTTGCGCCTGGCACCACAGCAATGCTTAAAGCAGAATCATTGGTTAATGGCCTTAATTTCTGGAGCTGGGGATATGGCTATTTATATACCGTAACCTCCCGTTTACAGGTAAATGGAAGCACGGTCGACGAATTAAATACGAAAACAGGTTTCAGAAAAGCCGAGTTTAAAAACGGCATGGTTTATTTAAACGACCGTGTTTTAATGATGAAAGGTTATGCGCAACGTACCAGTAATGAATGGCCTGCTATTGGTTTATCCGTACCGGCCTGGTTAAGTGATTACAGCAACGGCTTAATGGTAGAAAGTAATGCGAATTTAGTAAGGTGGATGCATATTTCACCCTGGAAACAAGATGTAGAATCTTGCGACAGAGTGGGATTAATTCAGGCGATGCCAGCCGGAGATGCGGAGAAAGATGTCACTGGTGTGCGTTGGGATCAGCGGAAATCAGTAATGACAGACGCCATCATTTACAATAGAAATAATCCAAGTATCTTGTTCTACGAATGTGGAAACGAATCCATCAGTGCCGAACATATGGAAGAAATGAAAGCCATCAGAGATCAATTTGATCCACTAGGTGGCAGGGCAATCGGATCAAGGGAAATGCTGGATATTCCAGCAGCAGAATACGGCGGCGAAATGTTATACATCAACAAAAGTGCAACAAAACCCCTCTGGAGCATGGAATATGCCCGCGACGAAGGCTTACGAAAATACTGGGATGAATTCTCTCCTCCCTTTCACAAAGATGGCGCCGGACCACTTTACAAAGGTGCCGATGCCAGCATTTACAACCGAAATCAGGATACCCACGCCATAGAAAGCGTGATCAGGTGGAACGAATATTATAAGGAAAGACCAGGAACCGGAACGCGGGTAAGTTCGGGCGGGGTAAATATCATTTTCTCGGATTCTAACACGCATTACCGGGGCGAAGAAAACTACCGCCGCAGCGGCGAAGTAGACCCGATGAGAATCCCTAAAGATGCATTTTTTGCACACCAGGTAATGTGGGACGGCTGGGTTGATGCTAAAAAAACAGGTATTCATATCATTGGTCACTGGAATTACAAAACGGGCACGAAAAAGAATATTTATGTGGTGGCAGCAGGCGATAAAACTGAAGTGGTTTTAAATGGAAAATCATTAGGCTTTGGTACAAAAAGCAATGGTTTCCTTTACACATTTAAAGACATCGCTTATCAGGCAGGAACTTTAAAAGCCATTTCTTATGATCTAAAAGGCAATAAACTGGCAGAAACGCAGCTTAAAACTTCAGGAGCGCCAGTGGCTGTTAAACTTAGTAAAATTCAAAATCCTACAGGTTTTAAAGCAGATGGCGCCGACTTAGCGCTTGTACAAGTCGAGGTGGTTGATGCCGCAGGTAACCGTTGCCCTATTGCTTTGAACATGATCAATTTTGAAATTAATGGTCAGGGTGAATGGCGAGGCGGTATTGCTCAAGGTCCGAATAATTACATTTTATCAAAACAGTTGCCAGTAGAAGGTGGCGTAAACCGGGTGTTGATCCGATCGACTACTACCGCAGGCAAAATCAATATCATCGCAAAAGCAGATGGATTAAAGCAAGCAGCGATCGTTTTAGAAACCTTACCTGTTCTGGTTAAAGATGGATTATCCACTCAATTCCCGGCTGATGGATTAAAATCAAACCTAAAAAGAGGCGCCACACCTACTGCTCAAACCTATCAGGTAAGTAGAAAAGCGGTGAAAATTGTGGGTGCTACTGCTGGTGCCAATATTGATAAAGCCAAGTTTAGCTATGACGATAATGAATTAAGTGACTGGGTTAACGATGGAAACATCAGTACGGCATGGATTAAATATGAACTTGAAAAAGCAAGCACGGTTACACAAGTGGAATTAAAAGTAAACGGTTTCAGAACCAAAATCTACCCGATCCGGATCCTGGTTGATGGTAAAGAAGTTTTCAAGGGAAATACCGTTCCGAGCCTGGGTTATTTTACGGCCATCTGTAAACCAACAAAAGGCAAAACGGTAACGGTACAATTGCTTAATGCTGGCGAAGCTACTGCTGAAAGCGAAAAAATTGGCGTTGAAGTAAATGGCAAAAAACTGGATGATGGCATTGAAAGAGCTGAAACAAAATCAAAAGGCGGTTTAAGCATTATCGAAGCTGAAGTTTACGAATCCAAATAATAACGATGCAATCTCAAACCTACATCTACCCAATTATGAAAAATCAAATCAAATTCGCTCTGCTACTTTTGTTCAGTTTTGGAACGATAAACATCAGTTCTGCTCAAAATAAAGCTGATATTGAAGTTAACTTCGATCGACCAATCGGAGCGATGAAACCCATCTGGGCCTGGTTTGGCTACGATGAACCGAATTATACTTATATGAAAGATGGTCAAAAGCTATTGACCGATCTTTCGAAATTAAGTCCGGTACCGATTTATGTGCGGGCGCATAACTTATTAACTTCTGGTGATGGAACGCCCGCACTAAAATGGGGATCTACAAATGCCTATACTGAAGATGCAAATGGCAACCCTGTTTACAACTGGACCATCGTTGACCGGATTTTCGACACTTATGTAAAGCGTGGAATGAAACCTTTGGCGCAGATTGGTTTTATGCCCGAAGCCTTATCCATCAAACCCCAACCCTATCAGCACAAATGGAAACCAGGTACGCGTTATGAAGAAATTTTAACCGGCTGGGCTTATCCGCCAAAAGATTATCAAAAATGGGGCAACCTGGTGTACGAATGGGTAAAACATTGCGTAGAACGATACGGCCAGAAGGAAGTAGAGAGCTGGTATTGGGAAGTTTGGAATGAGGCCGATGGTGCCTATTGGAAAGGTACGCAGGCAGAGTTTTTCAAATTATATGATTACGCTGCCGATGGATTAAAGAGAGCATTGCCCACTGCAAGAATTGGCGGCGCTAACGTAACCGGAGGCGGAAGTAAATACCTTGATGCATTTATAAAACATTGCCTTACAGATACCAATTACGTTACCAGCAAAATTGGATCACCTTTAGATGCTGTTTTGTTTCATGCGAAAGGTTCGCCGAAAGTAGTAAACAATGTGGTGGTGATGAACATCCGCACCGAACTTCGAAATGTGGAATCTAATTATAAAGTGATTAGTAAATATTCCCAGCTCAAAAATATTCCGGTGATTATCGGCGAGTTTGATCCGGAAGGCTGTGCGGCCTGTGGCATGTCTACCAATCCGGAAAATGCCTATCGAAACGGCACCATGTATTCGAGTTATACCGCGGCATCTTTTGCCAGGCTTTACGAGTTAACAGATCAATATCAAATTAACCTTTTAGGCGCCGTAAGCTGGTCGTTCGAGTTTGAAAATCAACCTTGGTTTGCAGGGTTCAGAGATCTTGCAACCAATGGGATTAATAAACCAGTTTTAAACGTTTTCAAAATGTTCGGCATGATGAAAGGCAACAGAGTTGAAGTAAAAAGTAACCAGATGTATGCATTAAAAACCGTTCTGGATTCGAGTATCAGAAAATCTAGTGCTGATATTGGCGTACTAGCGGCAAAAGATCCTCAATCTGCCAGTGTTCTCGTTTGGAATTATCATGATGAAGATAAAAAAGGCTCCGTAGATACGGTTGAAGTTTCTTTAAAGGGTTTAGACAAAAAACTGGCAACGGTAACCCATTATCGCATTGATAACGAAAACAGCAATTCTTATGAAGAATGGAAAAAGATGGGATCGCCTCAACAGCCCACTACCGCACAGATTTCAAAATTGGCCAAATACAGTGAACTGAAAACCATTGGTAAACCAATAAAATACGACATAGATAGTGGTCCGTTTAAGTTCGTACTACCCAGACAAGGTGTTTCCTTATTGAGCATAAAATGAAATTGATCGCATGAAATTGATTAATAAAAGAACCGTGTCTACGTTTGTATTGCTTTTTGCCTTGTTATTCTTCTATGCAAATACATCGTTGGCGCAAAACACAAACATTAAAAATGATTCTTTTTGGAAAACGAAAGATGGCCAGCCCATTAACAGTCAGGGTGGTGGTATCTTTCAGTTTAAGGATCCAAAATCAGGAATAAAAAAATATTATTGGTATGGGGTGCATTATGCAGAAGCCGATCTTTACCGTAATGATCCATCGGTTACCCAACCAAATGCTACCTTTGAATCGGTAACCTGCTACAGTTCTACCGATCTCTCCAATTGGGAGGCTGAGGGCGATGTACTCACTAAAAGCGAAACCAATAAAACCATGAAAACCTGGGTTGGCCGTTTAGGCGTAGCTTATGTGAAGGAATTAAACAAATATGCAATGTTTGTTCAGCATGGAAACCAGGTATTGATTACCGTTTCTAATTCTCCCACTGGCCCATTTACCTGGCACCAGCGCATAAATATGGAGCCTATGATTGGCACTTCGAATACCGGAGACCAAACCGTTTTTACGGATGAAGATACCGGCAAATCTTACCTGGTTTACTCCTATGGTCGCGGACGCAATAAGATTTATGTTTCAGAAATTGGTGTGAAAGACGGTAAGGTGAACCTATTGGATTGCAAACAAATTTTTCAGGGCGAAAGTCGCGAAGGGAATTGCATGTTCAAATATCAGGGAAAATATTACATGTATGCCTCCAATATTTATGGCTGGGATGGCTCATTGGCTTATTATTTAGTGGCTGATGATGTACGTGGCCCCTATCTTCCCACCAATAAAATGCTGGTAACCAAAGGCAGTGAAGAAGATTATGCACACGTTTCGCAAACCGGATTTTTTGTAACTGTTAAAGGAACAGAAAAAGAAACGGTAATTTATTGTGGCGATCGCTGGTCTGATTTTGCTGGAAATGGCCTGGGCTATAACCAATGGTGCCCGTTATCTTTTGAGGGAGCTATACCTTATTTCAATTCACTTCATTCCTGGAATTTAAATGCCAAAACCGGAAAATGGACGGTTGCCGAAGACAATAATTATGTTAAAAATGGCAGTTTTGAAGCTGATCGGAAACGAATTCCAAGTGTGGTAAAACCTATTCAAATTACCATGACTGGTTGGGAAACTGAAATTACAAAAGGTAATCAGGTGAGTTTGGATAGTGCAAAATCGCCAGATTTAAACCATTTCAATACGCAGGAGGAAAGAAAGGTAGTGATTGGTGAGAAAAGTTTAAACATCAGCGACCAGGTTGATTTTGAACGCAAGGTTTCTCAAATCATTTCTTCATCACCTGATGTAGATTTACCCAATGATGATTATCAATTAATAGCGAAAATAAAAAATAGTGAAGGCTTTAAAAAGTTAGCCCTATATGCTTCCAGTGGTAAAAAAGAGGTTAAATATGCCATCAAAAATGAAAACACCAACTGGAAAACAATTTCTACTAACATTGCAATTAAAGATGGCAAAGTTGAAATTGGATTTATAGCCGATGGAAAAGCCAACGCATTTTGTTTGGTTGATGATGTATCTCTGGTGAAAACGAAATAGTGAATAGCGCATGAACAATAAATCAGAAACTGCATGACCTATCATAAGCCACTGTCAATAAAGACATTAAATACAACTTTATTAGTAATTATTTTTTTGATCAATTGTCAGATTTCCTCGGCACAACAGGCTGGTAAAACTGATGCCATTTACTCCGGTTTACCCTGGTATGATCCAAATGGAGCGGTGATAAGTTCGCATGGTGCAAACATCATCAAAGAAAAAAACCTATTCTATTTCTTTGGGGAAGCCCATACCGATACGAGTAATACTTTTGTGGGCTTCAATTGTTACTCTTCTAAAGATTTGTATAACTGGAAGTTCGAACAGATTGCTTTGCCAGTTCAATCTGGCGGAAAACTCGGGCCGAATCGCGTTGGTGAAAGACCAAAAGTGATGAAGAACCCGAAAAGTCGGGAATTTATCATGTATATGCATGTAGATACACCCGGTTATAAAGATCAGTTTGTCGGATATGCTGTTTCTAAAAATATTACAGGTCCTTATCAGTTTAAAGGTGCCTTGCTTTTTAAGGAAAAGCCCATCAAAAAGTGGGATATGGGGACTTTTCAAGATGACGATGGCAAAGGCTATTTACTCACCCACGGCGGTGTGATCCATCAGCTCAGCGATGATTATAAATCCATTGTAGCAGAAACCAATAAGCAGATCACTTCGGGCTTTGAATCGCCCACCCTTTTTAGAAAAGGCAATGTTTATTATTTCATCGGTTCTCATTTAACCTCTTGGGAAAAAAATGACAACTATTATTATACCTCCAAATCTTTATCAGGGCCATGGATTTCCCGCGGATTAATTGCACCAAAAGATCAACTCACCTGGAATTCGCAAACCACATTCGTATTAAAAATTGCAGGCAGCAAAGACACGACTTACCTATTTATGGGCGACAGGTGGTCGTATCCCCGTCAGCGATCGGCCGCAACCTATGTGTGGCAACCGATCAAATTTAATGGCGATTCGATCTCGCTTCCGAAGTATTTAGATGCCTGGACGATTGATACGAAAACTGGCGTGGCAAATGAAAAAACAATTGACTTCCAAACCATTGCGAATGACAGCAAGCAGATTCAATACCAAGGAAATTGGGAAAAATCAGTTATAGAAACTATCCCCGTAACTCGTTCTTCATCAGATCGTGCTTCATGCAGTTTCACATTTAAAGGCATACAAATAGGCTTGCAAACAGTCGTGTTACCAGATAACGGTTATGCCAGAATTATCTTAGCCGATCAAAAAGGTACAGTACTGATTAATAACCTGGTGGATATGTATGCAAAAACTCCCGCTTCCAGATTAGTTTTTTTGAGCCCGGTTTTACGCAAAGCTGAATACAAATTAACGGTTTCAGTGGCGGGCGAAAGACCAAACTGGTTTGATAAAAAGAAAATAAATTACGGCAGCACGGCCAATAACATCACCATTTCAAAACTGATCATCAAAGAATAATATTGATATGCATTTTAAAAAACTCATTCCCTTCATTACGGTTTTTGCACTAGCCCTTCCCTATCCGGTTTTCGCAGATTTCATTTTTAAAAAGGATACTGATCTCAATATTACCATTTCTGCTAATGAGGCAGCTGTGGTTAATACTGCATTGGATATTTTTAGTCGGGATTATAATGCTGTCTTTGCCGGAAAAGTGAATATCAGCAGCAATGCGCAGATCTTGATCGGAACTTTGGGAAATGGTTCAGAGGCCGAAAAAGGAATTGATCTGAAATCTATCCAGGAGCTAAAACTACATCAGGAGGGCTATGTGATTCAGGTTAAAAATGATAAAGTTTATATTTTGGGAAGCGATAAACGGGGAACAGCTTATGGGATCTTAGAGTTATCGAGACGGATTGGTGTTTCTCCTTGGGAATGGTGGGCAGATGTTGCCATTGTGCAGCAAAATACCATTGTACTCAAGAATGGCTTCAATCTTTTCGAACATCCTTCAGTTGCGCACAGGGGCATTTTCATTAATGATGAAGACTGGGGATTAACGCCATGGAGTTACCTCACCAATGAGCCTTCAAAAATTAAAGGGCAAATCGGACCTAAAACAAATGCCCGGATTTTTGAATTGCTGTTGCGTTTACGTGCCAATACCTACTGGCCTGCAATGCATGAAGTTTCTGTTGCTTTTTACCAAACCCCGGGAAACAAAGAAATGGCTGATCAATATGGGATTGTAATGGGTGCATCACACTGTGAACCGATGATGCGAAATGCCAATACCGAATGGAAAATTGATGGAAAAGGAAATTACGATTTTGTAAATAACCGTGAAAATGTGCTGAATTTCTGGCAGGATCGGGTAACGCAACTTAAAAATTCAGACAACCTTTATACCTTGGGTATCCGCGGCGTACACGACGGCAAGATGCAGGGTGCCAATACTTTGCAGGAACAGAAAGATGCTTTAGTTGATGTATTGAAAGATCAGCGGGAAATGATCACCAACACCTTAAACAGCAACCCTGAAAAAGTACCGCAGGTTTTTGTGCCCTATAAAGAGGTATTGGATGTGTATAACATGGGCTTAAAGATTCCTGAGGATGTGACACTGCTCTGGTGTGATGACAATTATGGTTATATCCGTCATTTTCCAAATGAAGCGGAACGCCAGCGTAAAGGTGGAAATGGTGTTTATTACCACATTTCTTACTGGGGCCGTCCGCACGATTACCTTTGGTTGGCCACTAACCACCCTGCTCAAATTTATACGCAGATGAAACTGGCCTATGATAAAGGTGCGAAAGACATTTGGGTGCTGAATGTTGGTGACATCAAACCCGCTGAATATTTAACAGAATTATTTCTGGATATGGCTTGGGATATCAACAAAATAAAAGACAGTAAAGAAGGTTTAGATCAGCATTTACAAAACTGGCTCAGTCGTGAGTTTGGAGCCAAAAATGCACCGGAACTTCGTTCCATCATGAATGAATATTATCGCCTGGCCTATATTCGCAAACCAGAATTTATGGCGAACACACGTACCGAAGAAAAAGATCCTAAGTTTAAGGCTGTGGCAGATTTACCCTGGAGCGAGCAGGAAATTAAAGCACGCATTGCCGAATATGACTACCTGGAGAAAAAGATAATTGAACTGTCTAAGCAGATTGCACCAGAAAAACAGGATGCCTGGTTTCAACTGGTGGAATACCCGGTAAGCGGCGCAGCCGAAATGAATAAGAAACATTTATATGGTCAGCTGGCCCGGCACGGATTAGCGGAATGGGCACAAAGTGATGATGCATTTGATGCGATACAGGAACTTACTAAACGTTATAATTCGCTTGGTAATGGCAAATGGAAAAATATGATGAATGCTCAACCGAGAGATTTAGCGGTTTTTCAAAAAGTGCCGCATACCAAAATAGAAACACCATTGCCAGAATTTAAAAAGCCATTTGGAGTTGTTAATGGCACTGACTATTCATCTTTCAAAAGCTCGAAGCCATTGGCTCATGGTTTGGGTTACCAAAGTGGTGCAATCAATATAAAAAAGGGAGATATAGTGGCTTATACCTTCAAAAATCTGAAAGCAAATGAGATTAATATCGAAGTTGCCTTAGCACCAAATCACCCCGTTGATGGAAAGTTAATTCGTTACGAGATTTATCTTGATGGCAAGCTTTTGCAAGTGGTGGATTACCATACCGTAGACCGAAATGAAGAGTGGAAAGAAAACGTACTGAGCAATCAAGCTATCCGAATGACCAAAGCAAAGTTGTTAAATCAGAACACCACGCATGTAATCTCAATCAAGGCTTTGGATGAAGGTGTAATTTTGGATCAGATTAAGGTTTGGAGATGAAGGAATAAGGATTAAAGCAGAAAGACCAAAGCAGAAAGACTAAAGCAGAAGCCCCTCGTAAAATCGTCCTCCTGAACTTGATTCAGGACCTTTAACCCGATAAACAATAGGTGAAACAAAAACGAAGAACCCCTCGCAGAATCGTATTCCTGAACTTAATTCAGGACCTTTAACTCGATAAACAATAGGTGAAACAAAAACGAAGAACCCCTCGCAGAATCGTATTCCTGAACTTGATTCAGGACCTTCAACTTGATAAATAATTAGGTGAAACAAAAACGAAGAACCCCTCGCAAAATCGTCTTCCTGAACTTGATTCAGGACCTTTAACCCGATAAACAATAGGTGAAACAAAAACGAAGAACCCCTCGCAAAATCGTCTTCCTGAACTTGATTCAGGACCTTTAACCCGATAAACAATAGGTGAAACAAAAACGAAGAACCCCTAGCAGAATCGTATTCCTGAACTTGATTCAGGACCTTTAACTCGATAAACAATAGGTGAAACAAAAACGAAGAACCCCTCGCAAAATCGTCTTCCTGAACTTGATTCAGGACCTTTAACCCGATAAACAATAGGGGAAACAAAAACGAAGAACCCCTCGAAGAATCGTCCTCCTGAACTTGATTCAGGACCTTTAACTCGATAAACAATACGTGAAACAAAAACGAAGAACCCCTCGCAGAATCGTATTCCTGAACTTAATTCAGGACCTTTAACTCGATAAACAATAGGTGAAACAAAAACGAAGAACCCCTCGCAGAACCGTCTTCCTGAACTTGATTCAGGACCTTTAACCCGATAAACAATAGGTGAAACAAAAACGAAGAACCCTTCGCAAAATCGTCCTCCTGAACTTGATTCAGGACCTTTAACCCTATAAACAATAGGGGAAACAAAAACGAAGAACCCCTCGCAGAACCATCTTCCTGAACTTGATTCAGGACCTTTAACCCGATAAACAATAGGTGAAACAAAAACGAAGAACCCCTAGCAAAATCGTCTTCCTGAACTTGATTCAGGACCTTTAACTCGATAAACAATAGGGGAAACAAAAACGAAGAACCCCTCGCAGAATTGTATTCCTGAACTTGATTCAGGACCTTTAACCCGATAAACAATAGGTGAAACAAAAACGAAGAACCCCCTCGCAAAATCGTCCTCCTGAACTTGATTCAGGACCTTTAACCCGATGAACAATAGGGGAAACAAAAACGAAGACCCCTTCGCAAAATCGTCTTCCTGAACTTGATTCACTGTTGTCCGGTAAAACTTTTTGAACAAATTTTTACCGGACAGCCTAATCACAAATGGCTGCAATATTCCTTAACCAAAAGAATATTTTGCAGGATATGGAAGCTATGAGCGGTTTAAAATATTAAAACCTCTGAAAATGATAGTTTTTTACCGGACAGCCGAATTAGTGCAAGATTTTTAGGAAACCTATAAAACAATGGGCTTACCTTTTAAAAATGAGATAAAAACAGCTTTTTTAGCTTGATTTAAAGGATTTAATGGATCGTTTAAACTTTAACCGGACAACAGTGAACTTGATTCAGGATCTTCAACGTGAAAACAATCAGTGAAACTAAGAATGGGAATCGTTATAAAACTTATTATATGAGCTAAATAACCACCCCGCCTTGTAGGCATCCCTCCGGAGGAGGGGAATGGCCAGGAGCATAAAAATAACATTTGGTTACAGGATCGCAATAGAGATTCTTCGCTACGCTCTGAATGACAAAATCGAAAGAAAAACGACAGGCGAAAAACGACCAACGATAATCCTCCCGCTACTTCACCACCTCCAGCGCCTTCCCATTCACCATTACATTTTCAAATTTAACACCATCATACTTATTTTTAAGCACCGGATTTGGCGTGGTCACTTCAATATTTTTAAAGGTAAAATCTGATAACTGATCTAAGGGATTCCCCTGCATTTCTCCGAATTTGGTACTCGTTACTTTAATGTTCGACATGGTGATGTTTTTGATCACACCAAATGGCTTTTCATTGCTACCAGCCAAATTAAAAAACTGACTCCATGGATTTAAATCAATCACAGCACCGCTGGAACCAGTGATATTTTCTACAGTAATATTTTCAAAAAACTGAAAAGTATCACCACGCATTTTAAATTTTAAAATCGGGCAAGTGTTATTCACCACGCAATTTCTCATAGTAATGTTCTTCGCATGGATACTTTCGCTTCCCAGGGTAAGTGTAGCATGGGCCGGACCAAAGGTACAGTGCTCAATCAGCACATCTTCTACAATGCCATTCTGTGGCAATTTATGTGCAGTGGGCCCTTTTCCCCCCTTAATTACAATGGCATCATCATTCACAGAAATATAGCAATTGGTGATGGTTACTCTTTTACATACATCGATATCCACACCATCGGTACTGGGCGCTTTAACGGGTTTAAATGGTGAACGGATATCTGCATGATCTATTAATACATCATTGCATTGATACAAATGGGTTGTCCAGAAACCAGCGTTGCAAAGCTTTATGTTTTGAATTTTTACATTATTGCATTTCCAGATAAAAATTAAACGCGGTCTGCTCACCTCGAGATTGGTTGAACTTTTACCAATTTTTTTCATGTCTTCGCGGTGTGCCCAAAACGTTTTCCAAAATTTCAAACCATTACCATTAATAGTTCCGGGGCCCGTAATACTAAAACCATCAACACCGTAAGCGTTAACCAATGCGGCATAATAATCAAGGCTCTGCCCTTCCATCCGGGATGGAATCAGGGAATAATTTTTGATCTCATCTGATCCTTTCAGCACTGCACCTTCCAGTAAAACTAAACTGGTTTTTTTCTTAAAGAACAATGCGCCGCTTAAGTAAGTCCCTTTTGGAATTATGATCGTTCCTCCACCCTTTGCAAAAGCCTTATCGATTACTTTCTGAATGGCTTTTGTTTGCAAAACAGTACTGTCGCTTTTTACCCCAAATTTAGTGATGTTATATTCCTGGGCATTAGCAGCGTAAAAAAAATTAAGGATTAGCAAAAGTGCAAGTATTTGTTTCATAGTTTTAGGGATACAGATTTTGCTTAATTAATTTCTAAAAGGAAGAAGTAATAAAGCCATAAAAAGCTGTTTGTAGTGCGTGAGGATATTTGGTTAATAGACGAATATCTATTGCGTCAGTTTCAAAGATCAGCAATATGGGTATGAAATGCATCCTGTGGTATCCTGCACTATTGGCTACTTTTCGAGAACGAAATAAATCGTTTTCATCCCTCTTGATGCCTTTTTATTTTGTCCATAATTCAGAGATGCCTGATCAGTAATGACTGACGAGATGCTCATGGATTGATCCGTTTGAGATTCAATTTTCCATTCGGTTTGAACGGCAATATTAGTGTTTTCGATCAACAATTGCCTGTTGTTAAGCGTTTTCACTACCTTATAGCCAGAGGCAACTACATTTGATTTTAAATCATAACTCAATTTAATCTGCGATTGATCAAATGTCCAATAGGTTTTAATTGCATCGGCTATACCATGCGAAACAATCTGCCCTGCAGCATCATACAATACCAATTCGTACCCACCAGTCGACCATTTTCCGCTTAGAGATGTTGTTACTGTAGTATCATCAGTTTTTTTCTTACAGGCAAACAGGAAAGAAAACATCAATAGCAAGAAGAGAGATTTTTTCATGGGTTTGCTTTAGATGATTAAATTTAAAAATAATGCCTCGGAATCACAAGTTTAAAGTCGTGTTTACAGGTAACAAAAAAGAAGCTATCCTAATTATTTACTTACATTGAGATTTTTCATATTAAAGGATAATTTAGTTTCATAGAATTCATCATTTCGGTCGGTTGGACACACGACCGATAGATAAAGTAGTTCAATATTTTTTAAGTTCTTCGATAGGCACAGGATGACATTCTGAATTATTAAGATTTGTCATATTGAGCCTGTCGAAACACTATTAAGAACATTTTCTTTAAGTCCTTCGACAGGCTCAGGATGACATTTTGAATTTATGATACAGCTTCTATTACTATTTTTATTTCCATTCAAATGGTAAATACCAGTTATCCGGATTCATCAGCTTTGCTCGTGCAGCGGCTGCATTTGGATCGCCATCTTTCAATAATTTCTGGTAAACCCTTTCTGCAAGGAAAGCCGGATTATTTTGTCTCCGGGCAATGCGCAGCAGATCTGGCCAGCGGTTTCCTTCAAAGGCAAGCTCTAAAGCGGCCTCATCAATCAGCTTGCCTTCCAGACCAATTACATCGGTTTGAAAACTTACATTTAAAGCGGTTACGCCTGCACGGTTTCTAATCCCTGTATTCCGGTACCATGCACTTCTGTAATCGCCATTAAATCTTGCATCAAAGTTGAAGGGATAACTATAAGGCGATGCCATGGTATTAATTTCTTCGAAAGAAACCGGTGCAGCAGCTCCGGCGGCAGTTCTGGTACCTACATAAAACGTATTGGCAATTCCAATATTTAAGAAGGCCCAACCCAATTTCCCTTTTCCATCGCGGTTAGCGGCTTCAGACATTCTTAAATGCAATAACGCTGCACGATAAATGCCCCATTTGCCGCCTTTATTTAAGTTAGAAATTGGAATAAGATTATCTGTTAACTTAGTAATCGCTGGTCCGGAGGTAGTGGTTTCGTAAGATAAACGTCCACGTGCATCGTACGGAATTCCGTTGTACTGTCTTTGTTCATTCCAGTTATCTATGGCAGCGTTCGAAGGCTTAATTAAATATTTTCCATAGAGAGGCGAACAAAATTCAATCATCGGGTTACCGGGCTTGAAACTAGAACTATAAGGAATCCCCCATAGAAACTCCATGTTCCAAACGTTGCCGGTATTTGGAGAACTGAACATGGTTTTCCAGCCCTGATCATAAAGCAGGGTACTTTCATCCTGAGATCTACCATACCTGACCGATTGATCATTATATGCAGAATTAAGATAATAACCAATCTTATAAGCATCGTATGCGAAGTTGATATTGGTATTATCGTTCTCTACATTCATAATTTTATGGTAGTTTTCTGCAGCCTTAACATAATTGTTGTTCCACAAATACAAATCACCCAAGACAAAAGGTTTACAAATGAATATTTTTTGAGTATTATTTCCATCAATGGTGATGACCAAGGGATTACCTGATGGATAGGCATAAACTTCTTTATACGGTAACTTTTCGGTAAAGTCAATCAATCGCGTTAGCAACTGGTCGAAAGGAATGCGCGGATAAGTGCTGAGGTTTTTAATATCATCTACATTTTCGATTGGTTCTGTAATATAAGGAATGCTCCCATATTGAATGCCCAATTGCAGGTAAATCCAGCTGCGCAAAGCACCCACATCAGCATAATGTTTGTTATAATCATCCACACTCATGCGGAAATTATCAGCCATTATTTTAAAGTTTTTCAGGATATCATTACAGTTTAAGATCACCTTGTAATAAGGTCTGGGATCGATGTAAGGATTATCTTTAGTAGTGGTATGATTGGCCAGCTGCTTTAAATAAGGATCGGCATTTGCGGTTACATCAACCAAATCTGCACGCAGTTCATTCTGTAAAATATAGGTTTTTTGCAGGCTTAAAAACTGACCATACAGGCCAATTACGGCTGCATCAGCATCTGCCACATTGCGGTAAGCATTGGTAATATCAAGCTTATCTTCCGGCACCTCATCTATTATTTTCTTGCAAGACCATGAACTTGTTGCAAGTATGGCTACTGTAAATATGGCGACAACTTTTTTATTAAAATCCATCTTCATCGTTTTATCAATTATAAATTATAAACCAATTCTTACCCCTAACTGCACCGATCTGAACTGTGGCTCCAGTGTGGTATCAACACCTTGGGTAAAAATACTTCCAGTTGCACTAAACTCCGGGTCGTAGCCTAAATAGTTGGTAAAGGTGAGCAGGTTATTTCCGGTAGCATAAATTCTGGCGTACTTAATGGCCTTTGTTTTTAACGGTACATTATAGGTTAGGTTTACCGAACGGAGGCGCAGGTAAGAACCATCTTCAATCCATCTGTCAGAGAATTGCGCATTACCCATTGGGTCGCCAAAACTGGCTTTAGGTACGTTGGTTACCTGCCCTTCCCCTTTCCAACGGTTTCTAATGATGTTGGATTGGTTGTAGTATGCATCGCCAGATCCGAGCACCGAGCGGGTGTAATTGTAAACATCATTTCCCAATACAAAAGAGACTAAAAGATCTAACGACCAGTTTTTATAGCCAAAAGTGTTGTTGAAACTTCCGAAAAGATCGGGATTAGGATTTCCAATCACCACACGATCTGCACCATTGATGATTTTATCACCATTGGTATCTACAAAGCGCATGTCGCCACCTTTAAAGGGCAGCGTAACACCTGCGCTGTTTACAATTGATAATCCTGCGGCAGCCGCTTCGGCATCTGTAGAATATACGCCATTGGTTCTTTGTCCGTAAAATAAATTGGCTGCCTGCCCAATACGGGTAATGTAAGTTCCATCTGCGTAAGTGGTCAAAATATCATTTCCGTCAGGTAAGCTTTGTATTTTATTCTTGTAGGTACCGAGGTTAATGCCTAAATCCCATTTAAAGGTTTTATTCAGAATACGGCCATTTAAAGCAAAATCAAGCCCCGAAGTTTTCATTCCGCCCTGGTTATCGATATAAGAATCGATTCCACCGATGGATGTTACCGGAATATAGGTGAGCATTTTGCTGGTGGTGTGCACGTAATAATCCAGACTCAGGTTTAAACGTTCATTAAAAAACGAGGCATCTACACCCGTATTAAACTTGGCCACCTGCTCCCATTGGATGTTTGGATTGGCAATATTTCCACGAACCAGCCCTTGTAAACCCAATAAATTTTGAGAAACGTAATACTGTCTGTTGTTGTAGTTGCCAATATCATCGTTACCAACCAAACCATAACTCATGCGTAATTTTAATAAGCCAACTTCTTTATAGCCCTTCATAAAATCTTCTGAAGAAACCAACCAGGCACCGCTAATAGCTGGTAACAAGGCTGTTCTTCCGCCAACAATACTTAAATCGCCTTTGCTGTAACTGATGGTTGAAGCGCCATCCCTTCTGCCGAAACGGGAAGAAGCATCTACTGCCATTGCAAAGTTTAAGTAGTATTTATCCTTATAATTATAATCGGTTGTGAAATAATTATTTAACGAATTCCAGTTGCCAATATCGCCCCCGAAGCGCCTTAGTGAGGCATTACTGTTGCCAATACTGATCAATACATCAGTAGCTGAATTGTAGCCGATGGCAAAATCCTGCTCGCTTGAATTCTGTGAATAACGGGAACCGAGTTTGATATTCAGGTGATGATCTTTTGCAAATGTTTTGTTGTACGCAAAGCGAAGATCATTAAATACATTCGAATACCTGATGACCTGAGAACCTAATTTACTATCGCCAATGGTATTATCTAAAACCTCATCTGTAACGCCTTTTCTCGGAATGAATAATGTTTCCTGCGTTTTATCGTAGGCAAGACCTGTTAAATTAGAAAGCGTTATGCTTTTAGATAACTGATAATTAAAGTTAATATTTCCGAAGATCCGATAGGCTTTTTTCTGGTTTAATCCTTTTTCGATTAATGCCCTCGGATTGCTCACGCCCAAAATATCTGCATCGGCTAAGTTTGGCGAAACTGCCCCGGTAGAGCTGATTTCATTCCTCGCCAGGAAAGGTGCTTTAACCAGTGAAAGAAAAATTGGATTGGTACGCGGCGCAATTCCCTGATCTTTTAATGCCTGTTCGGTATAAGTGAACGAAAGATTGGTATTGGCCTGCAATTTTTTAGTCAGGTTTAAATCACTATTGAAACGCATGTGATAATTCACATTGTTGGTAGAATCGATGATGCCTTTATCTTTCGCATAACCTGCCGATAAGGCATACTTCGCGATGTTATCGCCACCGCTTACCTTTAAAAAATAATTCTGATCAAAACTGCGTTTGAAAACTTCTTTCTGCCAGTCGGTATTTTGATAATAAACCGGATAAGTTGGGTTGGTAGCAGCATTTGGGTCATCGTTCATATAAGGCAGCGCAGCAATTGCACCGCTACTTAAACCCTGGCTTTGCAATACATCAGAAAGGTAAGTTCTGAAATCGCCACTGTTCATTACCGAAAGTTTCCGCGGAACCAGGTTCATACTGCTATAGGCCGAAAAATCGATTTGTGTAGCCAAATCCTGTGCATGGTTGGTAGTAATTACCATTACGCCATTTGCCGCTTTGGTACCGTATACTGTTGCAGCCGCAGCATCTTTAATTAAGGTAACGCTTTCAATATCTCTCACATCGATAAATTGAAGTGGGTTGTTGCGATGCCCTTCTGTAAGCGATGTTCCGTAAGCATTGGCATCGTAGATCATTCCATCTACCACATACAGTGGCTGGTTAGTGCCATAAAGCGAGGTAAATCCCCGAACAAAAAGATCTGCGCCAATGCCTGGTGTACCCGATCTTCTGATGGAATTTACGCCCGCCATTCTGCCTTGCAAATAGCTATCTAATGTTTCGCCATTGGTGCTCCAGGCGCCTTTAGGATTAGCGGTTGATATGGCTGAAGAAGTACGGGCCAGGTTTTGTGTACCTGATGGCAACACGACCTCGGTAAATAAGGAGGTATAATCTGCAGGATACAGTTTAATCACGGCCATTTTCCCTGCATGAACGGCCAGCATCTTGGTATGATAACCTGTGTTGCTAATTAAAATCGTCGAATTTAAGTTCGGAACAATGATAGAGAACCGTCCTTTATCATCAGTTAAAGCGCCAGAAAAATCGGTAACCGTAAGTTTAGCACCAACAATAGCTTTATTGGTATACCCATCTACAACGGTACCGGTAATTTTTTGGCCAACCAGCTTTTTCTGTCGGATTTTAACCGTTGTGGTATCGGTGCTGTACTCGCTGGAGTCTGTAGCAATGGTATCGGTTTGCTGGGCAAGTGCTGCAGTAGCATATATTAAACCGAATAAGGCCAATGATAATCCTCTTTTTATAATGGTAAAATGATACATAGTCAATTTTATTTCAGAATTATTTGGTTAAGGAAGAATAGGTTCAAATCTCAAATAATCCAATATGAGCGTATTAACGTTTACTGATGTGCTGTTTGCAGATGTTAGTCTTAAATCTAAAAGGCCATATTGTTTGGGTGAATAATCGCCTAAATAAACTTCATTATAATTTAACGGACTAACCAATTGGGTAGCAAAAAGATCGTAAACAGGTGCATCGATGGTAGAAGTAAGCGAATTAAAGATGAAATATCGCTGGGTGAAGGCTGCAACCTGTGCATCACCGGAGTTACCAGCAATGGCCCTGGCATAAACTTTATATTTAACAAATGGTACGCCACTTCGTAAGTATCGGATGTAGTTTTCGGCAACGCCGTGGTTATAAATTTCAATATCTCTGTACTGAACGCCCTTATCATCAAGTTTTAACCTATAAAAAGTATTGGCAGTTCTTATGGCTCTGAAGGATATTGGATTTTCACCTTCAATTTTAAAACTCGCCACTTTGTCTTTCAACCTGAAGGGCAGCGCATTCATCACATATACAATTCCATTACTGGCACGGTAAGATTTTACTATTGCTGATTTTAAAACAGGAATTTTTACTCCGCGTAGCGATAGTAAGGTATCTGGCAATTGATCTGGTGTAACCAAACCTTTCACCGTTAAATCGCGCACCAGTGCAAATTTATCGGCAACAGAAAAGTAAGGTGTTAACTTTGCGGCCTCACTATTGAAGGTCCCATCCTGCAACATAAAGAAGGTATATTGCTGGTTTTCAACACGTAGATCAGCAACATTTGCCCAATAGGCATTTCTGGAAACCAATGGCGGGTTTGGCGCAAAGATTGGTGCACCAAGATTATCATAACCGATAATGGTGGCATTGGCAGAATCTATTACCTGCGCAGTAATGGTACTGATGTAAGCTGTTTGCGCAGCGGCATCGGTACTGCCCAGCATATATTCCCAGATATTTAACCGGCTTGGTACCGCCTGATTAATAGCATAAACTACGCCGTTTTTTACAAACTGGCCCTTTCCTGCAACTGTAGCATCTTCAAATTTATTACCGATAATGGTGGCGTATTTTTTATTAATCAGGGCTACTTTTAAGGTATCGTTTGCAGTTAGAGGCGCAGTTACCGTAGTTAAGGCAATATGGTTTGCCACAAAGTCTTTCAGTTTCACCGGATCAGCAACAATGGCGGCATCTAAACCTGCAAGCGCATCATTTGTAGGTGCCCAAACAGAATAATTTTGCGATGAACTCAGCAGCTGATCATAACCCGTGCTGCGAACGTACTCACTAAACTTGCTCAGATTTGGTTGCGCTGATAATTTTTGAAATACATCTGTGGTATTATCAATATTAATCAACTCATTGTGTTCTTCCAAAGTATCCTTACAGCCTGTAAGGCCGAAAGCAAAGAGGAAAATAAACAGGGTATTTAATATATATTTTTTCATTAGAACATTCTTAATGGTTAAACTGGTTATGGCCTGTTAAATGCTGTTCCTGATATGGAGAATCGCGGATAATTCTGGTCAGCATCAATCGGGATAAAATGAATCATATCAATGTTTGTAGCACCGTTACTCCCATTACCAGTGGTGATAATGCTAAACTTGATCCAATGCCTGTCGGTGGTCTGAATATCAGCAGTACCCGCTAACCGGCCGACCATCAAACCCCAGGTACTACCTGTTATAGGTTGAAGACCTCTCAATGTTCCCTGAACATCGGATGTAGTAGCCATATATCTTTTAAAGCCATTGGTTAACATCAATGGATCAGCAGATGGCAAACTTGAAGTAGCACTGGTTACGCCAGATACATCCAGGTTTTGCCTTAAATCGACCAGGTTTGGTAAAGTTTGCTCGCCTGCACGGCCTGCATCTACCACTACCTGAAAAGCACCAGACGAACCATTCTGCGCATAGCAAACCCATATTCTATACCGGCCTTTAACTAACATTGGGGTTCTGATTTCAAATGATTGCGCCCGCTGGACATTCTGTCCTAATGAAAGCGACAGATAATCATTACCGTTGTATTTACGGCTTGGATCTGGAACCGTTACCGTTTGATAACTTTGCGCCTGTGTGATCTTTGACGGATCAAAAAATAAGATCCCTGAAGTAAGATTTGCGCCATTTGCAAATAATGGAATAGTAGCCGCAGAAGAGCCCCTCCACCTCGGGTTTGCCCTTAGTTCTGGCTGATCTGCCACATCAAAATAAACAGCCGTTTGTAAACGAACCTTAATGGCGAAAGGTTTTTTTACTTCGTGTGCTACACCATTTGAAGCGGTTCTATCACTAAAAGTTCTATTAATTTCTACACCGGGTTCTACTACGCCATTAAACTCATCTTCATTTAAAAGAATAGACTGACCGGAAAATTTCGTGGTGATAATTTCTTTTGGTGCCAGCGTATAAATAGCCGGAGAACTGATAATATCTGGTATATAACTCGGACCGGCAGAAATGTGATAAGCCATATACAACCATAAACTATCGGCATGATTTTTTGGATTTCCGGTTTTGGAATACCGACTTCTAAAGCTGGCATAACTGGCATAACCTGCTGCTTTTAAAGCAGAATCAGATTCAGCAATAAAAGTTTGAAACCTGCGCGTAGTATCTTTTGCCGTGGCGCCATCAATGTTTAGCGAATCGTAAAAACCAGTCTCTTTTAGCGCCTGGGTAAAATAGCTGTAGCGAGGATTGTTTTCGATAGTTTGTGCCAGCGTTAGTGTAGCGGGCAAAAGCACATGGTCTAAAACATGAATAATACCATTACCAACCTTAATATTTGATTTGATTAGCTTCGCCGTTTTGTTCACAATAAAACTACTCACCCCACCCTGGTTTACGGCTCCGGTTTGCAAATACTGCCCATATAAAGTAATCTGCGGTAACTTGCCATCAGTAAATTTGTTAGTGGCAATGGTATCTGGCAATAGATGGTAGGTAATTACACCTTTTAATTCTTCAACGCTCAGATCAGCAACAGAAGCTTTACCTTTTACTTTTAGCCATTCTGTAATGGCAGCATTATCTGGCGCAAACAGGGTATATTTTCCATACGCCCCTAAAAATCCGGTAGTTCCAGATCGGTCGATAATTTGCTTAAGCAAGGAGAATTGCTCCGGATAACGATCCAGATACCCCGTTATATTTACATCATCGGTTGTGGCCAATGTGAATGATTCCCTTTTACAAGCATTTATAAACACAAATATAAAAGCCAGTACAATCACCATAAAGGTGATGCTGCGGATGTTAAAATTATTTTTCATCATGCTAAGTTTTATCTGGTGTAAAATGGATTTTGAACCAATTGAGGATCAGTAACAAGTTCTGATTGCAGGATAGGCAGGTAATGGCTGTTAAAATCCTGATACTTGGCTAATGCCGATTGTTGCACTGCCGGAGAAACAGTTTGCGCCACCATACCCAATAGCACACTTAAACGGCGGTAATTATCTCTTTTAGCAATGCGTAAAACATCAAACCAGCGCTTACCTTCGAAAGCAAATTCGCGTGATCGCTCGGCCAGGATATAATCACATATACCATCTTTATCAGCTGGATCTACCGTTTGCGCAGTAGCTGCTACGGCATTTCTTCTCAGTCTGATATCCGCAATAATATTCAACGCTTCCTGCCCTGCATCGGTTTGTGCCAGTGCTTCTGCTTTTAACAGCAATACATCTGTAATTCTATAGGCCTGCCAGTTTACAAACGAGATATTTTCTGTTCCCCATTTTGTAATGGTTAAATCGGAAGTATTATAAAACGCATCACCGCGGATATCAAAATTCCGGTCGGGATCTACATCATCTGCGATAAATACATCAGATGGCAAATATGCGGATGCGGTATACCGCTTATTGCGATTGACCAAAAGATTAAAAAAGATGTTACTTACTGCCCCGGTATTTGCAAATTCGAAAATAGTTTCGGTAGAACTACCATTAAAGAACACATTCAGGTACCAGGAAGATGCGGCAGATTGCATGGCAAATCTTTGTGAGTTGATCACCTTGTTACATTCTGCAATACAGCCCTGATAGTTATCCATCCATAAGTAAACATCGGCCAGAAGCGCATTCACTGTAAATTTGGTTACCCTGCCCTTATCAGTTACATTATTGCCGTAGCTGGTTACTGCCCCAGTTTCTGCTGTTTTTAAGTCGCTTACAATTTGGTTTAAAATTGCCGCTCCAGCAGTTTTTGGCAGGTTCTGTAAATCAGTATCTCTTGTTGTAGCGGTAAGTTTTAAAGGAACATCTCTAAAACTTCTAACCAGGTAGAAATACATCATGCTCCGCAGGGTAAGCACCTCACTTAAATAGGCGTTTAGCTGCCCGGCCGTTAGTGTAGGATCAACATCCCTCACTCCAGGTGCATTATCTAAAACGGTATTGCAGAAGTTAATGGTGCGGTAGAATGCCGACCAGCGAACCAGTGAATTATTATCTGTAATGTTAACATTAAAAACATCAAGTTCATCTGTCAGTGCAGCGGCAGCCGGATCAATCATATCGGCACGAAACTCACCGAACATAAACATATACTCGGTTAGTGCACGGTCATTTACACCCGGAGGCGGAGCCAGCAAAGAGGCATAACAACCTGAAACAGCTGCCTGAATATCTTCTTTCGTTTTCCAAAATCCTTGTCGGGTAATTCCGTCGCGGGGCTGGGTATCCAGCCATTTTTTGCAAGAGCTAGACATGATCAGTACCATGACTACTGCAACACTATATATCAATTTTTTCATGTGGTGGCAGATTAAAAATTAGCGGTTAAACCAAGGGTAATTGTTTTAATTGGAGGAGTGGTAGAGTTATCAACTACGGTAGAAAAAGTAGATAGCCTTACCGGAACCTCAGGATCCTGACCGGTATATTTGGTGAAGGTTAAGATATTCTCCATGGTTACATTGGCACTTAAACCTTTTAAACCAATGCGTTTCAACAAGTCTTTATTAACATCATATTTCAGGGTAACGCTTCTTAAACGAAGGTAAGACCCATCTTCTACGTAGCGATCTGAGCCCAGGAAGTTATAACCAGTGGCATAGGTTGCCCGTGGCATATCTGTTACATCACCCTCCGCTTTCCAACGGCGCAATACCGCTGTACTCTGGTTGCTAAAACCGTACATGTTAGTGGTATTTATTTTTGTTCCGTTGATGATTTCGTAACCCGTTCTATAGGTAAAGTTGACACCTAAACGCAGGTTTCCGTTAAAGGTAACTGCGGTTCCGAAGCCACCGGTTAAGTTTGGATTACCGTTACCGAGGTAAACCACATCTTTATAATCGATATTTCCATCGTGGTTAATGTCTTCATACATAGAATCTCCTGGTTGAAAAACATAATCAATTGTTGGATAAGCGAAACGCATAAAAATCTGCTGCCCGTTCGGACCAATAATCTGGTTACCATTTTCATCAACCGCGATGGTTGAGTTTCTATCTTTATAAACGCCTTTAAATTTGAAGCCATAGAAAGAACCAAATGGGTTATTCTCTTGCAGGTATACTTTAAAAGCATTGTTTTGCGTAATCCTGGCGTTATTTTCTCTTGGTACCAATGGAGAAATTTCGCGAATCATGTTCTGGTTATGAGAAATATTGAAGTTAAAATCTACCCGAAGTTTTTTGCTTTTTACAGGGGTATAGAACAAGCTGAATTCCCAGCCTTGATTATCCATTGTGCCGCCATTCATATCGATGCTTGTAAATCCATTATAGGTTGGAATGGCTAAATCCTGATAAAAAAGATCTGTAGTACGTTTGCGGTAAAGATCGAAATCCATGTTTAACGTATTTTTCAATAGAACAAGCGTTAAACCGACATTAGACTGCGTAACTTTTTCCCAACGCAGATCAGATAACTCGATATTTGAAGGAAAAACACCTGAAGAACCAAGGTAACCAAATCCATAATTTTGATAAGTATTCAGGTACGAATAGTCATTTTTAGGGGCATTACCTACCACACCGTAACTCGCTCTAAAACTTAAGTCATCAATGTAATTAGTGGTATTTTTCATAAAGGGTTCGCCAGAAACCCTCCATCTCACCGAAGCAGAAGGGAACAAACCATAACGATTGTTAGGCCCGAACTTAGAATTTCCGTCCCCCCGAACACCTGCGTTAAAAATGTAACGATCTAAGAATTTATACTGTGCATTTAGCAACAAACCAACTGTACGTGTTTGCGCATACGAGGAATATGCCGAACCTGTTTGATTGGTTCTTCCATCGATAGATGGATCTGCAAGAAATGATGATGCAGTATTGCTGGCAAACATTCCCTGTCCGGTTCTGCGGCTATCGTAGCTGTCAAACCTTGCAAAAGTAATTAAATCGTGTTTTTTACCCATCTCCGGCGTATAGGTCAACGTCATATTGGTCGCCATGGTGAAAGAATCACCGTCAGAATCGCCTGCATAATTTACGATGGCTTCAGAAAATGGTCTTCCGGTAGCTATTTGAGGTAAGAATTTCTTAACCTTGGTGTTATTGATATCTGCCTGGAAATTGGCATTTAATCTTAATCTTTCCGGAATGATCTGATATTGCAAACCGAATTTAGGAATTATCCGCTCTCCGAGTTGTTTATTGCTGGCAGCGATAGCCATCGCCAGTGGATTATAAGTTCCTAAAACGCGTGAATTGGCATAATCATAAACAAAACTTCCTTGAGCAGTACTCGCCGGACTAAAATAGTTTGAAGTTAAATTTCCATATTCATCGTACTCATAAACCGCCTGATTCGGCATTTTGGTATAGGCCACATCCCGCACATTCGCATCTCTCGACCCACTTGGATATAAACTTTGATTATCAATGTGGGTATAGGCAATATCTGCACTGAACCGAATCTTCGTAGATACCGTATAATCCAAGTTCACCCTGGCACTTAAACGCCCCAAGCTTGTACCAACTGTTGTTCCATTTTGGTTGAAATAGTTTACCGAAGCACGGTATTTGGCTTTTTCACCCCCACCCGAAATGGATAAGTTATGATCTTGAAGATAACCAACCCTGGTAATGGCCTCTAACCAATTGGTGTTATTGCTGTAGTTATAATAATTGTAAGGATCGTTTTGGTCATACTGAAACTGTTTAGCAAAATCCGAAGTAGAAAATTGTCGCCCTGCGTTATAAAACTCTTCCAGAATTAAGGAAGAATATTGATTACCGTTTAACATCGGGATGGCGCTTGGCTGCTTTGAATACGAACCTTTAAAGTTATAAGAGATATTCGGCGGACCCATTACCCCTCTTTTAGTGGTAATTACCAATACACCATTTGCTGCACGGGAACCCCAGACAGCTGTAGCCGCAGCATCTTTTAACACACTGATTTCCTTGATATCTGAAGGCGCAATGTTAAGAAGTTGTCCGTAGTTATTTTCATCAGAAGTAGCAAAGTTGAAATCTGAAGGAATAGTGATATCATAAGCCATACCATCTACCACAATCAGCGGATCAACTGCCCCATTGATAGAAGATGTACCCCGGATCCTGATCTGCATCGGCGCACCCGGATCACCACTGCTTGCTGCAATATCCAAACCTGCTAATCTTCCCTGCAAGGCCTGATCAATGGAAGCGGCCTGCATATCTTCGAGTTCCTTTGCATTAATGGTAGAAACAGCAGAGGTTTGATCTCTTTTATCAATCGCCATTCCGCTTCCGTTATCCGTTTTGGCTCTTGATACGATCTGCACCTCATCCATCTGGTTATCTGCAGATTCTAATTGAAAGTTAATAACCGCTTTATCTATTGAAAGTGGCGCACTTGATTTGTATCCGATATAAGAAACGGAAATCCGGTAGGTTTTATCGGCAACGGGAAGAGAATAATTACCATCAATATCTGTAGAAACACCCTTAATCACCCGGCGATCCTTATCAATGATCACCACCGAGGCACCAATAATAGGTTGCTTATCCTTCTTATCAATTACCCTTCCTTTTACATAATTAATTTGTTGAGCGCTGGTTGTAAACGACACCAACAGACAGCACAATACAATAAATGCACTGTATGCAATTTTTTTAGTCATATCTGGTTAGAATTGATATTTTAAGTAAGTGTTAATTTGGTGTATTACCGTTCTGTTAGATAGCACGTTACTTCTATCATTCGCTCCCAATAACACATTTACAGTTGCACCCGTTACATCTCTCAGTTGCACAGAATTTACCGTATTAATGGATACATTTATTTTAGCGGCATCGCCATTATCATCTTTTAACAATGATTCAAACTGGCCTATTTTTTCTCCATCACTTACTACCGTAGCTTTATTAATGATGTGGTATTGGATAAATTTATTTACCAACGTTACGGAAACGCCATCTGTAGCGGTAAAATTCGGAACACCTGTAGTTACATTCCCAGGCAATAACCCTGCACGAACTGCAGCCACAATAGCTGCATTTGTTGGCACAAAAACCGTGTAGTTAACGCCATCGGTTAAGCCAGTAATGGCACCTGTTGTTTTGTTATATATAAAGCTGTTGAATAAATACTGAAAGAAATTATAATAGGGAGCAGTAGGTACATTTCCATATCTTTCGATGTGTTTTCCAACAGGTTGCACCGTATAGGTTAATGCTTCCTTACCATAAACCACCGCTCCGTTAACAGGAGTGGCACTGATAGAATCTACCGGGATGGTTTGTTTGGCTACGGCAACACTATCTTGTGTACCTGCAGAAAGCAACCTGCCTCTATCGTATTTGATGTATTCACCGTTTGAAGCTTCTAAAATTCCAGCTCCTGAAGTGAAATTCGGAATTGGTCTGTTACCTAAAGGAATAATATGTGTTTGAAGAATACGTCTGAAGGCGGCAAGATCGCCACGAATAGGCTGAGAAACGAAAAAAGGATCGTAAGTGAAACCCATTCTTCTTAAGGTTGCATCAGGAATAGGAATAATGAGATATCTGATGGACGGTATTTTTAGTGGAATATTTAAATTGAAATACAGTAAAGCTTGTTTCATGATACTAAAATCAGGATCAAGATTCACATTTCCATATACAGTAGAGAATACACTGGCATCCTGACTTTTATTCGTACCGTAAAAGAAACCATTGCTTAATACTTGTCTGTCGATCACATCTGCAGTGGTTTGCTTGGTTACATCACCCAGGAAGTTTTGAGTCAGCGCAAATTTGCTTGGCCACATGGTACTGGTATACAAATGAGAATTTACGTAATCCCTAATCACATCAGGCGCTACTACATAAAGCTCATTCAGTGTGGTTACTCCTCTTTTTTTCCAGTATTTAAGCAATACGGTTTTAGCATAAGTATCTACAGCGGCATTAGTTGGTGCCAAAATACTATACGAGCTTTGTTGTGCATCGTTGGCATCTACCTTTAAATAGTTCTCATTGTTGGGCGAAAAGCCTAGTAAGGTGCTGTAGCTTTTTACATAAACGTTTCCGGCTTTACCACTTAATACTTCATATCGATGAGAGATTTCTGCATTTACACCAAAAGTGACAAATTTATCCAGCAGGTTTTTAAACGCACTGTAATCTGCCTTACTACTCACGTATTGGTCAATATTTAGTGGTGGGGTAATTACCCTGTCAATCACATGGATTACGCCATTTTCTGCGATGATATTTTGCTGATCGCCCAGAATATGAGCCGACCCCACATTGTTACCATTATAGGCAATGTTTGGATAAAAGAAATTATAATCTGCCGCAGATAGACCAGAGAAGCCCATAAATGGCGATAAGAAATAGGTTACGCTTTTATTATTAAAATCTCCTGGAAAATATATGCCATTGCGATTTGTGGCAATGGCTTTGATTGCTTTACCATTCAAATCTTTATCATCGTAAACAAAATCATAATAAACGGTCCTTCTTCTGAAAGCCGTATTTTTTATAAAGCCTTTTACAGAGAAAAAATCACTGAGTCTTTCTGTTTTTTCGCCATCATAAATCATCGAAAAGCGAACAATCTTTGTGGCCAGATCTGCAGTAATCTCGGTGAGTGCATTCTCCTGCATATAAGTTTTGAAGGCTTCGTCGGTAGGCGCAAAAACAGTCCACGAACCTGCGGTGCTAAGGGTTTCCTTGTAATTGGCTTTGTCGATACAACTTAAAAACTGAGTAAAATTACCCTTAGCCTGAAGTTGCTGATAAATCGGTTCTCCCAAATTCTCCGGGCGACCATAAAATTCGTCAAATTCTTTTTTCCTGCAACTACTCAGAAAAAATACAAATGTCAGAATGAAGATTAAAAATTTTGGTAAAATTTTACTCATAGCAATTTTATTGGATGCGAACGACCAAAAAAACTAGTATGCAAAAAAAGGTATTCTACGAGCGGATCAGGAAAGGAAAATAAAGGGTCGGAAAGAAATGTAGATTTCTATTGCATAGATTCTGTTTAGCGATCGTTATTAAATATTTGGTTAAAAGTTATTTGGTTAGTGTTATGGTTGACTAAATATAGAAACATAACGATTTACGCCCATCCTGTACCATCCTGCCTATTTATTATAAGATGTTAGCATCAAAAATAAAACCTGATCTGAAATGCGTATAAATCGATTTACTTTGTTTATGTAACATCGATAATGTAATTTTAGTCCTACAGAATTATTTAATAAAAAGCTAGATTTTAATTTTATAGGCCCTATCCGCCTAGCGGCACCTTTCCCCGGGAGGGAAAGGGCGCAGAAAAAAAAGCATTCTTCGCACCTCTCAATCGGCACTCGCTATCTCCACCCTGCCATCCGGCCTAGGAAATGATGGAAGGAGAAGCCGTTGAAATTTTTGCACCAACGTTCAAATACTTCAACCCAAGGTAGCGCGAACGGCTCTTAAAATAAAATCTTTATTAAAACAAATCGAGCCCTTGTGCTACCGCTCATTAATTTTCAATGCGCTAATCCGACATCAGATCCAAGCCTTGATTTTTTTGTTACTTTTTTGATCAAGCAAAAAAGTAAGAGCCCTTCGGCGGCTAGCCGAGGCAAGCCAGCGCAGCGTAAAAGGCCCCTATCCGCCTGTCGGCACCTTTCCCCGGAGGAGAAAGGGCGCATGAAAAACCATTCTTCACAGCCTGCAATCGGCACCCTCCTATTTCCACCCTGCTATCCGGCCTAGGAGATGATGGAAGGAGAAGCCGTTGAAATTTTTGCACCAACGTTCAAATACCCTAAACCCAAGGTAGCGCGAATGGCTCTAAAAAAACAAATCTTTATTACAAGCCAAATTGAGCCCTTGCGCTACCGTCATTTAAATTTCGACGAGCTCATCCGACATCAGATCCAAGCCTTGATTTTTCTCTATTTTCATCAAGGAAAAGAGAAAAGCCCTTCGGCGGCCAGCCGAGGCAAGCCAAAGGCAATGGCGGGGTTTATATTTAAGTGGTTGGTGAGCCACCAACCACGGGCTCATACCAACTATGGCTAGCAAAAAATTAATTATACGGCGTAATCGTTACCGGACCAATTAAGCCTGACGGCATAACCGCCCAATTTGAAGCATCGAAAGGCTTATAATCAATATTTACAAAATTTATTTCATGATAATTTCTCCACTGAATCTTCTTAAGATCCATATCGCGAATGCGGTTAGCCATTAAATTAACCACCTCCACTTTAATCGTATTATTTCCAGCCCTTAAATATTTACCAATCCGTGCCTGAAACGGGATACTCCATAAAATCCCAACTTCCTGATCGTTAATCCAAACTCTGGCACTTTCATCAACCTGGTTCAGGTTCAATATATACTCCTTGGCAGATTTAGCCGATAAGTTGAAGTTTGTGGTATATACACCTGTACCTGAGAAAGCTGCCAGTTTTGGATCTTTCAACTCCGTCCAGGAGATTAATTTGTCTAGCTTTTGATCAGCCGGAAGTTCTGGTCCGCCGGTAGTAAAATGAAGTGCCCAGGGATTGGTTAAGTTAATCGTTGTGCCTGCTTTATTTAAGTAAGTCCATGCTGTATTTTGTAACAGCGCATTAGAAACATTCAGAAAAAGTGTTTCTCCTGATTTAATCTGCACACGCACCTTATTATTTTGCATTGCTGCTAAGCCGATTAATCCACTTTGTGGATCGAGAATAACGGCTTTACCCTTTGCGTTAATGTTTAAATAAGTATCGATATCTTTTGCCGTATGGTTAACCAGGTAATAAAAGGTTTCGTTATTATTTTTTCTTCTGATGAATTTTAAGCCAGCATCGGTAAGTGTTTCCCTGTTGATATTACGCTGAACAAGTGCTTTCTGAATATCGTCCGCTAAAATGATTTCTCCTTTACCCGTTTTAAATGTAGAAACCTCATTTCCATGATCAGCAAAGCCAAACTTGGCCAATGTCGATTTTAATTTTGCTCTTCTATTCTCCAGATCGTTTAAACCCGGAACATCTTTCGGCAATTCCTGAAAAATTACCGTTGCGCCATTACTTGCTAACTGAACAATATGGTCCAATGTTTCCGGATTCATCAGCTTACTTGCTGGGATAATTAATACTTTATAAGGCGAAGCATTTTCTGCCGTTTGTAGTAAATTATTCATGGTTTTTGTTCTGCTTAATAAGCGATCGGAAGCAAAATCGAAAGCATAACCTGCTTTGGATAAATCTTTAGCCAATTTATAAAATGGTGTTGGATGAAGCCATTCATCCACATCATGTACTTTTAATGCCATATCCAGGCCCTTTGCTTTATTCCAAACATCATAAATCGGCCAGTAAATAAGCAACTCATTATCTGCCTTTCCCGATTGCAAAATAGATTGACAACGGGCGATATAATTGTTTAGTCCTGATGCATGCGGCCATAAACTGTTATTTGGATTCATCTCCACAGCAGCATAAAACAACCATCCTGGCCAGGGAATATCTTGTGGAGAATTCGTTGTACCATGGTAAAAAATATGGTTAATGCCCGATAAGAACAATTCCTCGGCCTCTGGTTTACATTGCGAGTACGACGTTTTGAAATGCTCGGTAAGCCAGGTAAAAGTTTCTGAAGAAACTAATGTTTTTCCATTGGTATGCGCGGCCGAAGAAGCAAACTTGCTCATAATCGGATCTGGATCTACATTTCTGATATCGGCTGCATCTCTGCGTAAACCCTTAATATCAAAGGAACTGGAACCGAATGTTTCCGTCTCGGGAATATCTACCGCTCCGTAAAGATCGAGCAAATTACCTGGTGACCCATGCGATTGATTCTTTGTAAGTGATTTTAAACTGTGTGCCCAGCTTGTCCAGTTTTTAGTGAAATTGTTGAGCAATAGTTCATCCATTGTTTCCCGATAATCGGATTTTAAACGGGCAATATTTTCGTTTGTAGAATCTTTGCTTACTAAATCCTTCAGGTGCTTAGAAAGATCATAACCCCTGTTTTTCTTAAATTCTGCAAAGAAACTTGGTGTCCAGGTAGCGCCATAAACCTCATAGCTATCATTAAAAAATGACCTTATTCCCTGCGGTTTATGTTTAAAGGAATCGGTAAATCTTTTTAGGTAAACATCAACTGATTTTTTATCCAGGTGATCAAGTGTAAACCCCTCTCCCCCAGGCGCAGCACGTTTAACCATTTGTCTGGTTTTTCCGGCGAAGGCAGCATAAATATTCCAAACACCAGATTTCGGCGACCAGGATAATGCCCCATCTTTTTGAAGCGAAGAAAGCAAGTCTTCCGTTTCTCCGTTTGGACCATATGCCGTTAGCGCCTGTATTTGAGCGAAATCTTGCTTTGCTTCTTTAACTTTAATAGGTTCGGTCAGTTTTTCACCTAAGTTGAGTTTATAATCCTGGATAATCAGTTTCGTAGCCGCATATTCAGGTTTAATCTGCGGACCTCCAAATGGCCAGCCTGTACCGGTATTCATGTCTACACCCATACCTAAAGTATTTGCCTTTTTCACTGTGTGATGAAGTGCATTCATCCAGGCCGGCGAAAGGAATTGCAGGTATTGTTTTTCGAAACCCACCGCACCATAGATGGGCGTAATCTCTACACCACCTAAACCGGCGGAGGCATACTTTTGCAAAACGAAATCGAGGTTCTTTTCATCAACAGCGTTGCCCATCCACCACCACCTTGTCCATGGTTTCATCTGACTTTCAACTTTAGGCCAGGAGACCATTTTTTTTGCTGGCAACTGTGCTTTCGCCACATGTAGACTGGAAATGCCTATCAGTAAGAGTGCGAAGAATCCTTTCGTTTGCATCATCATTAGTCTAAATGAAAAACCTGTTTTAAGGGTTGTGATATTGGAGATTGATCAGGATTTGTTTCCATAATATCTGCCATGTAAGCCCACCATTTTTGTACGATAGCCGTGCTTCCCAGGTCTTGAGAAGAGTTGCCATTTTGTTGTTGTACGGCAAATAAAGTGCTGGTTTCTTCATCTAAGAAAATGGAGTAATCGCTTACGCCGTTTTCTTTTAGTAACAAAGACAATTCCGGCCAGATTTCATCATGTCGTTTTTTATATTCCTGCTCGAAACCTGATTTAAGTTTCATTTTGAAGGCAATTTTCATTTATTCTCTTTTAATTTAGGTTAATGTGCTGTATAATCAGAATAGTTGGTTCCGGTAGCGAAACAATAGTATTGGTTGTTTTTTGATTGGTGACTCACCCTCAACCGAGGATTAGTTTGTTTTTGGTTGGTGAGCCACCAATCAAGGATTAGATTATGTACTGTTTTCGGTTGGTGAGTCACCAAACCGAGGATTAGTCACCAAACCGAGGATTAATTAATGCTAAAACCAATATCACCCGTATTATCTCCTGCTGATTTAACCCAAAGCACCTTACTTTTCGCATCATAATACCAGCCGGCATTCTTATCTAACGCTGCTGCGTTTCCAACCGCTTTCAATTGATTACCATTTTCTGAAACCGCCTTTGGCACCTCATTATTCCAATGGATTTTTGCCAGATAATGATGATTGGTTGGTTTAAACATGCCTTCCGGCTTTGCTATTTTTAAAACCAGGCCACTTCCATTTAATGATGAAGTGATTTTCGTTAGGGCAAAATTTCCGGTCTTGTAATTTGAACTCATATTATCATCTTCATAAAGATCATATTTAGATTCACCATGTGGATAAACATCCAGTGTAATTACATCCACTGGCTTTTCGCCAGTATAAGTCATCTCAGGTTGCATTGGAATGATCGCTCCGGCCTTTACAAAAAGAGGAATCGTATCCAGAGGCGCCACCACATGGCGGTAACTTTTACCTTCATATTCTTCACCAGTCCAATAGTTAAACCATAAGCCCTCCGGCAAATAAACCGAACGCGTAATGGCGCCTTTAGTGGTTACAGGTGCGACCATCAGGTGATCACCGAATAGATATTGATCGCCAATTTCGTATACATTTTCATCATCCTGGTGGTCTAAAACCAACGCCCTCATCATTGGCAAACCAGTTTCGTATTGCTGGTGCATGCTGGTGTAGAGATATGGAAATAATCTGTAACGTAAAAGATCGTATTTCTTAAAATTCCTCAATGCATCTTCACCATAATTCCAGGGCTCTTTATAACCCGGATGATCCATTCCAAAAACCAAAGCAATCGGACTAAACATTCCAAATTGAACCCAACGAATGTACAATTCGGGATCTGCCTGATGCTCAAAACCACCCATGCAATGTGCCCACGAGCCCACCCCGGAAAGACCAACATTTAAACCTGCCTTAATTACCGGCGCAAAATATTGCCATTCGCTTGGCCAGTCGCCGGCAAAAATATAAGGATAACGCTGAATGCCGGAATAACCTTCACGGGTTTGATTCAACCCTCTGAAACCATTAAACTTTTCAAATGCTAAAAAAGGTGCTTTGGCATAAGCTACAGGAAAAAGATTATGTAAACGCTCTGCCTGTTTCCCCGTCGGGCCTACTTTTTCACTTTCATTTGCCAATGCGCCGAACGCACTCCCTTCATCGGTTTTTAAGAATTTCGCACCCAGTTTCGCCACACGCATTACACCATTATCCCACCACCACTGCGTTGCTTTTTCATCAAAGAAATTTACAAATTCTCCGGGTTTTCCATTTTCTGGATAGGTATAACCTTTCGCCTGCGCCTGATCTAAAAGATTTAGCTTTTTTGCGTTGTCAAACCGCGGACGAAGGTGCAAACCAACCATTTTATAATTCATGGCATAAATGCTATCGAACATCCCCTTCGGATCTTTAAAAGTTTCCCTCCATTCAAACGAAGTGGCGCCTTTACCCCCAATCTCTCCGAATAACCTCCAGGTAGAATCTAACCAAAGCAGATCAACCGGGATGCCTAATGCCCGGTATTTCCTGGCTAACTCTACCACATATTGATCTGATGTTTTTTCTTCATGCCCCCAGGTGCCACCGCTATAGGTACCTGCATGCAACCCTAGCGCAAACTGCGGTAACATCGGCGATTTGCCTGTAATGGAGGTATATGAATTTAGAATTGAGGGGAAAGTCGGGCCATAAATGAAATAATAATCCAATTCTCCATCAGCGGCTTTGAAACTGTATTGATCTTTATTGGTTGCGCCCATATCCCACGCAGTAGAAAACGAATTATGGAAGAAAATACCATAACCTTTCGTACTCATAAAAAATGGAACCGGGCAATAATTGGCTTCTAAGATATTGTAGGCGCCTATCGCATGAGGCAAACCCTTCCCACGACCTACATTTAAAGTTACTTTTTTGAATCGACGATCCATGAAATCCATCCGCTCACCAAAACCAAAAAAGTGTTCATCTGCCTGAAGTTTTTTGGTTACGCCAACCTTTGTATTTTCTTTAGCAATGGAGCCATTGGTTTCTGAGGTAAGTAATTTCCCCTTTAAATCGAAAACATCAACTTTAAACGGTGACTTATTTACTTTTATCATCAGCTTTGCAGTGGTCAATATAAATTGATCTTTCTTTTCTTCCACCTTAGCCGTTACTTTTTCCCAGTCGTATTTAATCACCATCAGGTTTTCATTTGGCTCAAACTTATTGGTCCAGCTGGTTCTGATTCTGAACATTTCCGGTGTGCATAAATCGAGTTTTACCTCACCTTTTGTGGTGGTAAACGAAATGGCATTACCCTGTCTAATAAAACCAGACTTATAATCGCCAATGGTTTGAGAAAAAGCAGTTGACGACCATAACATCAACACAATAGCGAAAAATTTATTCAACATGATGATTTTATTTCAATTTATAAACTTCTGTTCCAGCTAGCAAGAAACAGCCTAAACCATAATCTTCAAAATCGGGCATGCTGGTATAACTTACCGGCTGACCATCTTTCGGCTCTTTGCCGGTTCCCTGCAAGTAACCTAAAAATCCGTTTTTATGAACGGCATCTTTGGCCATGCCATTCCATGCTTTTGTGATAATCGGAAGATAAGTAGCTTTATCCAATATTCCCTGATTTACGCCCCAGGCCATACCATAAACAAATAAGGCCGTTCCGGAAGTTTCTTTTCCGCCAAAATGATTGGGATCGTGCAAACTCACATTCCAGAATCCATCTGCACGTTGCAAAGGCACCAAAGCTTTAATCATCTCGTGGTAAGTTTTTAGATATTCTTCATAACCTACCGCATCTTTAGGCATGGTTTCCAACACCCGTACAAATGCCGCAACTACCCATCCGTTTCCACGCGACCAATAACAGTCTTCGCCATTTGGTTCTTTGTAAGGCGGCACAAAGTCTTTATCTCTCCACCAAAGTCCATCTTTAGCATTGTACAAACCTCCACCTTCTACATTTTTGCTGTGCAGGTACATTTTATACATGTAACTATAATAAGTGGTATCGTTATATACTTTTCCCAGTTTCGCAAAAACAGGCATGGCCATTTGTAATGCATCAATCCAGGTCCAATCGCTTACTTTATTCGATAAAATCATCAAATCCATCGAAGCTTTGATATCCCTGATGCGTTCTGGCTTTTTATCAATATTGTATAAATCGATGTAAGTTTGTCCGCATGCCTGATCGTCGCCATTACGCGTTCTAACGCCATTTCTTAAACCCCATTGGTGTTTTTCACCCCATTGAACGGCATAATCATAATATTCCTTGTCAGGATGGATCTGGTATAAACTCATCAAGCCTTCATAATAAACTGCCCTCGTCCAGATGTTGCTTGGCCTTTCCCTATTGGTTACAATCGATTTCCCTGCATCCGGCCACTTGTTCATAAAGTAAGCGTTGGTTGATTTTAATACTTTCAAAACGGCTCTCTTTTTCGGCAGTTTCTGAGCGAAAAGTACCTGTGAAAACAAGCTGATGGCTAAGGTAGAGCAGATTATAAATTTCTTCATTGTAGTATGTTTATTTGTATTTTCTTTTTGCTAAAAATAAAAAATCTCCACGCCTCATTTAACCAACGCTTTAAGATTCTTTCGTTCCTCGCAATAACGATTTTCTTATTTTCAATTGGTTTTCGGTTTCGGCTTCAATTCATCCGGGCTATCTTTAGTAAAGGTATCAAACTGAAGTTTCGACGGACTTTCAAAGATATCTTTCACGGTATTAAAGGCCACATCATATTTGGGATTAAAATTTTCAGACATCATATATTGTTGTAAGCTATAGTAAAGCTGTTGCGCAGTTGGCGATTCTTTCAAATCCGGAGAGAGATTCGCGCTGGAAACAATCAACTTTCCCTTGCCTACTTTAGCTTCTAAAACCAAGGCCAGTTTACGGTTTAAAAACCAGGTATCAATCGGCTGAATAATGGGTTTAAAGCCCTTTGGAAAATCTTCAAGATTCATCACCTGCGCCTTATTTACAATTTCCCACCATTGCATATCACTATGACTTGCTGTTGGAAAGTTGGCCAGTGCCGGATTTTTCGGATCACAAAGAATTCCAAGCGTATGCGGCGGACGCATTTTAAACCAGGAAGTATTCCAGAAAACGGGTAAAAATGTTTGCACCACTTCTTTTCCTTTTACCACTTTTCCTGCAGCATTTAAAAACACATTCCCACCTTCATCTAATATTTTTTTCGCCTGGTCATCCAGTTGATCTGTATAATAGAAGTTTGCCTTCGTTTTAGGAAGTTCTGCCGGATAAACCCAGAAATTCCAATCGTTGGCAAATTCAGTTCCATCGATGGATACTTCTAAATTTAGTTGGGTAGCCTTTTGAATCGAATTTAAGGCGAAATGAATATCACCTATTTGAATACAATTGCCGATTGGCAAAGATTTTTGATCAAATGTTCCTTTTTCTAAAATCACGCTTGATGCATCTTTAATGCGCCATGAAATTTTTGCATTCGTTAATGGCGCCTTGCCAAAATGGGCTACTTCTACCGAAGCATCCAGGCTTTCATTATTGGTGTAAACAAATTTCTGAACCTTAAGCAATGGAACAGTACTGTTAGAAAAACGTTTAAATTCTTTCGCGGTGATGTAACCTTTCTCATCCCAAAAAGCGTCTAAAACGCCAACCAAAGCAGTTCCTTGCCCGGGATAATCATTTAAGGAAAGTAGTTGAAAGCCATTGTAATTTGGTGTTCTCAACGCTTTCTCAATTTCATTTTTATAACATAATGCCTGCAATTTGCCTGATGCCATTAAGAAATCTTTCGCTTGATCGGCCATATCATGATCAGCTAAGTCTTCCTGAAACATTTCAAAATTCCTGGCCCGGTAAACACCAGTATATTTTTTCATTTCTTCAAAATTTGGAAAAACGCAATACTGGCCCATTTCATGCGCTACAAAAGGAACGGTAAATTGTTCAATCTGCTTCGCATAGGTAGAGAAACTTTCCGGTTTTTTACCCCAATCTAATCCCCTTGCCCCTGCACGAACCATAAATTCATTATTCGGAATCACTGGCCAGCTGCCACCAACTGAAGCTCCGGTATATAGTCTTCTGGAATCTTTTGCTTTCCAGTAATTATTAAATTTAGTTAAATATTCCACTTGCCTGCCCCGCGGCTCATTTCCATAAGCCATCATACAGAAAGAAGCATAATTGCCATAGTTTTTAGTCATGCGGTTGGTTTCATCATAAATAAACTGATCGATAGGTTTGCCATCACCAATTGATGAACCGTGATTTGCCCAACTTGGTCCTTCTGGCTGCAGATAGAAACCTGTTAAATCTGCCGCAATAAAAGCAGCTTCTGGTGGGCACCACGAATGGAACCGCATGTGGTTTAACCCATGTGCCTTAGAAATTTTAAAAATTCTCTCCCATGCGGCAACGTCCATCGCCGGATAGCCAGTTAAGGGAAACTCACAATTATTCACCGTTCCACGCAAAAATACCGGGCGACCGTTAATTTCAAAACTTCTGCCAACGGCTTTAAACTCACGCATGCCAAACTGAACTTGTTTTTCGTCTTTTCTCCCATCCTTTGCTGATAAAACAGCTGTTAAACGATACAGTGCAGGATCAAATTCATCCCACATGGCGATTTTATCGCCCATAGGCAAATCGATTTCCAAAACACCGGATCCATTTTTTATTTCGTAAGGAACAGTTACTGGCCTCACCTGGATACTATTTTTCGTATTAAAGCTTTTGGCCGATATGGTGATTTTTCCTGCTGAAGACAGATTCGCACCAGCCTTCAATTCGATTTTCACCTTCGCTGATTTCTTCCTTAAATCCGGATAAACCTGGATGTCTTCAAAATAAACCGGTGAGCCTGCCTGAAGAAACATTTTGCCGACCACTCCATTCCAATTGCCCTGGGTATGATCGGTTAAACTATGTGAATCCTGACCAACATTAATGGCCTTGATTCGATTATCAATGAGCAGCGTGATGGTATGTTTTCCTGGTTTGAGGTTCGTGGGCAATTCAAAATTCTGTGCCACAACGAAGGTAAATTGCGTACCAATTTCTACATCATCAATCCAAACACGTGTTTCTGAATGTGGATATTCTAAGGATAACACTACCCGCTGACCTTTCCAATTGGCTGGAATTTCAACATCTTTTTGATACCAGGCTGCACCAGTATAGTGTTTAGCAGGAGTTAACCAAAACGGTATTTTCAGGTTTCCGGGCTTGCGGTATTTTTCTAACCGTGGGTGAAAAAAGTATGAGCTGTCATAGATACTTCCTGTCCATTTTGTTTTCAAAGTGATGTCATCACCTTTCAGATTTTCAGCCATAGAACCAGGTAAATTAATGGTTTCCGGCAAAGCCGATGAATACCATTTTGCCTGTACTCCTTCATCTTTGGCATCAATTTTAAATCTCCATTTCCCTTTGAGGGATATAGTTTGGGCAGAAGAAGCGGTAGAAAAGATAGCAAGAAGACAAAGCGCCGAAACTATCCACCTGGTAAACGATAATATTTTTATGTACATATTTTTAAATGAATTGAATGCCATAGCACTCTTCATATTTGGTTAAAGCCACTATTATAAGCTTAAAAATGTACTTAGGCAACCTGTAGTGTCCTGCAAAAAAGGAATCAATAGCCTAAAATCGTTTAGATTAGGCTTATAGCCCCTGTAAAATATTTGCGACGGTGAATATCCTTAATGAGATAGCTTATCTTGTCTTAGCCAGACGGGCTTTTTTCTTTTGGCAGCAAAAGAAACAAAACTGTCGGCTGAAAATTTTTGTATTGAAGTTAGTGGTTTGGCTTGGTCTGGCTGTACCCAAAAATTTGTTAGGCCGATTTAAGTAGAACGAAGATACATTACTTAGGCCTAGCTGGATGGAAATGCGATAGCTTTAAAATCATTAAAAAAATCTTTACTGGCTGGTGAGACACCAACCAATAGGTTAGGTATAAAAAACCTATTTCAAATAGTCTTTAAGCTGATTAGACTTTATCGCTTTCAATCCCGCTACAACTGCTTCAGCGTTTAACCTGGCACCGGCCTCATTGGTATGTGTATGGTCTTTCTCCGTAAAATAAGTTTGCACCTGCGGGGCTGACAAAGCTGAATACTTATCCTTAATCAATTGATTCAATGGAATAAAATCTACTTTTTCTGCTTTGGCCACTTCCTGCGCCCAGCCAGCATAACGGTCATCAACCAAAACCACTTTACCGTCTTTTACCGGATTACGTGGAATGGAAGAACAAACAATTGGCGTTGCACCTTTAGCTTTAATATCATTGATAAATTTACGCAGATACCAGCCGTAGGTATAAACCACCTCCTGTTTTTTCTTAATGGGGTTGAAAGTATCTTTACTTTCCATACCAACTCCACCAATGGTGCCGCGGGTACGGGCCGTATCATCCAGCGGACTGCTATCATTATGCCCGAATTGTATCATCACAAAATCGCCTTTTTTAATTTTCAACAAAACGGCATCCCATAAACCATTGGTTTGAAAGGTTCTGCTGCTCGTTCCACCCAGTGCATCATTTTCGACGTTAATTTTATCCGTATTGAAGAAATTGCCGATGAAACTCCCCCAGCCCCATAAGGAGCCATCACCTTTTCCTTTTCCATTTTTAACAGTAGAATCACCGATTAAAAACAAGGTTGGCTTTGCTTTTTGTCTGATAAGGATGCAAGATGAAAAGATGATGAATGCGCTCAACAAGAGCAGACTTAGATATTTTTTATTTGATTTCATTTGATCGGTTACACTAAAGTGGATGATTACACAGATTTTTAGATTACACAGGTTTTATTCAAACCATGTAAATTTTACAGTAAATAGTTTTTAAGCTTACAACCTTTTAACTTTTTAATGCCTTCAACTACCGATTGCGCATTCACTTTTGCGCCTTCCAAATTGGTATGCGTATGATCACCGGGAAAAAAAGCTTTTACTTTTTCTGGTCCCATGGCTTCATATTTATCACCTGTTATTTTATTGAGATCAACGAAATAAGCATTTTCCTGTTTTGCCACTTCGGCTGCCCATTTACCAAAATCCTGATCTGCGCGTAGTACTTTGCCGTTTCTAAATTCATTTCTTGGAATCATAGATACCACAATTGGCGTTGCGCCTTTGGCTTTTGTTTCACGAACAAACTTCCGGAGATACCAACCATAGGTATGCACCGTTTCTACTTTTCCGTCTGGCCAGGTTAATACTTTTGTTTCTTCTCCAGTTCCTTTTAAAACGCCTCTTCTCCCCGCTTTTGTGGTATCAGGTTCACTGCCATCGTTATGCCCAAATTGCATGGTAACAAAATCGCCAGGTTTTAAAGTCTCTAAAACTTTATCCCATCTCCCTTCTGATAAATAGGTCCTGGTACTTCTTCCCGCCATTGCATTATTTTCTACATGAATTTTTGTGGTATCGAAAAGCGAGGCAATTGGTGTTCCCCAACCCCAGGTTTCTTTGTTTGAATTGCGGACGGTAGAATCGCCAATGGTGTGTAAGGCAGGTTTATTTGGTTTGATAAAAGCAGTTACCGTCAGCATTAAAACAGTAGCTATGATTAATTTTATTTTCGTTGATTTCATATTATGTTTTGTTTGTTCTTGCTTTTAACCACCCCGCCCTTTGGGCACCCTTCCAAAGGAGGGGAATGGCGATCGTAATTCCCCTCTTTCAGAGGGGTGGTCGCAGATCGGGGTGTAAAAGGCAGTAACTAATTATCTAATTCAATTCACTACTCACTTATTTCTCCACCATCAACTTTACCGATCCACCTTCCAAACCATCTGCCGTTGCTTTTACTTCGATATTCCCAGCTCCGCTACCTTTAATATTAGCCATCACTACACCTCTATAAGCATGCCTTTGCTGTGCTTTGTACATTTCATGACCGGCAATATTACCATTATCTACAGCATCAATTACAGCCGGTCCAGAAATTGTAAACTTGATCAGATCATCAGCATTAGGGCAAATATTGCCTTGCTCATCGTATACTTTCGCCGTTACAAATGCCACATCATCCCAACGGTTACCGATTTTGTTTTTATCAACTGTCAGCACGATTTTAGCTGGTGGTCCTGCAGTTTTTAATTCTTCTGAAGAAACCTCCTTGCCTTTATTTTTACCAACCGCTCTTATCGATCCTTTTTCAAAAGTAACATCCCATAACCTTGGCGAATCGTCTGCTGGTTTAGGTTTGCTCCCTAAAGATTTACCATTCAGGAACAATTCTACATCGTCACAATTGCTATAAACCGCAACCTTTGCATCATCGTAAGTATCGAAATCAGTTGGCGTCCAGTTATTAATCCAATCTCCTGCACCTGCATTATCCGCTTTTCTAACGATATGTACGTTTGGCTTTTCAGACCACCAACTCTGGCGTTGCAAGCTTTGTTGTTTCCAGCTTCCAATGCGGTCAAATAAACCTTGTCCGTTGGTAATTTGCGGCCAATCGGCCTCTCCCAGGTAATCAAAACCAGTCCATAAAAACTGACCAGCCATAAACGGGCTATCGCGAAGTGCCAGATACTGTTGAATTACATGGGTATTTTCTGTCCCAATTACTTTTAAATTTGGCTTCTGGTTATGCAAAGCAACCAATTCATTTTCACGATAGTTTTGTCCTACAACATCCATGGTTTCAGCAAACCCATTGGTATATACTTTCGAGTTCGCAGGGCGGAAAAGTGCCATCGTAACTGGTCTGCTTGGATCAAGTAAATGAACAAGGTCTTGCTGATCTTTATATTTTTTAAATCCTTCAGGGCTGTTTAAATCATCATGAATTTCGTTCCCAACACTGTAAATCACGATCGATGGATGATTGCGATCTCTTAAAACCATATCCCTTGTATCGCGTTCCCACCACTCTTTCCAGAACCGATTATAGCCTTTTTCTCCATTATTTTTGGCTGATGTCCAGGTATCGAAAGTTTCGTCCATCACTAAAAAGCCCATCTGATCACAGAGATCTAAGAACTCCGGAGCCACAGGATTATGTGCAGTACGAATGGCGTTTACACCAGCCTCTTTTAACCTGTTGAGGCGAAATTCCCAAACGCTCAGCGGAACCGCAGCGCCAACTGCACCACCATCATGATGTAAACAAGCACCCTTTAATTTGAAGTTTTTACCGTTTAACCAAAAACCTGTGGCTGCATCAAATTTAAAACTTCTGATTCCGAAATTGTTGATCTGGTCATCAATCACCTTCCCTCCAACAATAACTTTAGTGAATGTTTTATACAAAGTTGGTGTTTCTACATTCCAAAGTTTTGGATTAGTAACCTCAATATTCTGATCTATTTTTAATGTTTTTTTCGCCTCAATATTTTGTTTGGTCTGTGCCGTTTTAATCACTTTTCCATTTGCATCCATTACCGATGTTTCCACCGTAACCTGAGTGGCTTTGCCAGATTCATTTGAAACGGAAGTTTCCACCTTTACGATTGCTTTTTGTACAGTTGCACCAGGTGTGGTGATAAATACGCCCCAATCATCCAGGTGAACCAAATCTGTTGCCACCAAACGCACATGCCGGTAAATTCCAGCGCCGGTATAATAGCGCGAAGCAGGCTGCACGGTATTGTCTGCTTTTACAGCAATAATATTGGTTTTTCCCTTTCCAAAATTCAGGTGTTTACTTAAATCGTAATGGAAGCTGATGTAACCATATGGCCGCTTCCCTAAATGAAAACCATTAATCCAAACGTCGCTATTGGCCATTACACCATCAAATTCTATCGTTACCTTCTTGCCTGCTAAACTTTCATCGAGATTAAAAATTTTACGATACCAACCTATTCCAGATGGCAAATAGCCCCCGCCACGTGCCGTAAGGTTCGTTTTATCGTAAGCGCCTTCAATGCTCCAATCGTGTGGAACATTTAATTTCCGCCATTTAGAAGCATCAAATTCCGTTTTCTCTGCATCTGGAACATCCTGCTGAATAAAAGACCAGTCGTTATCGAAATTATTTATGATTCTGACTTGCTTTGCCGTTTGAGCAAAAACAACAACCTGCATTAAAAGCAAGGCAAAAAAGAAACCTATTTTTATATTTTTATTCATCATCATCTCTTATTTCTTTGGTTCAACCAGTACAATATTTGGCTTGGGCGCTTTTTTCATTCCATAACCAAAATAGAACCCTGTATGCGGTGGCTGATTGTAGCCTACATTCTGCCAGGCAATACTCAAACGATATTGCGGATCGTGCATCAACGTATAATTTCGGTGCGCTGTTGGAATGGTGGTGGTGTAAATCCTAAGGCTTTGATTGTCGTACGACCTGAGGATTAACTCTTCCCGCCAGTCGCCAAAAATATCTGCACTTAAGGCAGGTGTAGACTTTGTCCAGTTATTGGCAATTGCACCGTTAGCGGTTAATAACCTGCCCCCATTGTATTTATCGATGTGGTTTCCATCTAAAAGTTCGCGGGAAAGATCATCATCCCAGTAAATTAAAAAATTAGTGGAGTGTGGCTCTTCGCCAATTCTGTTTCCTTTGATATCATACAAACCGTTTGAGCCCGACCACCACATTTGTGCACCAACCCTGGTATTATCAATATTATCGGCCACGCCCCTGCCTACGTCTTCATCTTCTGATCCATGCCAAAGAATATCCCCCGTTTTGGCGTCGTAAACTGCTGCGCCTGGTCCTTTCATTCCTTCTTCAATTTCATGTACACCAAAAACTTCCAATCCTGGCCGTTCAGGATCGAGATCAGAAACGTGAATAGCATCACCATGCCTTAAACCAGTGGTGTATAAGCCTTTTCCATTATCATCCACACACATAGAGCCAAAAATAATTTCATCTTTTCCATCGCCATCCACATCTGCAACGCTTAAATTATGATTGCCCATTCCAGAATAAGGATTTCGACCATCTTTCGTATCGAACACCCAGCGGGAAGTAAGTTTCCCATCCCGCCAGTCCCAGGCAGCCAACACCGTTCGCCCATAATAGCCGCGACACATCACCACACTCGGATGAACGCCATCCAGGTAGGCAATACAGGCCGTAAATCGATCTACCCGATTACCGGAATCATCATTTTTGCCATTTCCACCTCTACCGCCCCATGCACCTATGTTTCCACGAGAAGGAATATAATCTGTTGTGGCTAAAGCTTCTCCGGTTTTCCCGCTAAAAATGGTAAAAAACTCTGGTCCATCTAATATTTTGCCATTTTTGTTTCGATAATCTTTGGTGGAATCGCCGATCACTTTTCCTTTTCCATCAATGGTGCCATCGGCAGTTTTACAGGCAAATTCTGCAATGCCATCGCCATCTAAATCATAAACCATAAACTGGGTATAATGCGCCCCTTCCCTGATATTTTTTCCGAGGTTAATTTCCCAAAGAAAGGTGCCGTCGATTTTATAAGCCTGAAAAACAGGCGGATCGGTAATGCCGTTGGAAGAATTGTCGCGACCGCGGCCAGTTTGATGCAAAATAATTTCATATTCACCGTCTCCATCTAAATCGCCTACAGAAGCATCGTTAGGGGTATAACCCACAGGTGTGCGCAATGGAATGGTTAAATATTGCTGAGCAGGAGTTTTCGCTGCCAACAGAAAGGATTTGCTGGCTTCCTGCTCCTTATTGCTGATGATTGGTTTTACGAAATAGCCATTTGCAGCATTAATATTTACGTCTGCATCTATAAAATTTGTCCCTTTGGTTAATGGTGTTGCATTTAATTTTCTCGGGCTTTCATTATCAGTTTTACGGTAAAGGTTAAAGGCGATGTCATCTGGTTCGGTTCCGAGAATACGCCAGCTTACAAAAACAGAATCGGCACCTTTCCGAACGGCAACAACACCCCTTCCCAGCTTTTCCATTTGCCTTTGGGCCAGTGCATCAACTGAAAAGCAGAATACCAAAAGCATTAAAATATAAGGTGATTTAATTTGCATAAGTGCTGTTATTGAAAATGGATCTTGGCTTCATTTATTGAACTTTATAAGTTATTTTGGCTGAAGCGGCTACACCTTTTTCTGAAATTCCATCAGCCTTAATTACTACGTTTCCTTTATTATCTCCATTATAAAAAGTTACAGTTGCTACACCGCTTTCATTGGTTTTTACCGCTGGCGACCAAAAAAGAGTGGTTCTTAAATCTTTATTTTGAGTTGCCGGATTGCTGTAATTTGGCGAATAAAAATCTCTCGCCGTGTAATAGCCAGTGAGGTCAATATTCAATAAATGCAGATTTGTGCCTCTGAGGGCATCATCTTTTAAATTCAAACTGATCAAATAAACATCCTGACCTGCATTGTTAACGAGGTGTTGCACCTTTACCTGATTAACCTGATCCATCCGCAAGCTGTAATAATCCAACCGTTCTCCAATTAATTCTTCCTTGCTATTGATCCGGATACGAGGTCTTATTTTCTTTCCATTCGATAAAAATGTTACTCCCTCATTTCCGATTGAATCCGTATCCTCTACCGGATAAGCCCCTTTAACTTTGGTGAGGATAAAGTGTTCTAAGCCATTAAAAGAATAATCTGCAGGCGTAATGTTAAAAACCTGTTCCGGGTAACCGAATGTCATCATGGTTTCATCGAAAAGTACCACTTTTTTATTTTGATCGGCTTTAACCTGAACATCATTTAAGGTGATGGAATCGCCGAATTTATAACTGCGATTGTAATCCATCCGCTTGCTAATTTCTGTATCAACGTTTTTTGCAAACTCCTGAAGGCCATTTTTAAACTGGATAGAAATTGGTTTCGCAACAGAATCTATCTGCAACCAGCCGCCTTTTTTTCCTTTCCCATCTTGAGAAGATATTTTGATCGGTTGATTTCCATACCATTTTAATCCATCAAGAAAATAATTCCCTTGCTGATCGGTTTTGGTTGCATATAATTTTTGTCCGCTAAAGCCGGAGCCAAATAATGTGATATTCATGTTTGGGATCGGTTTGTTTGCCAGTTTTTCCCTCACTGAACCTGCAATCGTTAAACCGGGTTCTGGCAAATAGGATACCTTAATGGTAGTATCAGCCAGCTTTTTCCAAACATAATCCCGCCATCCCTGCGTTAAAAGCAATAAATCAAGCTGTTTTAAACGCGATGGATTTTTAGGATCAAAATACTGATCGGCATTTTTAATTTCGCCTTTTATTTCTGATTGAAGCAACAGGTAAGAAACAATATTGGTTCCATCATCCGGAATTAATCCGTCAACGGCTGCCAATGATAATGATGTTTTAGCCGGCTGACCAAAAACATCAGTTGCCTTAATGTTTAACACGACTTTCTCTCTTGCCTTATAAGCTGTTTTATTTGGGGTAACGGTAAAGGTATTTCCGGCACCGCTGTGAATAAAAACAAGCCGCTCGCAGTGAGGTCGCCCTGCATCATCCGTTACGGTTACCACCGCTATACCTTCCGGGAAATCTTTCTTTGGAATGGAAACTGAAATAACGGGTTTCTCCAGTTTCACCGTTCCCGTGTAAATATTATCCCCTGCGTGTTTAATGCTTACAGAGAATGGCTTCCCCTTCATTTCGCTGAAAGCACTTTCACTTGCGCTTATGGTTGCTTTAAGATTCAGCGAATCATTGGTCACGTGCAAAACAAGTCCTTTCGATAAGATTTGCGGCAATTGAGCAGCTACCTTTTCTGTACCAAAAATGGCCTCCACTTTATAACTTTCATTGGCTTTTGGTGTGAAGGCAAAAATACCCATCCCGGCCTCCGTGCTTTGAAAAGAAGCGATGGTGTCACCTTTTGAAGAAATGACACTTCCCTTTGCTGCCAATCCATTTCCTAAATCATCATTGGTTTTAAATGCAACCAGGCTATTTAAGCCAACCACTAATGATCCGCCTTCGGGGAAAAATGCAATTGACTTTTGCTGACCAGGTTTAGCCAGACCTACAGTTTTTTTTTCTGCATTCCGGGTGGCGTACGTTGCATTTTCATTCAAATGATTAGTAATGTAAATGCTTTTTTGAAAAACGAAATCATTTCCAAAATTACGCATCCAGTTGGTGTAGGCACGAATATTATACCATCCTGAAGGAACAGAATCTAACCGGAAATCGCCTTTTCCCAATCCCTTTTCCAGCCTGATGATCTTTTTATCGAGAATTGCCGAACCAGGGTTAATCAATTCGACATACAAATTGCTGCTGGAAGAAGTGAGGCTCGTACCTTTCGCATTAACGAGGTAAGCACTAAACCAAATGTCTTCTCCGGCACTGTAATAGGTTCGGTCGGTTTGTAAATAGGCTTTTTCAAAAAACAACTTAATGGTTTTTGGATCGGCAGTTTTTTGTTGCGCAAAACCGTAAACGGCGTAGAATGTTAGGCTAACAATCAGGAATAATTTTTTTATACTCATGATATTTATTAATCAGATGTAACTGAAATTTCATAAACTTTTCCCGCTGTCGTTTCTATGGTATTGCTAAAATTCAAACCACGCTTCACCTGTTTAGCACCAGTTGCTTTGATACCAACATGGGTTAAAAGGTTTAAAGTACCACCATTTTTAGATAAAATCGATGCTTTGCTTAACCGGCCATCTTTCCAATAAAGGTCTACCACGAAGCCGCCACGTGCTACCAATCCTTTCACACTACCTTGTTTCCAGGCTGCTGGCAATGCTGGTAATAACTGCAATTGGTTTAAGTGACTTTGCAAAAGCATTTCTGAAACACCTGCTGTTGCGCCAAAATTTCCATCAATCTGAAAGGGTGGATGCGTATCAAAAAGGTTGTTCAAAGTAGAATTCTTTAACAATTCCTGGTATATTTTATAAGCATGATCACCATCCAGCAGCCTGGCCCAAAAGTTAATTTTCCAGGCCTTGCTCCAACCCGTACCTTCATCTCCTCTAATTAAAAGTGTCTTTTTTGCTGCGTTTGCATAAACGGTATCAATTAAAGGAGAAATTTCCCGGCCCGGATGTAAACCAAATAAATGCGAAACATGGCGGTGTTGCGGATCTTCATCTTCAAAATCGCCATACCACTCTTGCAGGTTTCCTTTCTTCCCAATCTGTAGCGGACGAAGCCGATCACGCTTCTCTTTCAGCAGTTTCGCAAAATCCTGATCGGTTCCCAAAATTTTAGTGGCATCGATCAGGTTATTGAAAAGATCGCGGATAATCGAAAGATCCATTGTAGAACCAATGGTCACCACTTCTTTACTTCCATTTGGTAATAAATAACTGTTTTCTGGTGAGGTAGATGGTGCAGTAACCAGGTAGCCATCCTTTTCCACCAGCCAGTCCAGGCAAAAAAGCGCCGCACCTTTCATTAAAGGATAGGCCGTTTCTTTCAGGATTTTTTTATCTCCTGTAAACAAATAATGCTCATACAGATGTTGTGAAATCCACGGACTTCCTAAAGACCAGTTTGCCCATTTCGGATCGCCAGTGCCCTCACCAACAGGATTGGTCTGTGCCCAGATGTCTGAATTGTGGTGCAATGCCCAGCCTTTGGCACCGTAATAATTTTTAGCCGTTTTTTCGCCATTTACCGCCATGTGTTTGATTTGTTCTATTAGCGGTGCCGTGAGTTCTGAAAGATTTGTCACTTCTGCGGGCCAGTAATTCATTTGTAAATTAATATTAGTAGTGAAATTACTTCGCCACGGCGGCCGGATGGAAGCATTCCAGATGCCTTGCAAGTTGGCGGGGATGCCGCCCGGTCTTGAGCAGGAGATTAACAAGTATCTGCCAAACTGAAAATAAAGTTCTTCCAGGCCAAAATCTGCCTGGCCCGTTTTATAATTTTTAAGTCGCACATCTGTAGGCACATCCGCCAGTAAACCACCAGCATCATTTAGATTAATTGCCAAACGGTTAAAATATTTCTGGTAATCTTCTACATGCGCTTTTTTAAGTGCTTCAAAAGATTTTGATGCAGCATTATTCAAATAATTCGAAGCTTTGGCATTTTCATCCAGTCCATCCTGATCCGGATATTTATCAAAGCCATTATAACTTGTCGCTCCGGATATCATCACCAGGATTTCCGTCGCGCCGCTCACATTCAACAAACTATCGGTACTCAGTTTCCCATCCGTTCGAATCACTTTAAGCCTGGCCTGATAACGCATACCATTGTGATGAAGACTATCTGAATAAATAAAGGGCTTGATATTCCGGTGTTCATCAGAAGTAATTCTTGCCTTACCACTTAAGATGATTTGATTGTTTGCTTCAGTCTTGACCTGGTGTTCAAGCTCATCATCCAAACCAAATCTCACATTTAGTGCATTTTTTTTGCTCGATGTCAAACGCATCACAATCACCTGACTGGGAAAAGACGCAAATAATTCGCGTTTATAATTCACATCGTTTACCGTAAATGATGTAGTGGCAATGGCATCAGCAATATTCAAGGTTCTGGTATAATTGCTTACCGCTCCCTCAATTTTTTGCCTGATATGAAGATTGGCCAGGGGCTGATACATGTTCGTATTTGGTCCCTGCATTTTCTGCATCAGTTTTACGGCCTCACGGTTGTTCCCGGCAAAAAGCTGTTTCCTAACTTCCGGAAGGTATTTTATGGCTTCTGGGTTTGGATTGGAATCTGCCGGACCACCAGTCCACAGGGTTTCTTCATTAAGCTGAATCAGCTCATTTTCCACCCGACCAAAGATCATCGCACCTAATCTCCCGTTGCCAATTGGTAAAGCTTCATCCCAGTCTTTAGCGGGTTGTTTATACCATAAAGTTTTACTTAACTCCGGCTTTTGTGCCTTTAAAGTGGTGCATAAAAAAATGATCAACACGAATGGAGTGAGGTAAAAGAGTCTCATAATGTAAATTGGTTAGTGCATGATTATTGTTTCTCCCCGCTATGCGAAACATCGATCATCGCACAATTTAGAGAGTAAATTCATAAGTCGCGTCCTGTGGTATCCTGCCTGTTTTGATGTTAAGATGCTACAGTGATCCTTTATAAAGTATTCCCTACAGGTTATTACTAAACTACACAAAAAAGTTACCAAAATTTAAATTCTGGCACTGTTTCAAGGCCGGCAGTAAATGCAAATCCTAACAGTAATCACATGCTAACATACTAGAATTAACTTTTTAAAAAAATAATCGTATATATGACGTTTATTATCTTAAATCTTTTACTTTTACATTTAGTAACCGACCAAATATTGAACTTAATGAAATCAAGCACCACATTAAAAAGCATACTTTATACATGCATTTCCGCTTCGCTAAGTGTAATCACTATTCCAATAGCTTTAAAAGCGCAAACCACCAAAATTATCAAGGTTAAATTTGATCAACCCATTGCGAAGGTACAGCCCAATATGTGGGGGGTATTTTTTGAGGACATCAATTTTGGTGCCGATGGAGGTATCTATGCAGAACTGATTAAAAACAGGTCTTTTGAATTTACAAAGCCGCTAATGGGCTGGACGATTCAACGCAAGAAAGCCAACGAAGGCGAAATTTTGGTGGTGAATAGAAAAGATGTGAATGCTTCTAATCTGCGTTACCTGCAAATTAATAATGAAAATGGTGTTTTTGGCATTGTGAATGAAGGCTTTAAAGGCATTGGGATTAAAAAAGGATTGCGTTATAATTTTTCTGTGATGTATCGCCAGCTGGCACCAGGTGTGAAATTACACCTGCAACTATTAAACGAGAAAGACCAGGTAATTGGTGAGGGCAGTTTAATACCTGAAAAAAGCGGCGAAGCATGGAACAAACAATCTACAAGTTTCACCGCAACGGAAACTGACCCCAAAGCAAAATTTGCGGTTATTTTAGAAGGAAAAGGGAAAATTGATTTAGATATGATTTCCCTATTTCCTGGCGATACCTGGAAAAATCGTCCGCAAGGTTTGCGGGCAGATATGGTGCAGCTTTTGGCTGATATGAAGCCAGGTTTTATCCGCTTTCCCGGTGGTTGTATTGTAGAAGGAACTGATTTAGCTAACCGCTATCAGTGGAAGAACACCATTGGCCCGATCGAAGATCGAAAAATGATTATTAACCGCTGGAATACGGAATTCGCACACCGTGCCGCTCCAGATTATTTCCAGAGTTTTGGCTTAGGCTTTTTCGAATATTTCCAGCTGGCTGAAGATATTGGTTCTGATGCCTTGCCTATTTTAAACTGTGGGATGGCTTGTCAATTTAACTCTGGCGAAGTTGCTTCCCTGGATGAGCTTGATCCTTATGTACAGGATGCGTTAGACCTGATCGAATTTGCCAATGGCGATGTAAGCACAAAATGGGGAAAAATGAGGGCAGATCTTGGTCATCCGAAACCTTTCAATTTAAAGATGATGGGCGTTGGGAACGAAAACTGGGGACCACAATACCTGGAACGTTTAGCGATTTTCACTAAAGCCATTAAAGCTAAATATCCTGATTTTAAATTAATTAACAGCTCTGGAACAGATCCTGAAGGTGATCGTTTCAATTTATTAAATACCTCGCTAAGAGGAACAAAGGCTGATTTTATTGATGAACATTACTATCGTCCGGCAGACTGGTTTTTAAAGAATGCAGGTCGTTATGATAATTACCCAAGAAACGATACGAAAATATTTGTTGGAGAATATGCTGTTCACGCTGATAAAAATTACGTAGGCAGCAACCGGAATAACTGGCAAAGCGCATTGGCATCTGCATCGTTAATGACAGGGCTGGAAAGAAATGCAGATGTGGTTCAAATGGCTTCTTATGCTCCACTTTTTGCACACATTGATGCCTGGCAATGGGCGCCGGATATGATTTGGGTAGATAATCTTCAATCTTACGGAACACCTGACTATTATGTACAAAAGCTTTTTTCTACCAATAAGGGTACTGATGTGGTTTCCATCACTTTAGATGGAAAGAATATTATTGGGCAAGATGGGCTTTATGCTTCTTCTGTTCTGGATGCTGGAAAAAAGGAATTGATTATCAAAATTTCTAACAGTTCCGATCAGGCAAAAGTAATTGATTTTGATCTCGAAGGAAAAACGAAATTGAAAAACAAAGGTACATTAGAAGAACTGGCTGATGCCAATTTGAACCAACTTAACTCTTTCACCAATCCGGAAGCAGTAAGTCCGAAAAAATCTAATATAAAAGTTAATGGTAAAAAGCTGACTGCAAGCTTAAAACCTTACTCCTTCAACGTATTTAAAATCCCTTTCAACGAATTCATTCTAACCAAACGATAATGAAAAAAACATTCCTCTCTTTAGCGTTGCTTTGCAGTGGTATTTTTGCCAATGCGCAAAAGGAAACCTCGCTAAGCATTAAACCAGCTGGCGATCAAACCGTGAGCAGACACATTTACGGCCACTTTTCCGAACATTTGGGTCGTTGTATTTACGATGGTTTTTGGGTTGATGAAAATTCAACCATCCCTAACAAAGGTAGAATCAGGTTAGATGTAGTGGCAGCATTGAAGAAAATCAAAGTACCTAATTTGCGTTGGCCAGGTGGCTGTTTTGCAGATGAATACCATTGGAGAGATGGCATTGGCCCGAGAAATCAACGTCCGAAAATGGTGAATACCAATTGGGGTGGCGTAACCGAAGACAATAGCTTTGGTACCCATGAGTTTCTTGATTTGTGTAAAATGCTCGATTGCGAACCCTATATCGCTGGCAATGTGGGCAGTGGAACCGTTGAAGAAATGGCCAAATGGGTAGAATATTTAAACTTTGATGGCGTAAGCCCGATGACGGCTATCCGCAAGCAAAACGGAATGGAAAAACCATGGAAAGTTGCTTTCTGGGGTGTTGGAAATGAAAGTTGGGGTTGTGGAGGAAACATGACCGCTGATTATTACAGCGATTTATATAGAAGATATGCTACTTATGCCAGAGATTATCCTGGTGCGCCACTAAAACGCATTGCCAGCGGTGCCAATGCTGAAGATTACAAATGGACGGAGACCTGCATGAAAAATATCGGTGCAGGTAGAATGTGGGGACTCACTCTACACTATTATACTTTGCCTACCGGAAAATGGGATGCCAAAGGATCTGCAACAAAATTTGATGAAGAACAGTATTTCAATACCATGAAAAACTGTTTACGCATGGAAGAAATTGTAAGCAAACATTCGGAGATTATGGATAAATATGATCCGAAAAAGAAAGTTGCGCTAATTGTAGATGAATGGGGAATCTGGACAGATGTAGAGCCAGGAACCAACCCAGGCTTTCTTTATCAGCAAAACAGCTTACGCGATGCTTTAATTGCCGGAACTACCTTAAATATCTTCAACAATCACTCTGACCGGGTGAGAATGGCCAATTTAGCGCAAACAATTAATGTGTTACAAGCGCTGATTTTGACAGAAAAAGATAAAATGTTGCTTACCCCTACTTACCATGTTTTCGATTTATACAAGGTGCATATGGATGCAAAATACTTGCCAATCAATTTCAACAGTCCTGATTATACCTTGGGTGATCAGAAAATTGCTGCTTTAAATGTTTCCGCATCGCAGGATTCTACCGGTGCAATTCATATTTCACTGGTTAACCTCGATCCAAAAAATAAGATTTCTTTAAATACTGATCTTGGCGATTTGAAATGGAAAACCGTAACCGGACAGATTTTAACTTCAGCTAAACTAACTGATGTAAACACCTTCACTGCTGCAAATAAAGTGCAGAATGCAAAATTTAGTGGTGCTAAGAAATCTGGAAACACACTTAAAGTTGAACTTCCTGCACAATCTGTAGTCGTTCTCGAATTAAAATAAGACCTTATGAGATACAAAATCCTCATCACTTCCCTACTGTTCGTTGCAGTTTTGCAAACGGTAAACGCCCAAACGAAATACGAGATCAGCAGTCCGGATCAAACCCTTAAAGTAAATGTTATTTTAAAGGATAAGCAGTTGTTTTACAACGTGAGCAGAAACGGAGCCGAAGTTTTAAATACCTCAACATTGGGATTGGTTAGCACGGATGCCGATTTTTCAAAAAATCTTTCCTTACTATCAATTTCTAAAAATGAAACAGTTAAAGATACATATACGCTCAAAAATGCAAAGCGATTAATCAACAATTATGCAGCGAATAAGCGGGTGATTCACTTAGAAAATGGATCTAAAAAGAAGTTAGATGTAATCTTTCAGGTTTCAAACGATGGGATTGCCTTCCGCTATTACTTTCCTGATCGTGATGCAAAAATCAATAAGCTATCAGAGGAAAAAACTTCTTTTCATTTCTTCAAAAGTTCAAAAACATGGATGCAGCCAATGTCTGTTGCGAAAACAGGTTGGGAAAGTACGAATCCATCTTACGAGGAATATTATAAAAAAGAAATTAACGTGGGTACACCTGCGCCCACCAATGCAGGCTGGGTTTATCCAGCGCTGTTTAACTACAAAGATACCTGGCTATTGGTATCTGAAACAGGTTTAGATGGCAATTACTGTGCTACCCGTTTAAAACAAAATTCGCCTGATGGCAATTACGAAATTGGTTTTCCAGATCAACGCGAGGCATTTACCGGGCAGAATGTAAACCCTGAATCTACACTTCCATGGTATACGCCATGGCGCATTATTGCAATTGGAAGTTTGAAAACAGTAACAGAATCAACCCTGGGTACAGATTTGGCTTACCCTGCAAAAAGCAATATTAATCCAGATCAGTTTCAGTTAGGAAAAGCTTCCTGGAGCTGGATTATTTTAAAGGATAATTCAATTAAGTATGATGTGCAGAAGAAATATGTTGATTTTGCCGCAGATATGAAATGGGAATTTTGCCTGATCGATGTAAACTGGGATACGACTATAGGTTTCCCAAAAATGCAGGAGCTGGCAGATTATGCCAAATCTAAAAACGTAGGTTTAATCCTCTGGTACAATTCTGCAGGCGCCTGGAACACCGTGAAATACACACCAAAGAACAAACTTAATGTAAGAGAAAGCCGGTTGCAGGAATTTGCCATGCTCCAGAAAATGGGCATCAAAGGGATTAAAGTAGATTTCTTTGGCGGCGATGGTCAATCAATGATCAGGTATTACCTGGAAATTTTTGAAGATGCGGCGAAATTTGGCTTAAGTGTAAATTGCCATGGCGCAACTTTACCACGTGGCTGGCAACGTACCTACCCAAATCTGGTAACCATGGAATCTATTAAGGGAATGGAATTCATCACCTTCGAGCAAGAAAATGCCAATGAGGAACCTGCCCATGCAACCACCATTCCGTTCACCAGGAATGTATTCGATCCGATGGATTTCACGCCGATGTCTTTGAACAAACTTCCAAACATCAATCTGAAAACAACAAGTACTTTCGAACTTGCTTTACCAATCCTTTTCCATTCAGGAGTGCAACATCTGGCAGAAACGCCCGAAGGAATGGCCAAAGTTCCCGCCTTTGTTAAAACGTTCTTACAAGAATTTCCGGCAAGCTGGACAGATACCAAACTAATTGACGGTTACCCTGGTAAGTTTGTGGTGATGGCCAGAAAAGCGGGTAATAAATGGTACATCGCAGGCATCAACGGAGAAAACAACGCTAAAGATGTTTCTTTTGATAGTTCGAAATTTGGTAAGAAAGCCAAGCTGATTATTGATGGTAAAGAAGATTCTTCCTTCATTCAAAGCGACATTACAACAGATGCAAAAACGGAAATTACCATGAAACCTTACGGCGGATTTGTATTGGTAGTTGAATAAAACCAGCACATGAAGAAAGTATTTTATATAGCATTATTGCTCCTGGCAACTTTTTTAAATGTTCAGGGTCAATCTAAAAAAGACGTTTACCTTTTTGCTTATTTCAAAAATAATGGCCAGGATGGTTTGCACCTGGCTTACAGCCAAGATGCCTACAAGTGGACAGCCCTTAAAAATGATTCTTCGTTTCTAAAGCCTGTGGTAAGCAAAGATAAGTTAATGAGAGATCCTTGTATTATTCGTGGCGCTGATGGATGGTTTCATATGGTATGGACGGTTAGCTGGAAGGATAAAGGGATTGGCTATGCCAGTTCTAAAGATTTAATCAACTGGAACGAGCAGCAATTTATTCCGGTGATGGCGAAAGAAGAAGGTGCACGCAATACCTGGGCGCCGGAATTCACTTATGACAGCAATACGAAAACCTACATGATTTACTGGGCATCGACCATTACAGGCAAGTTCACAGAAACCGCATCAGCAATGGAAGACGGCTATAACCACCGGATTTATTACGTGACTACAAAAGACTTTAAAAATTTCTCTGCTACCAAATTACTTTACGAACCTGGTTTTAACGTCATCGATGCTTCAATAGTGAAGGATAAAGGAAGGTTTGTGATGTTTCTAAAAGATGAAACACGTGAGCCTGCCCAGAAAAATATAAAAATTGCCTATGCAGATCAACTCACTGGTCCTTATTTAAAAGCGAGCGAACCAATTACTGGTAATTTTTGGGCTGAAGGACCTACAACGGTAAGAATTGGCAAAAACTGGCTGGTTTACTTCGATAAATACCGAGACCATAAATATGGCGCAATCTTATCATCAGATTTAAAAAGCTGGAAGGATGTTTCTGATCAAATTTCATTGCCTAAAGGGTTAAGACACGGAACGATTCTGACCATTAAGCAAAGTGAACTTAAGCAGTTGCTTAAACAAAAATAATCTTGATTTTACACAGATATTAATATTAAAAAGCTAAGCCCCTATCCGCCTGTCGGCACCTTTCCCCGGGAGGGAAAGGGAGCAAAAACAAAACATTCTTCGCTCCTATCAATAGGCACCCTGCTATTTCCACCTCGCTATCCGGCATAGGGAATGATGGAAGGAGAAGCCGTTGAAATTTTTGCACCAACGTTCAAATCCCCCACAACACAAGGTAGCGCGAACGGCTCCTAAAATAAATCTTTATTACAACCAAATTGAGCCCTTGCGCTACCGCTCATTAAATTTTGACGAGCTAATCCGACATCAGATCCAAGCCTTGATTTTTGTTAAACTTTTTATCAAGAAAAAGTTTAGAGCCCTTCGGCGGCAAGCCGAGGCAAGCCAGCGCAGCGGGAAAATAACAGCCCCTATCCGCCTGGCGGCACCTTTCCCCGGAAGGGAAAGGGCGCAAGAAAAAAAACATATTTCGCACCTTGCTATTGCCACCCTGCTCGCTTAAATAATTTTCCCGCAGATTAAGAAGATTTCCGCAGAAGCGAGCGGCAAAAATCTGCGGTAATCATTTAGATCTGCGGGACCAACCTTTGCATTATGCTGAAGGACGAATCTACTAGCAAAATCGTCATTGCGAGGCACGAAGCAATCTATTTTAAAGATTCTTCAATGGAGATTGCTTCAGCAGATGAAGCCCCTACAATAACGGTTTTTCTTTAGGTCCTGAATCAAGTTCAGGATGACGACCGTTTTAACCCGCCGTTCATGCAAATGCGAAAAAAGGTTCGGTGTTGAACGAAGTCAGTAGATAAAAACGCAGGGATCCTTCGCTGCGCTCTGGATGACAATCCTGCTATTTCCACCCTGCTATCCGGCATAGGAGATGATGGAAGGAGAAGCCGTTGAAATTTTTGCACCAACATTAAAATCCCTCCAACCCAAGGTAGCGTGAACGGCTCCTAAAGCAAATCATTATTATAAAGCAAATCGAGCCCTTGCGCTACCGCCATTCAAATTTTGACGAGCTAATCCGACATCAGATCCAAGCCTTGATTTTTGCTTCTTTTCATCAAGGAAAAGAAGAAAGCCCTTCGGAGGCTAGTCGAGGCAGGCAGGGTATTGGCAAAATGGTTGGTGAGCCACCAAACCATGGGTTTGAGAAAAAAGCCCTTATCCGCCTAACTGCATCTTTCCCCGGGAGGGAAAGGGCGCAAGAAAAAAGCATTCTTCGCACCTATCAATAGGCACCCTGCTATTGCCATAACATAAAAAAACACAAAATGGTTGGTGAGTCACCACACCATGGGTTCGTTGATAGCAAACGTATTAACATGGAGTGGTTTACGAGACACGATTCTAGTGTTAGCATCTCGCTAATACCTTATCAATAAAATGCAATAAACTTTTGATAGTGGCCAGGAAAGAAAATTGTCAATGCTGATTCCAACTCTTTACTCCCAACCCCAAGCTCAATTCCCATCCGGCTTCACCAGACTGCTTTTCGGGCTTTCGGGCCACTTCCAAACCGAAGGATCATCAGGCTTTGATGGATTAAAATCAGGTAAATCATCAACCAAAAACTTCATTAGCCCCAGTTTCTGATCCTTAATACCAAGGATGACACATTGCGCAATTTCATAAGCACCATATGGATTGAAGTGCGTATTATCGGCCAGTGGTTTGTCTTGTCCTGGATAGCTGTTTGCAGGATAATGAACCAATGCTTTTTTAGATTCTTCTTCGCCTAGCGCATTAAATAATTGAGCAGTCATTGCATTCAGGTCAATCAGCGCTACGTTTTCATCTTTTGCAACCTTTCGGGCAGCGTTGGGAAAATCACCTAAAGTATTCTGAACTTTACCAGTAGAATCAAAAGATCGCCTGCTGGTTGAAGTTACGATTACTGGAATCCCCCCTTTTTTCTTCGCTTCAGCAATAAAGGTTTTTAACCTTTCGGTATATGATTTATATGCGCCATCGTTAACTCCCTTATCTTTCTGGTCATTATGCCCGAATTCAACAAAAAGATAATCACCAGGTTTCATCACATTCAACACCTTAGCCAACCGCTTACTGCCAATGAAAGAGCCGAGTGTTAAACCAGATTCTGCATGGTTGGCAATGGCTACGCCAGGTTTAAAAAACCGTGGAATCATTTGCCCCCAAGATGCCCATGGCTCATCTTCCTGATTAACCACAGTAGAATTCCCAGCTAAAAACACCGTAATCTGATCTTCCACTCTTTTAATTTCCAGGGCTGCTAAAGCTGTTTTACCATCAAATTCCAGGGTAAGTTTATCATCCCAATCCAACTTGGTTAACTCACGCAGTTTTAAAGAAACCACCTGTCCACCTGTAATATTTCTATTTTTGATATTTACAATGAAGGTTTTAGTCAGAAACTGACCAGCTCTCGTTTTTACATTTTCCAACATTAATCTGCGCGATTCTGCTTTTACAGTAGTTAATGTCGGTTCTTTTTCATCGCCCAAAGTCACGGTAACCTGGTAATTTCCTTCGGATACAGCAACTGAAAAGTAAAAGGGTTTTTCGCTTTTCACTCCATCAGTTGTCAATGCATTTTTTCCTGCATGATTCATTCCCTCCACATTTGAATCGAAATCAAAGCCATATTTTTTCCCTTCTTCATATTGAGTTCCGGGAAGAATATTGAGGTAACCTTTTGCTGTTTTCCCAGGACCGAAATCAAATTTATAGCTGGTTTGTTGTGCAAATGATGCATTAAAAAATAGTGTCAACAAAATATTGAGAAGAAATATTTTTTTACGGTTCATGGTTTTTTGATCAGTTTACAAAAGATTTGCACAGGATTTAGATGGCAATTAAATTTGTGATCATGACAGATATACGTCGTTTTCTAAATTTGGTTAGTGCCATCTCAAAACATTATAGCAATCAAATATGCACAAAGTTATGATTTAAGCCATCCTGTGGTTACCCGTTCACTTGCAACCTTCGAATTCTCTAGAGGTTGCTTTACAGCATATTTATAATGCTATGATAAAACCTGCTTGATTTTGGTGCCTGATTTTCTACAGATGCATTTAAGGCAAACTTAATTTTATGCACCTTCCGCGGACTTAAATTTAGCTGTGTATAAGGAATAAAGATGAATACCTGATCTGCCGACGATCGGTTTTCGGAAGCATATTGCTGATTTGCTGCGAATACTTTCCCACTCTCGCAACAATAAAGATTATAGAAGTTTTTTAATTCTTTCCCATTTTCGAGGTAAAAACAAGTTTTAACCAATAAATCTGCATTTGCATTTATTAGGCCTTGCAGTTTTGGGTAAATTTTAATTCCCTTTTCCTGATTATAAACTGCATTATAAATCACTTTAGCAGCTAAAGCATTAGGATTTTGCTGTGCACTTAGCCTTATAGAAATCAATACGAGCAAGAATAGAATTGATAACCTTTTCATTTTGAGGAGATATGACACAAAACTAGCTTAGCCAGATGTCAATTCAACCTAATGCATCCATTATGATCAAAAACTGTAAACTTATTTCACAGTATTCTACACATTTCACACACCAAAACAGAACTTTGTGTAAGAATCTGTATCCCATCCGGGATATATCTTGTCTCAGAAAACGGATGAAAAGAAAAAGCCCTTCAATCCTGAAAGGGCTTTTTTTAGTTGTCTATCCCTATAAGTAGGAGCCCAAAAATAAATAATCACTTTAATATTTTAGAGGTATGAATAAAGTGAACAGAAAAAAATTAGTTCATTTTTAGCGTTCAGCGTGAATAGATGCCATAATAAAACTTAAACGACTGTTATTCAACACCTTTTGCTGTCGTTTTAATACTATAGAGCGACTTCGAAGCAGTGATAAAAAGTGTATCACGATTTGTTCCGCCAAAGCAAATATTTCCGCACCAATCTTCAGGAACATCAATATGGCTGATTTTCTCTCCGTTTGGTTTATAAATATCAACACCTTTTCCGGTGATGTAAATGTTTCCGGCAGTATCCAATGTCATTCCGTCTGATCCCTGCTTAAAAAGAAGTGTTTGGCTACTTAAAGATGCATCGCTATTGATGTCATAACGATAGGTAACATCGGCTTGTCGATCGGCAACATACAAATACTTCCCATCTGGTGTTCCAACTATACCATTCGGCCGTACCATTTTATCAGCAACTATTTTTGCCGTCTTTTTCCCTTTCGGAAGATAATATACCTTTTCGCCATTAAGTGCTGAAGCTTTTCTCGTCCAGTAATTACGCTGATAATAAGGATCGGTAAAATAAATACCACCTTTTGCATCTATCCAGAGATCATTGGGTCCGTTTACTTTCTTTCCCTCAAAATTGGAGAATAAAACCTTTATTTTTCTATTCATGCTGATAGACCAGATTTCATTTTGTTCATCTGCACATATAATCAGGTTGCCTTTTTTATCGAAATAGGTTCCGTTTGCCCTCCCCGATTTCCCCACAAATAAGCTTAATTTACCTTCAGTATCATACTTCCAAATCTGGTCATTCGGTTGATCAGTAAAAAAAATGTTCCCCTGTTTATCTACAGATGCGCCTTCAGTAAACTTAAATTGTGAAGAAATAAGCTTCAGGCTATCCTGGATAAAAATTGGCTTTATTGATTGAGAAAATGCTGTCGTACAAAAAGAAATTGACAGCATTATTAATAAATATCGTTTCATAATTGCAAAATGGAGATAATTTCCCCGGCTTACAAGTAAATTTTTGAACGAAAAAAGTGACCCATTTGGGATCTAAATATTAACATTATCTTTCTGCTCAATAAGTTTGAAATTTTGTCTTCCACCTAAATTTAAAGTTATTTTCTAATTTTACACTTTATGGAAAACAAGACCATCGCCCGCACTTTACGGTTTTTATCGCAGTTAATGGAACTGCACGAAGAGAATCCTTTCAAAATAAAATCAATAGCCAATGCCTATTTTAAAGTAGATAAATTACCTTTTGCTTTGAAAGATAAGCCCATAGAAGATATTGATAAAATAGACGGGATTGGTAAAGGTCTGGCCTCGAAGATCATCGAACTGCTTCAAACCGGCGAGCTTAAAGAACTCAATGAAATTATCGGGCAAACGCCTGAAGGTGTTGTGGAAATGCTTGGCATTAAAGGGATTGGTCCGAAAAAGATTCTCATTATCTGGCGCACACTCGGAATTGAAAGCATTGGAGAACTCTATTATGCCTGTAACGAAAACCGCTTGATTGAGGCAAAAGGCTTCGGTTTAAAAACGCAGGAAGAAATAAAAAATGCCATTGAGTTTAAACTTGCTGCAAACGGACGATTCCTTTATGCGCAGGTAGAAGCCTTTGCCAATAGCTTGTTTGCACAAATTTCTGAGTGGCTAATCACGGTAGACAATCATTCGTCGTTGGGTTTTGCCGGACAGTATCGCCGTGCATGCGAAATTATCGATGAACTAGAATTTGTAATTGGTGCAGAAAATATTGAAAGTGTACACGAAAATCTAACTTTATTTAATCCGCTATCGCTTATTGCTGGCGAAGATGCCTTTATTGCCACCACCGAGGCTGGATTGAGGGTGAAGATTTTTGTAGTAGAAAAAGCAGACTTCTATCTGGAATGGTTTAAACAAACCGGAAATAGCGAACATGTAGAAAAAGTACTTCAGCTGGCTGGCGAAGGACCATTTACAAATGAAAATGAAATTTACAGCAAAGCTGGATTAGCATTCATTGAACCTGAACTTCGGGAAGATGTAGAAATTATTGAGCTTGCTAAAACTAATCAATTACCTGATTTAATTACAAACCAAGATTTAAAAGGCAGCTTGCACAATCACTCCACCTGGAGCGATGGCGTACATACTTTGGAGCAAATGGCCGTTTATTGTAAAGAGGTATTGAACTTAGAATACTTCGGGATTTGCGACCACTCCAAAACGGCTGTTTATGCTAAGGGATTAAATGAGCAGCGTGTATTTGGTCAGCATCAGGAAATTGATGAACTGAACAAGAAACTGGCTCCATTTAAAATTTTCAAGGGTATTGAAAGTGATATTTTAAGTGATGGTTCTCTGGATTATTCAGATGATATTTTAAAAACCTTTGATTTTGTAGTCGCATCCGTACACAGTAATTTGAGAATGGACGAAGCCAAAGCCACGAACCGCTTATTAAAAGCAATTGAAAATCCATATACCACTATTTTGGGCCACCCAACAGGTAGATTATTGCTAAGTCGCGCAGGTTACCCGATCGATTATAAAAAAATTATTGATGCCTGTTCCGCTAACGGAGTGGTGATTGAAATTAATGCAAACCCATTACGTTTAGACTTAGATTGGCGCTGGCACCGCTACGCATTAGAAAAAGGTGTATTACTTTCCATTAATCCGGATGCACACAGAACAGATGGTTTCCATGATACCCGTTACGGTGTACTTGTTGCCAGAAAAGGTGGTTTAAGCGCTGATAAATGTTTGAATGCTTTTTCTTTGGAGGAGATAACGGAATATTTTGGTAGTAGGAAGGGTTAGAAAGGTTAGTGTGGGTTAGCAGGTTATAGGGTTAGAAAAAAATCTTTATTATTCTAATCACTTTATCTGTGCAATCCATATATCTGTGTAATCAATCCGAAGGAAAAAAATCTGTGTAATTTACCCGAAGGAAATCTTTTAATATCTTTGCCCCATGATCAGTGAAATTGCCAACCGCATATTTAATGAAGTAATTACAGATTATCACAAGTTTGATAATATTGACCATCCGGTTGAAAATCCTTATGATGCCGAGAGCCTGGAACACCTTTTATATATTAAAAACTGGATTGATACTGCACAATGGCATATGGAAGATGTGGTTCGTAATCCAAACATCGACCCAGTTGAAGGCTTGAGCTGGAAAAGACGCATTGATGCTCAAAACCAGGTACGTACCGATATGGTGGAGTTTATCGACGGCTATTTCTTGAATTTATATCAAGGAATAGCGGCTTTACCAGATGCCAAAATTAACACGGAAAGTCCGGCATGGGCAATTGACAGGCTTTCGATCTTGGCCTTAAAAATTTATCATATGAATGAAGAGGCGGAGCGCGAAACCGCATCAGCGGAACACCGTGAACAATGCCAGATCAAATTGAACATTTTATTGTCGCAACGCAATGACCTTTCTACCAGTATTGATGAGCTATTGGTAGATATTGAAGCTGGAAAAAAGTACATGAAAGTGTATAAACAAATGAAAATGTATAACGATCCGAGTTTAAATCCGGTGTTGTATAATAAAGGATAAAGGAGCAAAGAATAAGGATAAAAGAAAAAAGACTAAAGCGAAAAGACTAAAGCAGAAAGCTAAGTAAACGGCCCAATCTTGATACTTGATACTAACTACTTAATACTAAAAAGCAAAAAGTCTAAAGCGGAAAGCTAGGCAAAATGCCCGATCTTGATACTTGATACTAACTCCTTAATACTAGAAAGCGGAAAGCCAGGCAAAACGCCCAATCTTGATACTTGATACTAACTACTTAATACTAAAAAGCGAAAAGTCTAAAGCTAAAAGCCAGGTAAAGCGCCCGATCTTGATACTTGATACTAACTCCTTAATACTAAAAAGCGGAAAGCCAGGCAAAACGCCCAATCTTGATACTTGATACTAACTACTTAATACTATAAAGCAAAGCCCAATGCCTGCCAAAAATAAAATTATCGTTTTACGTTTTTCAGCTATGGGTGATGTGGCGATGGTTGCTTCTGTTTTGAAAGAGTTCGCTATACAAAACCCTGCGGCAGAGATCATCATGGTAAGTCGCGAGGCGTTTAAACCCTTTTTTAATGATATTCCAAACGTAGTTTTCCATGCCATTCAGCCCAAAACCATTCATAAAGGTATTATTGGATTGTATAAACTTTACCAGGAACTGCGCAAATATCAACCAACTGCAACTGCCGATTTGCACGATAATTTACGTAGTCGTGCAGTTTGTACTTTCTTCCGTTTAGCAGGCATAAAAATTAAACGACTGGATAAGGGCCGGGCTGAAAAAAAAGTACTGATCCGTTCAGAAAACAAAATCTTTAAGCCACTGCGTCAAACAGTTGAGCGTTACGCAGATGTTTTTCGGGAACTGGATTTTAACATTCAGTTGAGTCATCAATTAAAACAAAATCCGCGGGAATTACCTTCAAAAGCTACTAATTTATTTAACCATCTGTCAGTAAAAAAAATAGGCATCTCTCCTTTCGCACAACATATTTATAAAGTTTATCCTTTAGAAAAAATGGAGCAAGTAATTGCTTCTTTGAGTTCAATGGGTTTCGAACTCTTTATTTTTGGGGGAGGAAAATCCGAACAAACCATTGCTGAAAACTGGGCGAATAGCCATCCTCATACCCACAATTTAATCGGAAATTTCAACCTAACAGAAGAGCTTGCGATCATCTCCAATCTCGATTTAATGTTAAGCATGGATTCTTCCGGAATGCACATGGCCTCATTGGTTGGTGTACCAGTGGTTTCAGTTTGGGGCCCAACGCATCCTTATGCAGGTTTTTTAGGTTATGGACAATCAGAAAGCAACTGTGTTCAAATTGAACATCCGGCAAGGCCAAATTCGATTTATGGAAACAAACCTTGTAAGTGTGGTGTTGAAAGTTGTATGGACTTAATTGAGCCACAAACTATCGTAAACAAAATTAAAGAAAACTTAAATGGCTAAGCAATTACTGTTGGTTCGGCACGGAAAATCTGACTGGGGAAATTTAGATTTAAAGGATTTCGACCGACCTTTAAATAAACGTGGAAAAGAGAATGCACCAGAAATGGCCGAGCGTTTAATTAATAAAGGTTTTAAGTTTGATTTAATAGTGAGCAGTCCGGCGAAACGTGCCAAAACAACTGCCAAATATTTCGCCGAAGCTTATAAAACTGACCAGATTCAATTTGAAGAAGCGATTTATGAGGCAAGTTCCAAAACACTCCTTCATATCATCAACGGTTTTAAGGATGAGGTAGATAATGTAGTAATGTTTGGTCATAATCCAGGTTTTACCGATTTGGCCAATGAGTTGAGCGATGCTGATCTTTACAATATTCCCACTGCTGGAATGGTACTGATTTCTTTTCCATTTGATTCATGGGCGATGGTGAGCAAAGGAACTGGAGAAATGGTTTTCTTTGATTATCCGAAGAATAGTGATGAGATGTAGGCATTATTGTCATTCAAAGAGCATCGAAGAATCCCCAACCTATACACACCGAATCAAACTCGACCTATTGACCTTTTTTATTAGTTATACTTTCCAATTCACTTTGGAAAGATCCTGAATCAAGTTCAGAAGGAAGATTCTTCACAAATGTCACATTTAGAATTGCCACGGAAGCACAGAATACACGGAAATTATCTAACATGATTTCAACCGCAGTGAATTTCACAAACTTTTTTCTGCATCCTGTCATTCAGAGCGCAGCGAAGAATCCCCAACTTATTCTCACCGAACCAAACCCTACCTATTGACCTTTTTTATTAGTTATACTTTCCAATTCACTTTGAAAAGATCCTGAATCAAGTTCACTGTTGTCCGGTAAAGATTTTTTTTTGATAAAATAAAAGGGGTTGCTTTTGGCTTCCCCTTTTTAGTGTTGATATTTGAGTTACCACACTTAAACATTCAACATGGGCAAAAATACTTTTTTTACCGG
>NZ_JBLYEE010000018.1:0-89217 GCF_048515415.1 Pedobacter sp. N23S346
CAGTAACGATAGTAGAAGAATCAGTTAAAGTTGTGTCAGCACCTTCAGCTTTTTTTTCTGAGTTACAAGCAACAACTGATAAAGATAAAGCTAAAGCTAAAAAGCCTAATTTGAATGCATTTTTCATGTTTGAATATTTTTTAGTAATTAATTAATTAATTTACCCTTAATACGTAGATATTAAAAAGGTAACCCATAAAATTTAAAAAAAAATAAAAAAGTCCTTAAGAGGTTGATCTTAAGGACTTTTTTATATAAGTAATGTTAGACTAGTGTTTAACTTCTTCTGTAGTAGTTGTAGTAGCTTTTACAGTTGTATCTTTTACTGTAGAATCTTTAACAACAGTATCAACACCAGTAGTGTCAGTAACGATAGTAGAAGAATCAGTTAAAGTTGTGTCAGCACCTTCAGCTTTTTTTTCTGAGTTACAAGCAACAACTGATAAAGATAAAGCTAAAGCTAAAAAGCCTAATTTGAATGCATTTTTCATTTTTGAATTTTTTAAGTAATTAATTTTCTTGTTAATGCCGCAAAGGTAGAAAGGTAACCCAACAATTTTCGAAAAAGTGAAAATATTTTTTAATAATCTTTTTGGGTTACCGTTTGTATAGCGGAGGTATTAAACTCTGTTAGTGGCTGTAATTTTTTTTGTCTAATATTGGGTTACTATTTACCGAAAAATGTATTAACTAGTGAATAACAGTTTAAAGAGTTCAGTTCCAACGGATAGAGAGGTTATTTTAGGTATTCTAAATAACTCTGAAGATACACTTAACAAGTTATATAAGGCTTATTTTGCGATGGTTTTGCAATTTATCCTGAATAATAATGGTGATGAAGATGATGCAAAAGATGTGTATCAGGAGGCAATTATTATTTTATATAACAAAATTAAGGAGGGAAACTTCGAGCTCAGCAGTAAGCTTAAAACATATATTTATTCGGTTTGCCGGAGGATTTGGTTGAAAAAATTAAGTCAGAGTAGTAGAAAAACAGGCAATATTAACGATTATGAAGATGTGTTTGCTGTTGAGGAAGATGTAGAAGAACACGAAGAAAAAGATTTGCAATTTGTAAAAATGCAGTCGGCTCTGGATCATCTTGGCGAACCCTGTAAAACCATTATTCAAGATTTTTATATACATAGTTTATCCATGCAGGATATTTGCGAAAAGTTTGGGTACACCAATACTGATAATGCGAAAACTCAGAAATATAAGTGCCTGCAACGGTTAAAAAAAATATTTTTTCAACCATAATAATTGAAATGAGAAACGATTTGGAGTTAGATGCAATTATTGAAGATTATCTGTTAGGTAAACTTAATCCACAAGAAACCGAAGCTTTTGAACAGCTACGCCGCAATGATCCGGCTGTAGATCATAAAGTGGTTTCCCATAAGTTCTTTATGGAATCTATGGAAATGTTTGCGGCGCAAATCCGTCTTAAGGAACAATTAAATAGCATTCATACAGAAATAGATGTAGATAGTCTGGCTACGAAGCTTGGTCCTCATCCTTCACGTGTGGTGCAGTTATGGCGTGAACATAAGTCGGTAATTGCCGTTGCTGCGTCATTCCTCGTTCTATCGCTGGTTTCCGTTTATTCTATTCAGCACAATACCAAGCAAAAAGAACAGCTTGTATTGTTGAGCAATCAGGTAAACAAAGCAATCAAAACCCAGAACAGTTTAATCAGGAAGATAAACAATACCAATGCAAGTCCGGGTAAACCTGCGGTTCAAAATAGTTTTGGTGGTACCGGCTTTGCTATTTCTACCAATGGTTATATCCTTACTAATTTGCATGTAATTAATGGTGCTGATTCTTTATATGTTCAAAATAACAAGGGTGAATCTTTTAAAGTAAAATCAATTTATACTGATCCTCAGAACGATATCGCAATCCTGAAAATAAGTGACAAAAATTTCAATCATTTATCTGCTATTCCTTATTCTATCAAGAAGAATACCAGCAGTATTGGCGAAATAGTGTATACCTTAGGTTATCCTAAAGATGATGCTGTTTTAGGTGAAGGCTATGTAAGTTCGAAAAATGGTTTTATTGGAGACACTACGCAATACCAGGTTTCTATTCCTGTTAATCCGGGAAATAGTGGTGGACCACTTTTAGATGCTAATGGTAATCTTGTCGGAATTATCAGCGGAAAGCCGGATCAAACAGAAGGTGCCGCATTTGCCATTAAATCTAAGTATATTCTCGAAGCCATGCGTGCTATCCCTCAAGATTCATTAGGTTCCAGCAAACTTTCATCTACGAAGAAAAGCTTAATGTCTGGATTGAAACGTACAAAACAGATTGAGAAATTACAGGATTATGTGTTCATGATCAAAGTTTATAATTAAATAACCCAAACAAATTAATATTTGAATCCCCCTGTTGCGTAACTTCTTCAGGGGTTTTTTGTGCAATTATAATTTTGATGTCTAAAAGCAATATTAAATCTATGTATTTACTATAGTATTGATTAGATTTGTTTAAATCAACTTAAAATCAATATTATTATGAGCATAAGATTAGGCGATACCGCACCAAATTTTCAAGCGGAAACATCAATTGGAAAGATAGATTTTTATGAATATTTAGGAGATAGCTGGGGAGTTTTATTTTCTCACCCGGCAGATTATACGCCAGTTTGCACTACAGAACTCGGCCGGACCGCTGCTTTAAAAGGTGAGTTCGAAAAGCGTAATGTAAAGGTACTGGCTTTGAGTGTTGATTCAGCAGAATCTCACAAAGGGTGGATTAAGGATATCAATGAAACTCAAAATACATCGGTTGAGTTTCCAATAATTGCAGATGCTGATAAAACGGTTGCAAATCTTTATGATATGATTCATCCAAATGCTTCAGAAACGCAGACCGTGAGATCGCTTTTTGTCATTAGCCCTGATAAAAAAGTAAAACTAACCATTACTTATCCAGCATCTACCGGAAGAAATTTTAATGAGGTGTTAAGGGTAATTGATTCTTTACAACTCACTGCTCAATATACGGTTGCCACACCGGCCGATTGGAAAGATGGTGAAGATGTGATTGTAATTAATAGTATTAAAACGGAAGATATTCCTGATAAATTTCCAAAAGGACACAAAGTGATCAAGCCATATCTGCGTACTACACCACAACCGAACAAATAAGTACGTATTTTTTTATAAATACGCAACATTATCGTTAACAAAGGATCGTTTCGGTCATGTTGTATCTGTATTTATTATATTTGATAGTTTTGTTCGAAGATTGACGCTTAATAAGTAATTAATTTTTTAATTGTTTTGAGAAAATAAAGGACAAGATCTAAAGAATTATTTATTTATTGTTATTTTTTTTTTTTATGGCAACAGGAAAAGTTAAGTGGTTTAATACTCAAAAAGGTTTTGGATTTATATTGCAAGAGGATAATACCGATTTATTTGTTCATTTTAAAGATGTTTTAGGCGGAATTGATGGTATACAAGAAGGAGACAGTGTAGAATTTGAAGTAGCCGATGGTAAAAAAGGGTTACAGGCAATAAATGTAAAAAAAGTTAGCTAAGCACAATTGCTAGATAGAAAGAGCCCTTCTCATTGAAAGGCTCTTTTCGTTTACAATCAATTCTATAAAAGAGCCGATCCATGATAAATCATTATGGTTGTGATCAATAGTGTTGAATAATTGATGCCTTAATAATAATATTTTCGCCGTTGGCCACTTTTGTGAAGATAAAGAATTGATCATGATCAGGTTTAATTTTATACTTTTTGACCAAATCTTCCGGTTTTGCCGGATAATTCCTTACCAAAACATTTCCTATTAAACCATTTACTTTCTTTAAGTCAGTAGCGGTTAATTGTTCTTTAAGTTCGAAAATTCTTCCTGGGAAATCACTGTTAATCGTGTTGCTTGCATAAAGTTGTGTTTGCGGATGCAACTTTACCAATTGATATCGGATTGCAATCAAATTAAAGGCACCCGATTTTAACAATGCAGCGTCTGGTTCATATAAATATTTTAAGCCTGAGAGATCATTAAGGAATGCTACTTGTACATTGCTTTCAGATTTTTCAAAGCCAAATGCTTTTTCTGTTTCATTCAACGATACCGCTATGATTTTAGGCTCACCAGAAAAGTCTTTGTCAATAATCCAGATTAGTTCTTTACATTCATTTTTTACGCTTACAATGTGGATTTCACTCACGCATTTTAATTCATTTAAGCCTGCCGTTATATCCAATAGGGGAGCAGTTTTGATGATAATCCTTTTAGATTTTTGCAATAATAAATCCAGATTAGCAGTAACATTTGGCGTGCAGTCTTTCAACATGAATACTTTGCCCTTATCGGCTCTCCGTGCAGGGTCTACATAAATAGTGTCGTACTGCTGAATGGTATTGTTGATAAATTCCATACCATCAACGGCTTCAAATTGGATATGAGTAGCATCAAGGATTTCGGCATTATATGCCGCTATTTGAGAAAGTTCGGGATTAATTTCACAGTGGGTTACCGCAGTAACCTGCTTAGAAAAATAATAAGCATCAATGCCAAAGCCCCCTGTCAGATCAATTAATTTATCACCAACTGCCAATTTTGATTTATACTGCGCTGTAATTTCTGATGATGTTTGTTCGATGGATAATGCAGGCGGATAATAAATGCCAGGGGTTTGAAACCACGTAAGCAGTTTCTTTTCCGATTTTTTCTTACTCAGTAATTGTCCGGCTAATTCCGCAGATGTTATCCCTTCGAATTTACTTTTAGCTAAAGCAATCTGATTTACATCTGCGTTTAAATTTGCGTTGATGTAATCTTGGACAGATTTGGCTAAAAGTTTATTGTTCATTTTTTTGGGGTAATATCAAGTATTAGGTAGCGAGTATTCGGTATCTAGTATTAAGTATCAGGTATCAAGATGGGCATTTGTCTTCCGACTTCGGACTGTGGACTTCTGACTATCTATTCTTCATCACCATCTGGCAGGTATGGCGACTCTTTACTTCGAGTAAAATATCTTTATTAACCGTTACCCGATCAATCGTGCTTTGATTATAGTATCTAATGGTTACTAACTCGAGGTTTTTATTGTATTTCACATTAAACTCCGTAGAAAGGTCTTTGATCAATCGCTCAATCCTTTCCGGCTGATCATCAACGCTTACCGAAAAGCTGATGGCCGAGTTTAACATGGTGTTGATTTTGATCTTATGTTTATGGAAAAGTTCGAAAATATTGCTGAGGTTCTCTTCAATAATAAATGAGTAATCTTTAGGGAAGATGGAAATCAGCGCCTGGTTAACCTTGAATATAAAAGATGGAATGGGAAGCGGATTATTATCTTTTGTAATGGCTGTTCCAACGCCCTCTGGCTGAATAAATGAGCGTACGAATAACGGAATTCCTTTATTTTGTAAAGGTTTTATCGTTTTTGGATGAATCACAGTCGCTCCATAATAAGTCAGTTCAATGGCATCATGATAGGAAAGCTGGGCAATTTTTTCGGTTTCATCAAACCATTTGGGATCGGCATTGAGTACACCTGGAACATCCTTCCAAATGGTTAATGCTACAGCATCCAGGCAAGAGGCAAATATAGCAGCAGAATAGTCTGAGCCTTCTCTACCCAACGTGGTAGTGTAATTTTCGCTCGTACCGCCAATAAAACCTTGGGTGACTATAATTTGATCATTAAGCAGAGGCACTAAATCGCGTTGAATGATTTGATTTGTTTTAGCCCAATCTACTTTTCCTTCGCGATACGTATTATCTGTCTGAATAAAATTTCTGGCATCGGCCCACAATGCTTTATTCCCGCTTTCATTTAACCAGGCGGCCACAATTTTAGTGGAAACTACTTCACCAATAGATACAATCTGATCGTAGATATAATCGGCATCATTATCAGGCTCATCCTCAATCAACCAATCGATCTCTACAAAAGTATTAGCCACATCATCATAAACTGAATTGGATTTACCTTGAAAAAGTTCCTCAATGATGTGAAAATGGAAATGCTTTATTTCATCGAAAATGGCATGGGTTTCATCACTGCCATTTAAATAAGCATGTGTTAATTCTTCCAGCTTATTCGTTATTTTTCCCATGGCAGAAACCACCACCAGCAATTTGCCGTTTTGATAATCGCGTACAATATTGCAAAGGTTTTTTACACCAGCCGCATCCTTTACAGAGGCACCTCCAAACTTAAAAATATCCATATTAAAATGCCTTAACCTGATCTGTAGAAAGTGCAGCATTTAACCAGCCGCTTTCCAAATATGCATTGTATTTATTGTAAAAGTTAATTGCGGGTTCGTTCCAGTCCAGCACTTGCCAAACCATTCCATTAAAATTGCCGTTTTTAGTCTCTTCAATAACCTTTTCGAAGAGCATTTTACCAATTCCCTGCCCTCTAAATGCTTCAGAAACGAAAAAATCTTCTAAATATATCCGCGAGCCTTTCCAGGTAGAGTAACGGATATAATATAAGGCGAAGCCTATAATTTTTCCATCAACCTCTGCTACGAAAGCTTTCCAAACAGGGTTTTCCCCGAATCCAGCTTCAATAAAGTGATCCAGGGTTACCGTAATTTCCTGCTGCGCACGTTCGTAGATAGCCAGTTCATTAATTAGCTCGAGAATCCTCGGACAATCTATGGCTTTTGCAGTTCTTATATTTAAATTCATTAAAGATTTTCTGACGTGTTTTTAAAATGTTTGATGGTACGTTTTCCAAAAATACTACTTCCAATGCGCACCATGGTACTACCTTCTTCTATTGCGATTTTGTAATCGGCACTCATGCCTGTCGAAATCTCTTTGAAAGATTCTTCTTTCGGGAAAAAGCTTGCTTTAATGCCATCAAAAAATATTTTCAATTCATTAAATTCAATGGTGATTTGCTTTTCGTTTTTAGTATTCGTTGCAATTCCCATTAAACCAACAATCCGAATGTTTTTCAGTTCGGCAAATTCGCTTGAGCGAAGTAACTCAATGGCTTCATCGTGAGCCAAACCAAATTTGGTTTCTTCGTCGGCGATGTAGATTTGTAATAGACAGTCTATAACCCTTTTATTTTTTACTGCCTGTTTGTTAATTTCCTGAAGTAGTTTCAGGCTATCAACGCCATGAATCATGCTGACGAATGGGGCAATATATTTCGCTTTATTGCTTTGTAAATGGCCTATTAAGTGCCACTCGATATCAGTAGGTAGTTGCGCCTGTTTCTCCACCATCTCCTGCACCATGTTTTCGCCAAAAATACGCTGACCAGCGTTGTAAGCTTCCAGTATTGTATCGGCAGATTGTGTTTTTGAAACGGCGATCAGTTTTACGCCATCAGCCTCAACTTCGTTTTTATATTGTTTAAGATTATCAGCTATGCTCATTTATAACTATTTTTGGGTAAAATTAACAACCTTGCCGCAATTTGGGCAAAAAATAATATTTTAATTGAGCATGAAAAGATTAATGTGGGGTTTAGTGGTGGTTGTTCTGGCTTTTAGCTGCAAGTCTAAAACACCAGATGGCATCATTGATACCGCAAGAATGGGAGGAATTTTATTTGATATTCATGTGGCAGATGGCTATATCTCTACCATTTATGTTCCGGATTCTGCCAGGAAAGTTGCTTCAGCTTACTACAAAGGTATTTATAAAAAGTTTGATACCGATTCTGCGGAATACACCCGGAGCCTAAATTATTATTATCAAAATCCTGAAAAATTACAGGAAATGTATAAAGTGATTTCGACTCGTTTAGATAAGCAAAAGGCCAACATTAAACACGCTGATTCGTTGTTGTTAAAAAAGAAATTTAAAACCGATTCGCTTAAGATTGTTAAAAAATTCAAAGCAGATTCTTTATCCATTAGAAAAAAGATGAAAACCGATTCGTCATCTAAGGTTAAAGCCGATGCACAAATTAAAAAGAAAAAAGCACAGGCTGATTCGATTTTAAATACCAGAAAAAATGGTGATTTGAAACCGTTATCAGTTGCAGTACAATAATATGTTATATCCCGAAAATTGTTTAGAACGTTTAGGTTTTGTAGAGATAAGGCAACTCATTAGCAAGCATTGTTTAAGTCCGATGGGGCAGGCAATGGTGCAAAAGATGCAAGTGATGAATCGTTTTGATCAGATCGATAAATTTTTACGTCAAACCAACGAATTTAAAAGTATCCTGCAAAATCAGGAGCCATTACAAATCAATACCTTTTTTGATATTAAATCTCTGGTTGATAAAATCAGGGTAGAAGGCACTTATCTTCAGGAAGATGAATGGTTTCAGGTTTACACTTCCCTGCAAACTGTTTTTTCTGTTTTGCGGTTTTTTGAAGAGCGGGCGGAAGTTTACCCAACGCTGGAAGCCCTTTTTGAGCATCTACCGATTGAAAAAAATATTCTCAGGAAAATAGAAACGGTAATTGATCAGAAAGGAAAAATAAAGCCAAATGCTTCGAAAGAACTACAGGAAATTACTTCTTCGATTTCACGTGCTGAGCAGGATGTGCGGAAGCGGATGGATTCGATTTACAAACAAGCCATTGCCAATAACTGGGTGGCAGATGGAAGCTTAACCATTCGCGATGGCAGGATGTGTATTCCGGTATTGGCAGAAAATAAGCGTAAACTGAAAGGTTTCGTTCACGATGAATCTGCTACAGGCCAAACCGTTTACATAGAACCAGAAGAGGTTTTTACACTCAACAATAAGCTTCGGGATTTAGAATTCGATAAACGAAGAGAAATCATTAAAATTTTAGTAGCACTTACTGATGATTTACGCCCTTATTCTCCTTTATTGCTTTCCTATCACGGTTTCCTAACCAAGCTGGATTTCGTACGTGCAAAGGCTTTGTTTGCTTTAGATATCGAAGCAGAAATGCCAGGTTTACTTAAAGAACCGAAAACGAAACTGATCAATGCGAGGCATCCGTTGCTGGCACTTTCTTTTGCAACAGAAAAGAAAACCGTTACGCCACTCAATATTCATATTGATGCCGAAACGCGTGTGGTTTTAGTTTCCGGACCAAATGCAGGTGGTAAATCTGTTTGTATGAAAACGGTTGGTTTACTGCAAATTATGCTGCAAACAGGATTACTAATTCCGGTTGATGCCAACAGTGAAGTGGGGATTTTTGAAAATATCTTTGCTGATATTGGTGATGATCAATCCATTGAAAGTGATCTTAGTACTTACAGTGCGCACTTGAAAAAGATGCGTTATTTTGTGGAACATGCCTCGCCAAAAACAATGGTTTTGATTGATGAATTTGGTACGGGTACCGATCCTCAATTCGGCGGACCAATGGCAGAAGCTGTTCTCGAAGTCTTGAATAATAAGAAAGTTCGCGGGGTAATTACCACCCACTATTCTAACCTCAAACTTTTTGCTGGCAATACGCCTGGCCTTGAAAACGCATCGATGCTTTTCGATAATGCAAAGATGAAGCCGCTTTACATTCTGGAAATGGGTAAACCCGGAAGTTCTTATGCTTTCGAAATTGCACAGAATATTGGACTACCGAAAGAAGTTATCCAGTTGGCCAGAGAAAAGACGGGTTCAAACCAGAACCGGGTAGATACCATGCTGGTTGATTTGGAACGGGATAAAAAGAACGTTTACGATGCAAAGGTAAGTCTGGCCAATCAACAGAACAAGGCTAAAAATTTAATCGCTGAGAATGAAAAACTCAGGGAATTTTTGGATGAAAACCGACGGATTTTAATAAAGGAAGCAAAGCAGGAGGCACAAAACATCATTAAAAATGCCAATAAGCTGGTCGAAAATACCATTGCTGAAATTAAGGAAAAACAAGCTGATAAGGCCATTACAAAAGAGCTTCGTCAGAATTTACAGCAAGAACTTATTAAAAATACGGTACCAAAAGAGCGACCAAAACCTGCCCCGGTGGTGGTGGGTGGTGAGATCGCCATTGGTGACTGGGTAAAGTTTACCGACAGTGAAACCACTGGAATTGTGCTGGAAATTAACCGCAATGAATTGATTTTAGCCATTGGCGATTTACGTTCTACAGTTAAAAAGAATCGTGTAGAACGGATCAGTAATAAAGAAGCAAAGAAAGTAGTGCAAAGCATTGGAAGTTCATTCGCAGGGCGAATGAATGATGCTGTTTCTGGTTTCCGGGCGGAGTTAGACCTAAGGGGAAAACGTACAGAAGATGCATTATTTGAAGTAGAAAAATATCTGGATAAGGCGATTATGCTGGGCTTCCCATCTATCAAACTGATTCATGGCAAAGGCGATGGTATTTTAAGAAAGATGATCAGAGAATATCTTCGCAAATATAGTCAGGTAAATAGGATGGAAGACGAACATGCGGATAGAGGCGGAGACGGAATTACGTATGTGTACCTGAATTAAAGAGGGAAACGGTAAATGTAAGATGTAAGATGGAAGAGGGGAAATGGAAAACGGGAAATTGAAGACGTAAAATGAGAAACGTTTAAGGGAAGATGGGAAATGGTGAATGGGAAATGAAAACAAACGTAAGACGAAAAACGTTAACTGAAGATGCTATTCAAAACGGAAAACTGTTGATATGAAACAACTATATAAAAAAATCTATTACTTCTTATCTCCAGGACATTTCTTACAGCGCTTTCCTTTTTTATATTTTTCACAACATTTTTTGTGTTCAGCAGTGCAGCTGAAGATAAATCCCATTCCTTTTTGAAATTCAGGATCGGTAGGGATAATTAGTATTTTGTCTTCGTCTCTCTCGTAAATCATTGCTCTGCAAAGGTAAGTGTTGTTTAGATTAATTCCAATTTAATATTATTCTAAAAAGATTTAAAAGCAAATGTTTGTTTAAAATCACAAGGCATTTACTAAATTAGCAAACTAACCAAAAATTCATAAAATGATAAATAAAGTGGTATCAGGCGCTGAAGAGGCGATCAAAGATATTTCAGATGGCGCTACCATTATGCTCGGCGGTTTCGGTCTTTGTGGTATTCCAGAAAATTGTATCAATGCTTTAGTGGAAAAACAAATCAAAAATCTAACCTGCATTTCTAATAATGCTGGTGTAGATGATTTTGGTATTGGTTTGCTATTGAAGCAACGTCAGGTTAAGAAAATGATTTCCTCTTATGTTGGCGAAAATGCTGAATTTGAGAGGCAATTGTTGAGTGGAGAACTGGAAGTTGATCTCATTCCTCAGGGAACACTTGCAACCCGTTGTATGGCTGCAGGATATGGCATGCCCGCTATTTTTACACCAGCTGGTGTAGGAACCGAAGTAGCCGAAGGTAAAGAAATTAGAAATTTTGATGGGAAAGATTATTTGCTGGAATATGCATTCGATGCGGATTTCGCGATTGTAAAAGCATGGAAAGGCGATGCTACAGGTAATTTGGTATTCCGATCGACAAGCAGGAACTTTAATCCGGTAATGGCAATGGCCGGAAAAATCACTATTGCTGAAGTAGAGGAATTGGTTGCTGTTGGAGAATTAGATCCAGATCATATTCATACGCCGGGAATTTATGTCCATCGCATCTTTCAGGGAAAAGATTATGAAAAAAGAATTGAGCAGCGAACGGTTCGTGTGAAATCTTAAGTCCTCTGTAAGTAGCATTCAATCATTCAATTATTCATTCATTCAATCAATCCCTCATTCATTCATTTTCTCTCTCATTCAAAATTACTTTATGTCACTATCAAAAGAAGAAATAGCGAAACGCATCGCGAAAGAAATAAAAGACGGTTACTATGTAAATCTTGGAATCGGCATCCCAACGCTGGTGGCTAATTATATTCCTGAAAACATTAATGTTGTGCTACAATCTGAAAATGGGTTGCTCGGCATGGGGCCTTTTCCTTTTGAAGGGGAAGAAGATGCCGATTTAATTAACGCCGGAAAACAAACCATTACCACTTTGCCAGGCTCGTCAATCTTCGATTCAGCCATGAGCTTTGGCATGATCAGGGCACAAAAAGTCGACCTGACTATTTTAGGTGCGATGGAGGTTTCAGAGAATGGCCATATCGCTAACTGGAAGATTCCAGGTAAAATGGTTAAAGGCATGGGTGGTGCAATGGATTTAGTTGCGTCTGCAAAAAATATCATCGTAGCCATGCAACATATTAACAAAGCTGGCGAAAGCAAATTATTAAGTAAATGTACCCTGCCGTTAACAGGCGTAAAGTGTATTAAGAAGATTGTTACTGAGCTGGCGGTACTGGCTGTTTTACCCGAAGGTGGATTTCAGCTGCTGGAACGTGCGCCAGGAGTGAGTATTGAATTTATTCAACAGGCTACTGCTGGTAAATTAATTATAGAAGGCGAAATTCCAGAAATGAACTTTGATTAAGTTAATTTCTTCTAAACGAGAAAAGGATAACAGAAGCTATCCTTTTCTCGTTTAATATATGTTTACCAAAATATTGTTTCGGAGATCATTTGAAATGTCTTCCGTTATGGCAATCAGTTCATCTGGTTCATTGGTATTGTTCATTACCACTTTATTGCAACTTTCTCTGTAGGGTAGAAGATATTCCTTATAGGCAGGTACCACATGATTGTGCCATTTGTAAATTACATCATCTTCAGGATAACCGCGTTCTAAACCGTCCCGTTTTACACGCCTGTCCAGGGCTACCTGTTCATCAGCATCTACAAAAATGGTATGATCTAATAACTCTGAAATTTCTTTAAAATGTAGAATAAAGAGCCCTTCAACAATAATGATAGGTGCTGATTTAATCTCCAGGATTTTGACCACAGCCAATGGGTTATTAAAACTATATTCCTTTTTATAAACCACTTCACCATCTAGCAATTGTTTAATGTCTTTCAAAAATTGCTGACTATCTATTGTAGATGGAAGATCAAAATTATAAAGTTTATTTTCTTCCTGACTCATGTCTCCGGCAGGAATGTAATAATCATCCTGAGAAACCAGTGTTACTTCGTCTTGTTTAAAATGGTGAAGAAAGCAGTTTAAAAAAAAAGTTTTACCAGATCCGCTACCGCCGGCAATACCAATCACAAAGGGTTTTTTGTTTAAACTCATTGAGCACTATAGGTTAAATTACATAAAAATCGCTTGTCTAAAGCACCTAATGAATCGGCAACAGCTTTAGTCATTACAATGATAACATCTTTTGTCGATTCGTTCTCTGTAAATTTACCAACAACCTTGGCGAAGGTAGTGCGGTTTGTCATTGGATTCGTTAATTTGATTACACGACCAACGGGTGCGCTGCGGTGTAAAACTAACATTTTTGTACCATCTAAATCAGCATCAGCAATCCATATTGCAGTACCTTTTTCTTCAATCTGACTTAAGCCATACACGCTCGGATCACGACGAAGTTTTGGGTCTTTAACCATCGTGCTATCTGGTTCATTTTCCTGCTCTTCTTTAGACAAGTCATTTACAGATCTTGGCTGAGGTGGTCTTGGAATAATTAACTTCTGATCAGTTTTAATGGTGTTTTCATCCATTTTATTTGCCGATCTGATTTGGTAAGCTGTGATGTTGTATTTTTTAGCAATGGTAAAAATAGTTTCGCCATCTGCTACTGTGTGAATAAAGCTTTCCTCTTTTGATGTAGCCGGAGCTTGTTTTGCCGTTTGCTCAGCCTGTTTTTCTTTTGGTACCTGCACGTCGGTAATGATACCTCCCGGAACTTTCAATACCTGGCCAATGGTGATGGCATTATCTGGTAAGTTATTTAATTTCCGCAACTGGTAAGCCGTAACACCATATTGTTTGGCAATGGTAAAAATCGTTTCGTTTCTTAACACCGTATGTGTGCCGGTAGCGTCAGGAGATTGCGGGGTATCTGTTGTTGTGGTAATTGGTTCTGAAACACTCACTACTTTATTTTCATCTACGTTTTTAGTAGCCGGAATTTTTAGTTTTTGTCCGATGCGAAGGTTATTCCCGGATAGGTTATTAGCCTTTTTAACTTCCTCTACGCTTGTGCCGTATTTCTCAGCAATTTTTCCTAAAAATTCTCGTGCGGCCACGGTGTGTTCGATCATCGTTTGATCTGTGGAAACTGGCGTAGTTGGTTGTACAACAGCAAGAGTTTCTACTTTGGCAGTTTGCACAGGTGCTACGGGAGTATCAGTTACTGTACCATTTTTTGCTGAAATTTTAAGTACCTGGCCGATGCTTAGATTATTTCCTTTAAGGTTATTTAATCTCTTAATTTCATTTACTGTTGTACCGTATTTTTCTGCAATAGCATTCAGGTTGTCTTTTGCTTTAACAGTATATTCTATAATACCGCCATCAGAAGAAGCTGCTGTAACAGGACTGGTACTGCTATTTGATCCCCAGGGAAGATTGGTAGGAACTTTGATAATTACACCGATCTGCAAATATTTATTTTCATTAAAGACCATGATATCCTTTGGAGAAACATTATATCTTCTTCCGATGGAATAATAGGTGTCTTTTGCTACAATTTGATGAACGATGAGTTTTTTGCCATTATTATTTTCTACGCCGATAGAGTCTCTTGCTGTGTTGGCTTTCGCATTTGCAATATTCAAGGCAAATAGAACAACAGCAGATAAATATATTTTATGCATTTATTTTGTATAAATTTCTAAGTCAAATCAAGCAATTATACGAATAATATTATTAACCATATTCAGTTTCTGAAGACAGTATTAAGTATAAGGATATTAACTTAATACTGTTTTTAAATCTATATAATTCATTCACAATTACTTGCAAAGGCGTTAATTGCTATACTATTGATTAATAAACGAACTAATAAATAAGGTATTGCATGAATGGGGGTTTAGATTAAAACTTTTATAAAACTTGTTTGTTAGGTACACATCAAAACAACAATAAATACTGTAGAAAATGGACGCTAAAGAAATAAGCTTAAACGAAAAAGAGGTTAAACCAGTGGTTGATCTTTTAAATGATTATTTGGCTAATTATCATATTCATTACCAGAAACTGAGGGGATGCCATTGGAATATCAAAGGACAAAACTTCTTTACACTTCATGTAAAATTCGAAGAATTATATACCAATGCACAGTTAACAATTGATGAAATTGCCGAGCGTGTGCTTACATTAGGGAAACCACCACATAGCCGTTTTGCAGATTACATTAAGGAATCGCAAATTAAAGAGATTGATACCATCGGTATGAAAGATCTTGATATGGTTGATGCCATTCTTGATGATATGGCGAAATTAATAGAAATCGAAAGAGAACTTTTAGAAGCAACCGATTCAGCTGGAGACGATGGATCAAACGATATGGTGAACCGTTTTATGCAATTTAAAGAGAAAAACACCTGGATGTTACGCTCTTTTGCTGGAAAAAAATAATATTAATAAATAATGTCTGAGCCTTAGTTAAATGGATTTTTTGTAAAATCTTTTTACCTAAGGCTTTTTTGTTTTTCGGAAATACTAAATATTTATCTTTGAGCATGGCGTACAAAAGTTTAGCAGAATGTGTATTAGATCTTGAAAAAAATGGTCATTTAATCAGGATAAAAGAGGAAGTTGATCCTCACCTGGAAATGGCTGCTATTCACCTACGGATTTACGAAAATCAAGGGCCGGCAATACTGTTCGAAAAAGTTAAAGGAAGTCCATTCCCGGCAGTTTCGAATTTATTTGGCACGTTGGAGCGCTCTAAATTTATTTTTAGAGATACTTTACTAAAAGTACAGCAATTGGTTTCCTTGCGGAATGATCCAATGAAAGCACTCAAAAATCCATTTAAATATGCCGGTTCGGCAATGTCTGCCTTATCCGCTTTGCCGATGAAAACGCCATCTGCCAAAAGTAAATTCTTGAAAACAAGCATCAGTGCATTACCACAAATTGTGAACTGGCCAATGGATGGAGGTCCTTTTGTAACGATGCCGCAGGTATATACAGAAGATGTTGAGAAGCCGGGAATCCTGAATGCAAACCTTGGCATGTACCGGATTCAGTTGGCTGGTAATGATTATATAAAGGATAAAGAAATAGGTTTACATTATCAGATTCACAGGGGAATTGGCGTTCACCAGTCGAAGGCTAATAAACTCGGACAGCCGTTAAAAGTAAGCATCTTTGTCGGTGGCCCACCTTCGCATCCTTTGGCGGCGGTAATGCCATTGCCTGAAGGTTTATCAGAAATGACTTTTGCAGGTGCGTTAGGCGATCGCAGATTTCGCTATTTCTACGACGATGAAGGTTTTTGTATTTCAGCAGATGCTGATTTTATTATTACCGGAACAGTTTACCCGAATGAAAATAAACCAGAAGGTCCGTTTGGAGATCATTTAGGCTATTATAGTTTAACGCACCCCTTTCCTTTGATGAAAGTGCATAACGTTTATCATAAGAAAGATGCCATCTGGTCATTTACGGTAGTTGGCCGTCCACCCCAGGAAGATACGAGTTTCGGCGCATTGATTCATGAAATTACGGGTTCTGCTATTCCGCAAGAAATTCATGGTTTGAAAGAAGTTCATGCTGTTGACGCAGCTGGCGTTCATCCGCTACTTTTCGCCATTGGCAGCGAGCGATACACACCTTATTTAAAAGAGAGAAGACCACAGGAAATTTTGACGATTGCCAATCATATTTTAGGTAAAAATCAGCTTAGTCTTGCCAAATATGTTTTCATCACTGCACGTGAAGACGATGAAAAGTTAAGTACGCATCATATTAAAGAATTTTTGACTCATATTTTAGAGCGAATCGATTTAACCCGCGATGTGCATTTCTACACCAATACTACAATAGATACTTTAGATTATAGTGGGGATGGTTTAAACAGCGGCTCAAAAGTGGTTTTAGCAGCAGCAGGAGATAAAAAACGGGAACTTTGGCATAAAATCCCTGCTGATCTTAAACCGGGCAATGGTTGCTATGCATTTCAGATTGCAACTCCAGGCGTGCTGGTTTTAGAATGCGATAAGTATGTAAGTGCAGAAAAAACTGCTGCAGAAATTGCCGCTTTAAATATCTCCCTAATTGATCAGGATTTAAAAGGTTTGCCATTAATCGTTATTGCTGATGATGCTGAATTTACGGCAGCAAATATTGATAACCTGGTTTGGGTAACTTTTACAAGAAGCAATCCGGCAGCTGATATTTATGGTATTAATGATTTTACCATTAATAAGCACTGGGGATGCAAAGGTTCGCTGATTATAGATGCCCGGAAAAAACCGCATCATGCACCAGAACTGATTAAAGACAGTAAGGTTGAGCAAAAAATAGATGAACTGGGGAAACCGGGAAAGATACTTCATGATGTGATTTAATTGAATAAATGAAATAAAATCTCGAATTTTAGGCATATTGCTCATTATGCCTTTAAAATTCATCACCAGTTGTTGCTTACTTTTCTTAAGTAGTTTTGTGCAGGCACAAAATCTTAAGCTGGATAGCGTAGCTAACAATTTAAAACAATACGGTCTAAACACAGATCAGTCTAGTCTGTTTATTCATTTTGATAAAAATATCTACACCAATAATGATCAGGTTTGGTTTACAGGCTATTTGCTTAATACTGTAGCGGAATCTGAGCGATATCATACCCTTTATCTATCATTAGTTAATAACGCAGACACTTCCATCGTTTTGCAGGAAAAGTTCTTAATCGAGCATGGTATTTGTTTCGGAAGTTTAGTGTTGCCTGATTCGCTTCCAAGTGGCAGATATCGGTTCGTTGCCCATACAAATATGAAAATTAATGATCAGTTTGATGGAAAGTTTACACAACCGATTACTATAAAATCAACTACGATTAATTCTTTAATTGCCAACGTTTCTATTTTTAAAACTTTTGATGAGCAAACGAAAAATGGAACAGTGTTATTGCAAATTTTATCCGGGAATAATCGCTTTGTAGTAAACGCCGAGATCAATTATCAGATCGGCAGTGCTGACCAAACCATCAAAACGGGTAAAGCAAAGAGCAGTGTGATTGGCGAGCTGATGATAAATTATCCCACTGAACAAATCACGAAGAAAAATAATTTGCTTAAAATCTCTATTAAAAAGGATAATCACATAAAGCATGTAAATTTTAACTTGCCAGTTAAAGATGAAAAAAAGTATCAGCTAAGTTTTTACCCAGAAAGTGGATATTTAGTAGATGGACTGACAAATAAAGTGGGCTTTGAGCTCAAAGCTGAGGATGGAAATGCAGTTCAGGGTAAAGCTGTTTTATATGAAGATGAAAAAGTTCTGGATACTATTTATACTAATTCGCAGGGTATTGGGAGTTTCGTCTTTCAACCAAACCGCATTAAACGTTATCATGCTCGAATAATTGGAGCGGAAGATGGGGTTCATCAATATGCCCTGCCTACTATTTTAAAAGATGGTGTGGCGCTTAGACTCGGCTCTGCAATTTCAAATCATGAGTTAAAGGCGCAGATAGAAAGTAATGATCAGCAGCATGTTCATGTTGTAGTTCATGATTTTTCAAACATTTTATTGCAATCCAGTTTTGATCTGCAGGCAAATCGTCCGCAAAATATGCGGTTCAAACTGGATTCTATTCCGATCGGCTTATATGCACTTACGGTATTAAATGAAGAATATAAACCCATTGCAGAACGGATCTTTTTTGCACATTATAACAACATCAACCGCATTTCAATAACTACAGATAAAGAAAACTATACCACGAGAGATTCGGTTGAGGTAGATCTTAGTGCTATTGGCGGACAAGATAAACTCCTGCCCGCAATGGTTTCTGTGAGTTGCGTCCAGGCCAATCGATTATCAATTGATAACAATCAAAACATAACCGATTTTTATTTTTTTCAGCAACTCCTTACTGATTTGCCACCTCATCAATTCAATCTGAAGTATAGTGATATAAATTATTTGAATGAGGTGTTGATGGTGAAAGGATGGAGGAGATACCAATGGCCGACAGAAACCTTGCCAAAGGTAAAGCAAAAACTTGTCTCATTGGAATATAGAGGCGAAATATTAAAAAATAAGAAGCAACTGAAGGCACCGCTGGCATTGAATACTTTCGCTGGCTCAAATATTAATGTGATTAATACCGATAGTTCAGGGAAGTTTAATCTGACCGCTGCTGATTTACTTTCCGAAGACCGTGGTAGAGTTTGGCTAAGCATTGGCGATAAGAGATATGCTGATTATGAGGTTTTTCTAAATGATCCTTTGAAGGAGATTAAAAATGAAGTAATAAATCAGAAAATCACTCCTTTGGTAAATCAAACAGCACAATTGTATGATTTAAATCAATCTATAAATATTACTAACGGCATTAAGTTAAAAGATGTAGTGATTAAAACTAAAAAAGACAATCTTATTAATTTCGCTGATCGTGGACCGAACGGATGTGGCGATTATGTGTGCAGGTATAATATTTTCAATTGCGCAAATCATGCCGGAGATTCAGATAATAGAAAACCGCTTAAGGGAAAAAGCTACACGCGATCTGGCGGAGGCACAATTATTTATGCTGGTTGTACCGATCATGAAGATAAGCCGAATTTACGAATTCTGAAAGGTATTAGTTTGGCTAAAGATTTTTATATGTCTGATGTTTCCAATAAGAGCGAACCGATTAGTTTCGCAACCGTATATTGGAATTATCAGGTAGTGCTTAACAAGACGGGAAATACTAAGCTTGTTTTTAATACGGGAGATCTTACCGGGAAATTTAAGATCATTGTGCAAGGCATCACTTCAGATGGCGTGGCTTATGGCGAAAAGGAAATTAATGTTTCTACAAAATAAAAAGAGCCTTAGATGTTTAAATCAAAGGCTCTTTTTATCGAATATTTTTAAATTAGAATCTAACTCCAAAAGTTAAGAAAACATTGTTTCTATTGCTTTTTACATCAGCAACAGGCTCTGAGAAATCGTAAAGCTCATATGGTGATGAATTAAAATTAGTTTTATAGTTCTGATAAGCTACATCAAAATAGTAATTATCTACACGATAACCAATACCTCCGGTATAATACTGACCTTGATAAAATGATTTATCACCACCTTTAATACCATTACCATTTAATCCGTATCCACCCCTTAAGCTAATTTCAGGGCTAACTTTAACCTCTGCACCGACTCTATAATTTACTGCTTCTTTGTATCTATCTTTCACATCTAGATTGTTTACAGCTATATCATTTATATTTGAACCATTATCTGCAGAAAAGCGAATTGTAGAATAATCAATGTAATCTACGTCAGCAGAAATTAAAGCCATTCCACCAATTACATAACTTAAACCTGCAGATGCTTTTAATGGTGTACGTAAGTTATAAGTAAAAGTATAATATTGAGGTGCATTATTAAATGTATCAGCACCGTTATTACTGTTTCCAGCTAAATTGGCTTGCAGCGTTTCAGCTGTATTATCTTCAAGATTCATCCATGTTGGTGTTTGAAAATTCAAACCAATTCTTAATTCACTGACTGGTCTGTAAATCATCCCCAACTTAAGATTAAATCCGCCACCCTTTGTTTCCTGATTCCTAAGATGAGTTAAATTATAGTTTTCATTTCCAGTAAAACTATTTTGATTTTCATTAAACCAGTTCGTAATTCCGGATTCTGTAAAAATGGCATCGCTAACATATCTAACATTTACAAAACTAGCAGTAGCACCTAAATATAATTTGTTAGAGAAATTTAAAGCACCAGCTATGTTAAATTCTGAAGTAGAACCAGATCTGTTTTCAACCCATTTTTGATTAAAGTTATTGTTTCCGAAAGGAGCTGCAGAATAGCTATTGGTAAATCCAGGCGCACCATAATTAATCAAAGTGCTGTTGTAAGCATCGCCAGCAATTGTTCTATCAATACCAATATCATTTGCCTGATCTACGTAAGCATTCCTAATAGAATTGTTATTATTTACTCCTCCGTAATCAATGTTATTTAAGAAATCGTTATTTCTTGTATAACTCACTCCGAAAACGGTACTTACTAAGCCTTTATTTACATCCGAACCTTTCATTTTAGCGGCCGGACTATAAAAAACAACGCCTAAATTATTTAAGTTGATTTGGCTTTTACTTGCCTTTGTATTCGTTCCTAAAAAAGAACTATTGTTATCAACTGAATTAAATTCAGGTGTAATACTAAATTCTGATTTGGTAAATAATCCTAAACCAGCAGGGTTAGCACTGATTGAACTGATGTCGCCACCTACGCCAATCTGGGCGCCACCCATTCCTTTGAAACGGGCGCTACTGCCATAGTTGGTTTGAGAAAAACGAAATGCATCGGGAGCATAACTTTGGGCATGCAATGTGCCTATAGAAGCTACTGTAGCCACTATAGTTGCTAAAATATATCTTTTCATTTGTTGTGTTTGTTGCTAAATTATCCTCTTCCTGATCTGGTAGGTCTTGAGCCACCACCGCCTCCGCCACCATAAGAACCACCACCGCTGCTGCCTCTACTTGCCGGAGGTGCAGAATAAGTTGGTCTGGTTTCTTGTCTTTGTGGTTGAGGTGCATAGTTCTCATTTCTACCTGGTCTGCTAGAATTTACATCTGGTCTTGAATATCCGCCAGATTGTCTTCCATCTCCATTAACCTGGCTTCTTGATGGTCTGCCTGCATTATAATTAGGCGAATAACCCTGTCTGTTATTTCCATTTTGTGGCGCTACACCAGATCTTGTTGGTCTGCCAGTGTTTGTGCTTCCGTTATTATTGCCATAACCTCTGCTATTTAATGTGTTTCCTGGTCTTGCTCTATAGTTGTTGTTTCCTGTATAAACTCCACCACCGTAGAATCCACCGCCATAACCCCAGCCTCCGCCGAAACCGCCGCCGCCCCAACCGAAGCGATCGTAATAAGAGTATGGTCCCCAGTTATTCCAGCCGAAATTGTTCCATCCAAAGCCCATGTTGCCATAGTAAAAAGGATTATTCCAAATGCTACCATAACCAAATCCCAGACCAAAGCCTCCGCCCCAGCCACCTAAGCCATAACCAGAACTCCAGCCTAAACCACCATAACCTAAATAATTGGTAGCGCCGTAAGAATTGCCATAAGAAAAGTTATCGTAGTAGGGGTCATAATATCCACGCCAGCTGGTGCCGTTAGAAAAGCGATTGATTCTGGAAGAATAATCCATGTCATAATAAGGATTACTGGTTCCATAATATTCATCGTAACCATCCTGATCCTGACCTTGATCCTGGTTTTGATTCTGTGCGTATTGTTGTTGAGGAGCTATCTCCACTTCTCTGGCTTTTGCCACAGAATTATAAACATCATCATTTTGGCTAGTTGTTGCCAATTTCGATGTTGAGCATGATGCCACCAGTCCTGCGGCGGCAATCATAACAATGGGAAAAATTTTAATTGGTTTCATTGTGCTTATATTTAGTTGTGTGTGTTATTGCTAACTAATCTAACGACCTTCGGTAGCTTTATTTAGGTCAATTACTAAGATATTGTAAATGCCAGCTACTGATAATCGTTTTGTAGGCATAAATTTATAAATTTGTGATCTAATTTCACATTATTTAACACACAAATTACGTTCCAAATACATAAGATGAGCAAAGAAATAACAAGTAGAGAAGCAGATTATTCCCAATGGTATAATGATATCGTATTAAAGGCCGACCTTGCCGAACATTCGGCAGTTAGGGGATGTATGGTTATTAAGCCCAATGGCTATGCAATTTGGGAAAATATGCAGGCAGTACTCGATAAAATGTTTAAAGATACGGGTCACAGTAATGCTTACTTTCCTTTGTTCATTCCTAAGTCATTTTTTTCTAAGGAAGCATCTCACGTTGAGGGTTTTGCCACAGAATGTGCAGTTGTGACACACTATCGATTAAAGAATGATGGTAATGGCAACATTGTTGTTGATGAAACCGCCAAATTGGAAGAAGAATTAATCGTTCGTCCAACATCTGAAACTATCATTTGGAATACTTATAAAGGTTGGATTCAGTCTTACCGCGATCTTCCAATCTTAATCAATCAATGGGCCAACGTAGTACGCTGGGAAATGAGAACCCGTTTGTTCTTGCGTACCGCAGAATTTTTATGGCAAGAAGGGCATACAGCTCACGCTACCGCGCAGGAGGCAATTGAAGAAACAGAACGTATGTTACATATTTACGCCGATTTTGCAGAAAACTGGTTGGCTTTGCCTGTAATCAGGGGTAGAAAATCACCAAATGAAAGATTTGCAGGTGCCTTAGATACCTATTGTATTGAGGCGCTTATGCAGGATGGTAAGGCTTTGCAAGCTGGAACTTCACACTTTTTAGGGCAGAATTTTGCAAAAGCATTTGATGTAAAGTTTACTGGTAGAGATGGCAAGCTTGATTACGTTTGGGCATCATCATGGGGAGTATCTACTCGTTTAATGGGTGCATTAATTATGGCACATAGTGATGATTCGGGCTTGATTATTCCACCAAAACTAGCGCCAATCCAGGTAGTGATTGTACCCATTTATAAAGGCGATGAAGATTTAGGCAAAATTACAGCATATGTAAATGAACTAACCATGCGTTTGAAAGGGATGGGCGTTTCTGTGAAATATGATAACCGCGACACACAACGTCCGGGATTCAAATTTGCCGATTATGAGTTGAAAGGTGTACCAATCCGTATTGCAATTGGTGGCAGAGACCTGGAAAATAAAACAGTGGAAATTGCCAGAAGAGATACTAAGGAGAAAAAAACTATTCCTCAGGAAGGGCTGGATATCTACATTGTTAAATTATTGGAAGATATTCAAACCAATATGTTCAATAAAGCATTGGCTTATAGAGATGCACACATCACAGAAGCTAATTCTTATCAGGAATTTAAAGACTTACTGGATTCTAAAGCAGGTTTTATTTCTGCCCATTGGGATGGAACCTCAGAAACAGAACAAAAAATTAAAGAAGAAACTAAAGCAACCATTCGCTGTATTCCTTTAGACAATAAACTCGAAGATGGCGTTTGTATTTATTCAGGCAAGCCATCAATCCAAAGGGTATTGTTCGCGAGAGCGTATTAAAGGGAGTTTGGAGTTGTGAGTTCGGAGTCGAGAGTCTCTTTCTGGTGTGTTAGAAGAGGGTTTGGAGTTGTGAGTTCGGAGTCTCTTCTGGTGTATCAAAGGAGCTTGGAGTAGAGAGTCTTCTTCTTCTATATTATTTAAAATAAATGAGATCATAAGCATTTAAAACTTATGATCTTAAATTAATCATCTCATATCTATTTAAGAAATGAAGTTCGGAACAAAAGCAATACATGCAGGCCAGGAGCCTGATCCAACAACCGGCGCAGTAATGACGCCAATATATCAAACCTCTACCTACTGGCAAAAATCGCCGGGAGATAATAAAGGATATGAATACTCCAGGGGTACAAACCCTACACGTAAAGCACTGGAAGATTGTCTCGCGGCATTGGAAAATGCAAAGTATGGTCTGGCTTTCTCTAGCGGGATGGGCGCTACCGATGCGGTTTTAAAATTACTATCTCCTGGGGATGAAGTAATTACAGGTAACGATTTATATGGTGGTTCATATCGGATTTTTACCAAAGTTTTCTCTAAATATGGGATTAAATTCCACTTTCTGGATCTATCAAAGCCAGAAAATATGTTGCCATATATCAACGCTAAAACAAAACTGGTTTGGATAGAAACACCAACTAATCCAACGATGCAGATCATCGATATTGAAGGTGTCGCAAAAATCACCAAAGAAAAAAATCTGATTTTAACAGTAGACAATACTTTCGCATCACCTTACTTACAAAATCCTATTGATTTAGGTGCCGATATCGTGATGCATTCGGTAACTAAATACATTGGTGGTCACTCTGATGTGGTAATGGGTGCTTTGGTTACAAGCGATGAGCAATTGTACAAAGATCTTTGGTTCATCTATAATGCTTGTGGCGCAACGCCTGGTCCGCAAGATTCCTTTCTGGTTTTGAGAGGAATTAAAACACTTCACCTGCGCATGAAAGCGCATTGTGAAAATGGTGAGCGAATAGCACATTTCCTTAAAAACCATCCGAAGGTTGATAAAATTTACTGGCCAGGTTTTGAAGATCACCCTAATCACGATATTGCTAAGAAACAAATGCGCGGTTTTGGGGGGATGATTTCCATCACGCTTAAAGGGGCAGATTTACAGGAAACATTCAGAATATCCTCTAACTTTAAGGTGTTTACACTGGCAGAATCTCTGGGTGGTGTAGAATCTTTAATTAACCACCCGGCTACCATGACTCACGGCTCTATCCCGAAAGAAGAGCGTGAAAAGGTTGGTGTAACGGATAATCTACTTCGCTTAAGCGTTGGAGTAGAAGATATCGAAGATCTCTTGGAAGATCTTGGAAATGCGCTGGCATAAAATATTTCGGGCAGATGATTTCATTTGCCCGATTCCCCTTTCCTAAAATTTTTAACCGGATGCCTTGATCTTCTATTTCAATAAGATGGAGGACTTCAATTAAATGATAGCGCTTAAGTGAATTTGCTTTTTATTCTTCTCTCCAGGCAAATATTTTCCTGCGTTATTGTTTATACTCAAAGCTGATGCAATTTTTAGAACTCAAAAATTTTCTCGATCAAAAAGTAGCGCAGTATAATCAACCTGATTTTATTTCGAATGATCCGGTTTGCATCCCGCATCTTTTCACCAGAAAACAAGACATTGAAATAGCAGGCTTCTTTGCTGCAATTTTAGCCTGGGGACAGCGAAAAACCATTATTAATAAGTGCAAGGAATTGCTTGGGCGGATGGGTAATTCGCCTTACGAGTTTATGATCCATCACAGTGATGATGATTTGAAAGGATTATTAAACTTTAAACACAGAACGTTTAATGATACTGATTTACTGTATTTTGTGTCTTTTTTTAAGTCTCATTATCAGCGGTTTGATAGTTTAGAGCAAGCCTTTGTGCCTAAGCAATCCCTTTTGTCTGATGGAATCCTATCAAATGCATTTGTAGATACTCTATCCGCAGGTATTTCTATTGAAGATTCTTTAAATTATTTCAGGTCTTATTTCTTCTCCCTGGAAGATTTTCCGCATCGTACGAAGAAACACATTTCATCGCCAACACAAAAGTCTACCTGCAAACGTTTAAATATGTTTTTGAGGTGGATGGTGAGAAAAGACAATCAAGGTGTAGATTTCGGTATCTGGAACACGCTTCAGCCAGCTGATTTAATTTGCCCCTGCGATGTTCATGTGGATAGGGTAGGGCGTTTGCTGGGATTAATCAATAGAAAACAAACTGATTGGCTTACTGCCGTGGAACTGACACAACATTTAAAACAATTCGATGCCAATGATCCGGTTAAATATGATTTTGCATTATTCGGATTGGGAGTAGAAAAAATTCTTTAAAATCAGTAACCCTTGAGAAATGTCAATAAAAAAATCTTTTCTTTGATCTAGTCTTGCTTTTATTTCTGATAATTGCAGTTTCAAGCGAGGCTGTTGCCACCACATTAGTTGTTTATAAATGATCGCCGTTAATTTATCTGAAGAAGATAGATGGAAAAAATTTAATAATTTTTCGCCATTTATTTCAATTTTTAAAAAATTTCATCCACTTAATAAGGATATTGAAAAGCGCATTAATCAGCATACTTTCCCTATAAGTTATAAAAAAAATAAATTTATTATCTCTCCGATAGATCACAATAAATACCTCTTTCTTATTGTTAAAGGCATTGTACGGGGATTTGTTAAGGATGGCAACACCGAAATTACCACCTGGATTGCTAAAGAGAATGAAATTGTGGGTACGATCAGGAATCTGTGGCTAGATGGAGATTCTGAAGAACATTTACAGGCCCTTGAAGATGTAGATTTGATTGCCATTCCGCACATACTTACCGAATATCTGTATGAAAATTATCCGGAAGCAAATATTGTCGGACGGAAAATTATGGAACTTTACTATCGTTCGGCAGAGGAGCGGGCCTATCTTTGCAGGATATCATCTGCAGAGAAAAGATATAAGAGATTTTTGGTCTCCTTTCCTGATTTGATAAATCGTGTTTCCTTAAAGCACATCGCTTCATTTTTGGCTATTCGATTAGAGACTTTAAGTAGAATTAGAGCACGAATTTAATGATGATGAATTTTTTTTATCATCTGTTAAATTTCTAGCGAAGTCATTATAAATCCTCGTTCTAATGCAGTATTAAAAGCTTTAGAAAGAATTCTCAAACTTTTATAAAATTTACTTGCTCTTTTATAATCTAAATGACATCTGAATGTAATTTTTAGATTATGTTGAAACATTAAATCTAACTCATCAATCATTAATAAAGCTTATATTCGGAATTAATTTGAGAGAGATTGTATAGATATCACAGTTGATATTACATCGCTTTTAATTACCCGATAAATTAATAAACGGATAGATACTCGTTGAGATTAGTATATCTACTTTATTATCAATGTATTGGTTTCGTTCAAGTCAAGTTCGTGATCAGAGTTATTGATGTAGATAACTGTTTTAAGTGCACTAAATCTCTTCCCCACTGAGCCATGCAGGCTTAATATATTCTAGAGAAACACTAATAAACGATTGAAAATAATTTCTAAAAATTGTGACCATGTCTCGTTTGGATGGCTCAATAAATTAATCGATTTAGTACATTATATGGTCTAAGTACAACGATTTAGTAAAACTATACAAGAATTTTATAGCTTGCGCGTTTATTAGACAAACATTATTTATAAATAAGCATTTTTTTCTTCAAAAGTGTGTAGAAATGAGTAAAATTGTATAATAATGTTTACATTTGTGAGATCAAAAAAGCAGTCTTTTTTTGAAATGAATAGACTACGAATTACGATAAAATTGATAACTTTGTTTATATTTATATCCTTATTAAAACACAATGAAACCTAAGAATACTGGAAGTACTTTCACTGTACTAATTGCTGATGATCACGAAATCATCCGCCGGGGTTTAAAAAACTTAATTTCTGATTTCTGGACGGGAGTAGAGATTATTAACGCCTCTACGCTTGAACAGGCTTTAGTTGAAGCCGAAAAAGCACCTAACTTAATTATTATCGATGTGAATTTGCCAGGTGGCAATAATTTGAAGGTAATTGATCAAATCAAATCAGTTCAGCCAGCTGCTAAAATATTGGTTTTCTCATCTCTGAATGAGAACATTTATGCTGTTCCTTATTTAAAATCCGGAGCTTCGGGGTATTTAACCAAAAATGCAGAGGAATCCGAGATCGTAACTGCAATTACAACAATATTAGCTGGTAGCCGCTATTCGAGCAGAAACGTTAAAGAAAATATGTTCAATAGTATTTTAGGAAATGATGCAGATAATCCTTTCACTAAGTTATCAGGGAGAGAGTTAGAAGTTGCAGAATTGTTAACTAAAGGAATTGGTGTTTTAGAAATTTCTAACCAACTTAAGTTACAAATGGGTACAGTAAGTACATACAAGCTTAGGTTATTCCAAAAGCTAAAGATCAAAAGTATTATCGAACTTGCTGAAAAAATGAGCATTTACGAAAAATAGAAAGAGTTTACTCTTTCTATTTTTTTGCTTGCTTCTTTGCTGTACCAGTACCGTCTTCGTCTGCAGATTCGTTGGGGGTAGATCCGGCTGCGCCATATTTTTCTGATGCACCTTTTCCATTTTGATCAAAAGAAGCTTTTTCTTTAGCTGTTCCTTTTGTTTTATCTTCGTTGTTGTCTTTTTCCTTATTACTCATATCACTTTTTTTAATATTCGCTTTCACTGCTTTTAGTATTTAACAAGCTTAAACAACAAAAAGTTTTTTATAAATAACACCATTGAAAATAGAAAGCTAAATATGACGATGGTTTTACTGTTTTATTTAAATTTAGAAAGTATTTTTACTCATAACTATATGATTTTCCAATGATTATGGATATTTTTGTTTAAGCCATCAAACTCCTTATTATTATGTCATCCAATGTAATTAGTCACCCGCCAGAGATATGTCCTGCATGTCCATCTTGCAAAAATCCGGAGACTTACCGGGTGCCAAGAGGTTTTATTTTTAAAGTACTTATGCCCTTTGTTCCGGTAAGGCATTATAAATGCTACAGGTGCTTCAAAAGATTTTATGTTTTTTCTCGTTAATTAGTGAATAACAGAAGTCGTTTACTAAATTATTTCGATTTACACTGTTTTGTACTTGGAGCCCTAACGTTTAGATTCCTACGATTTACAAACTTTTTGCTATCCTGTAGTTACTCTTACCAATTTCCCTCTTTCTTTTTATTAAAAGGTATTAGTCTTTTTCGAAAGAGATCCTTCCCCCAGTTTCTTCAAATTTTAATAGCTCTGCATCAGATCTGATTTTGAATCAATTCGGTTTGACAATCCCCGTATTGGGAATCGGAATTTGCCCAGTTATTAATGCCTTGTTTTTCGGTATTATTACCTGAAGCGATGTGAAACACCAGTTAAACAGGCGTACTGAACTTACAATAGTTAGACAATAACAGCTATATGGAGGTTCTTGCAGGAGTAAATTAGTTTTTTTAGAATGCGCTGTTAGAAATATCAGCGTATTTTTTGTCTTGCTTTTGCAGTTTGCACTATTTTGTCTTGAAAACCTCCGCCATTGCCTCATTTATCTTTTTTCAGATGGCTAATTGAATCTAGAACATAAAAACTAAAAATGTTAGTATATTGTTGATAATTTGCATAGCTTTAAAATCCATTTAGCTAAAAATAATAGTAATTTTGTTTTATGGAATATGTAAGAATTTAAACTGGTGATGGGATGACGGACAAGGATAAAAAGATTATTCATATGGATCAGGATGCTTTTTTTGTGTCGGTGGAATTAAAAAAGAATCCCAAATTAATTGGAATGCCGATTATTGTAGGTGGTAGTACAGATCGGGGAGTGGTTACATCTTGCAGTTATGAAGCGCGGAAGTTTGGTGTACATGCGGCGATGCCGGGCAGAATGGCCAAGCAGCTTTGTCCGCAGGCTGTTTTTGTGAGGGGAAATATGGATGATTATTCAAAGGCCTCTCATGAGATTACGGAGATTATTTCAGAACGTGTTCCCCTTTTTGAAAAGGCCAGTATTGATGAACATTATATCGATATGACGGGTATGGATAAGTTTTTTGGTTGCATGAAGTTTGCTTCCGAGCTCAGGCAAACCATTATCAAGCAAACTGGTTTGCCCATTTCTTTTGGTTTATCTGTAAATAAAACCGTCTCTAAAATTGTAACCAATGAGTGTAAGCCAAACGGTGAAATGGAAATTCCTTTTCCGGGGGTTCAGCCTTTTTTAAATCCTTTGGCTGTTCATAAAATACCGGGAATTGGCGATGCCACGCATAAAAAACTGAGTGAAATGGGGGTGAGAAAAGTGCAGACTTTAGCCGAAATTCCTCAGGAACTGATGTTTAAAATTCTAGGCCAACATGGTTTAGGGATTTGGCAAAAAGCCAACGGAATTGATCTTTCTCCAGTGGTGCCATATCGCGAGAGAAAATCGATTGGTACACAAACAACCTTTGAAAGTGATAGTATGGATATTTCAAAAATGAGAGCCATACTGAGTGGAATGGTCACCAATTTAACTTATGATCTTCGGAGCCAGCAAAAACTAACGGCCTGTATTACTGTAACCATCCGGTATTCAAATTTTGAAACTGTAACTCAACAGGCCCGGATTCCTTATACCTCGCTAGATTCTTTGCTAATTAACAAAGCGCACGACTTGTTTAAAAAGCTTTATTCGAAACGGATGTTGTTGCGCCTGATTGGCGTTCGGCTCTCGCATTTGGTAAGTGGCTTTGAACAGATTGGTTTATATCACACCTCCGAAGAAGAATACGATTTATATCAGGCAATGGATAAAGTCCGCAACCATTATGGTATTGAATCGGTAGTGAAAGCCTGCATTGTAAGGCGCCCGGAACGGGATGAGCATGGGAAGGTTATCAAATATAATCCCCGAAAAAAACACGTGGAGGAGCAACAAGAAGAAGAGAATCAACCGGTTGAAGAACGTAAAAAATCGAGAATCAGAACCTTCATCAATTCTGATCTGGGTACGGCAACAAAACTGGATGGGTAGGGCAGGATATTTTAGGGAAGAGGGAAAATGGGTAATGGAGGATGGGAAATGGGTAAGGAAATAGGGAGGAGAAGATGGAAGAGGCAAAATGGAAAATAAGGAAACAATAAACAAAAGACGAAAAACTGAAAACTAAAATGTTTCTCAATATACATTCCTCTTACAGCCTGAAATATGGAACGATGAGTATTCCAACCATCGTATCAAAGGCCCGTGCTTTAGGTATTCATCAAATGGTATTGACTGATATCAACAATTCTACCGGAGCAATTGAATTTATAAGGGAATGTTGTAAGCAAGGAATTGCCAAAGAACCAGATGAGATACAGGCAGGAAATACAGCCTATCATTTAAAACCAATTGCAGGGATCGAATTTCAGAAAGATAGCCAGCTTTTATATTTTGGTATTGCAAAAAGTAAAGAAGGGATGCGTGAACTGAATGAGTTTCTAAGTATCCACAACATTGAAGATCAGGCATTGCCAAATGATGCACCTGCTTTTGAAAATGCTTTTATCATTTATCCCTTCACTAAAAGCTTTAACCGCAAGCTTAAATCAAATGAATTTGTTGGCATCAAAAGCAGTCAGCTAAATTTCCTTTATAAACATCCATTACTTCAGCAGCAGGAAAAACTGGTGGTTTGGCATCCGGTTACGGTGGGCAATCGCGTTGAGCATCGTCTACACGAATACCTGAGGGCCATTGAAATGAATACATTGTTGAGTATGGTGCCTGCTGATTCCAAATGTAGTCTAGACGAAGTTTTAATTCCAGAAGAAGCACTTAAATCAAAATTCGAGACTTTTCCCTTTATTATCGAAAATACACAAAAGCTAATGGATGCCTGCGACCTGAGCGTTTACTTCGAGCCTCAGGTAAAGTCTAAAAATAGATTTGCATATACCAAAGAAGGGGAGGCATTTGATCAGGTATTGCTCAGGCGAATTGCGTACAAAGGTTTAACTTATCGTTATGGAGATGATAATCCAGTCGCCAGGGCAAGGATAGAAAAGGAACTCAAAATCATAGAGTTTAAAAATTACTGTGCATACTTTTTAATTACCTATGATATTGTTCGTTACGCCATGGGCAAGTGCAAGTTTTATCATGTGGGCAGGGGTTCGGGAGCCAATAGTATTGTAGCCTATTGCCTGCGGATTACCGATGTAGACCCTATAGATCTTGATTTATATTTCGAACGGTTCCTGCACGAGAAGCGCACCAGTCCGCCAGATTTCGATATCGATTTTGCCTGGGATGAGCGGGAGACGATCCAGAAATACGTTTTTAAAAAATACCCTAAATGGCATGTTGCCTTTTTAGGAACGATGAGCACGTTTAAAGACCGGGCAATTATTCGTGAAATTGGAAAAGTGTTGGGATTGCCGAAAGAAGAAATCGATAGTTTTACTGATCCAACCAAAGAACGCGAAAATCAGCAGAATGCCACTTACCGAAGGGTGGTGGCTGTTCATCAGCACATGAGAAGTATGCCCAACCAACGCTCGATTCATGCGGGTGGCATTTTAATTTCTGATGAACCAATTACCTATTACACCGCATTGGATTTGCCACCAAAAGGTTTTGTTACCGTGCAGTGGGATATGTATGAGGCAGAAGCCATTGGTTATGAAAAGTTTGATGTGTTAAGTCAGCGGGGAATTGGACACATACGGGAGGCTGTTCAGCTCATCAGGCAAAACCAAAATAAGGAGATTGATATTCATGATTTCAAGAATTTTAAGAATGACCCTAAATTAAATGCGATTCTGCGCGAAGGACAACCTGTAGGCTGTTTTTATATTGAATCGCCTGCCATGCGGCAATTGCTCAAAAAGCTTAAATGCGAAGATTATTTAACACTGGTGGCTGCCAGTTCGATTATTCGGCCGGGTGTGGCAAGTTCAGGCATGATGAAATCTTTTATCGAGCGTTATCATGCTCCAGATAAAGTGGTTTACCTCTGCAAGGAGATGGAAGAACAATTGAAAGAAACTTATGGCGTAATGGTTTACCAGGAAGATGTGATCAAGGTTTGCCATTATTTTGCCGGCCTGGATCTGGCTGATGCCGATGTATTGCGAAAGGCCATGAGTGGCAAGTACCGTTCAAAGCTTGCTTTTGAAGAACTGGTAAATAAGTTTTTCTACTCTGCTAAGCTCCAAGGGCATTCAGAAGAATTGATTACAGAAGTCTGGAGACAGATTTCTTCATTTGCCGGGTATAGTTTTTCAAAAGCGCACTCTGCATCATTTGCCGTAGAAAGTTACCAGAGTTTATACCTTAAAACCTATTATCCGAAAGAATTTATGGTAGCCGTTTTAAATAACTATGGAGGGTTTTACAGCCGCTGGGTTTACGTTCATGAGCTTCAGAAAATGGGTGCAAAAGTACATTTGCCCTGTGTAAACCACAGCGATGAAGTGGTAAACATCAATGGCAACGAGGCCTATCTCGGGTTTATGGCAGTGCAAGGTCTGGAGAATAAAATGATTGAGCAGATTCCGCAGGAGCGACGGAGAAATGGCCCTTTTAAAGATTTGGAGCAGTTTGTAAAGCGAACGAAGATCACATTGGAGCAGGCCATTTTATTAATCAGACTTGGTGCTTTAAGGTTTACCGGGAAAGACAAAAAAACACTGCTTTGGGAAATTTATAATTACCTCGGCCATAAGCAAAAAAAGATCGATGCTGCAGAACTATTCAATCTGGAAAGTAAAGAATACAGTTTGCCTGCATTAGAAAATTCAGCACTCGAAGATGCTTACGTGGAACTGGAGCTGCTGGGCTATCCCTTAAATTTTGATATGTTCGATTTCCTGAAAACGAGTTACCGTGGCGATGTAATGGCGGCAGATCTAAGCGGAAATGTTGGTAAAACAGTTCGGATGGTAGGCAATTATGTTTGTGAAAAAACAGTACATACAATTAAGAATACCAAAATGTGGTTTGGTACTTTTCTGGATGCGAATGGTGATTTTTTTGATACCACCCATTTTCCGAATACTACACCAATCTATCCGTTTAAAGGGAAGGGGTGTTATTTGATTTTGGGTAAGATAGTGGAAGATTTCGGCTTCCCCAGTGTGGAGGTTTTAAAGTTCGCCAAGCTGGATATTCACATGAATCCGGTAGCTGCAGATTAAGCATGAGCCGAATAGGATTGTTAATCGGCTCATGAATTGGTTATTTTTTGAGCCGAATAAATCGTATATTCGGCTCATGAGTTATAACTGGGAATTATCAGACTGGCCAAATTTCACTTTTTCTACATTAAAAATAGAAGGAAAACTTTACGACTTTGCTCAGGAAACTGGTGCGGTTAATGCTTTGATAAATGCATTACCGAATGAGATTAAACAACAAACGTTACTAGAATTAATTCTCTCTGAAGCGATTAACACCTCTGCTATTGAAGGTGAATTTCTTAGTCGGGAAGATGTAATGTCATCTATTAAAAATAATCTTGGACTAAATAAGACCGCTGAAATTGTAAAAGATAAAAGGGCATCTGGTATCGCCGATTTGATGATTGAAGTAAGAAATACCTTCGATAAAGAATTAAATGAACAAACATTGCATCACTGGCATAAACTCCTTTTTGGAGACAGTAAACATATTAATGTGGCTGCATGGCGAAAAGGTGATGAGCCCATGCGGATTATATCCGGTGGGATTGATAAAGAGCAAATTCATTTTGAAGCACCGCCATCAGCTGTGATTAAAAAAGAAATGAATCTTTTTTTTAAATGGTTAATTAATACGAAACCTAATGGATCAACAGAAATTAAGGATCCTGTAATCAGGGCAGGGATAGCTCATTTATATTTCGAAAGCATCCATCCTTATGAAGATGGAAATGGACGTATTGGAAGAGCAATTGCTGAACAAGTACTTTCCCAAACCCTCGGTCGACCGGTTATGTTAAGTCTTTCTAATACAATTGAGAGAAATAAAGATGCTTATTACCTGGCACTGAAAAATGCTCAAAAGAGTAATAATATTTCTGATTGGCTGAAATACTTTTTAGAGATAGCTTTAAATGCACAGCTTGAGGCTAAACAAATGATTGATTTTACATTGAGAAAGATCAAGGTATTTGACTCCGTTAAAGGTAATCTCAATGAGCGCCAGTTAAAGGTTTTGCAAAAGATGTATAGTTTTGGGCCAGCTGGATTTGAAGGAGGCATGACTACTAAAAAGTATATTTCTATCACTAAAACATCAAAAGCAACTGCCACCCGCGATTTACAGGAACTTGAAAAACTTGGCGTTTTAGCATCTTCCGGTGGAGGGAGAAGTGTACATTATCATCTAATTTATTAAGAAAACATGATCCACATCAAGGCAGAAATAGAACGATTCGGGCAAATGGGTGAAAAAACAGGTTGGAGTTATATCTTCATACCTGCTACCATAGCGAATGAACTTAAGCCTGATTGCAAAGTATCTTTCAGGGTGAAAGGAAAGCTCGATGACCTGGAAATTGCCGGAATAGCGACCGTACCAATGGGGGAAGGCGATTTTATCATTGCCATTAATACCACCCTTCGGAAAAAGATAAGAAAAGAAGCAGGAGCCAAAGTAGAATTGTGGCTGGAAGAAGATCTTGACTTTAAAATTGAAATGCCTGCAGATTTAGAGGTGTGCCTCGCTGAAGATGAAACGCTTCTCACTCGTTTCCTGCAACAACCGAAATCTCATCAAAACTATTTTATCAAATGGATCAATGAAGCTAAAACAGAACCAACCCGTACAAAAAGATTAATCATGACCATTACCGCCATGGAAAAACAACAGGATTATGGCGCGATGATTAGAGGAAGTAGGGAGTCTTGAGTTCGGAGTTTTGAATTGGGAGTTTTGAGTCTTAAGTCGAGAGTCCAAAGTCGTGAGTCTTGGGTGCAAAGTTAGGCAGGTGAATATATATATATTCTATTAGCCACAGACAAATAGATCAATTGAACTATAAAATCCTGAGGTGGATAGGGCTAACCTTCTAAACTACACTAACCTCTTCTCTAAACCTTTTTTCTAACCTATACTAACCCCTAACCTACGCTAACCTCTTTTTCTAACCCCTTCTCTTATAATCCCTAAACCAACTGCTCACTTTCATTTGAATTACCCCTAAAAAAGCCTCGCGGAAAATTCGGGTACTCATTTTTGAGGTTCCTTCCGTTCTATCCGTGAAAATAATAGGTACTTCAACCACATTAAAGCCAAACTTAATGGCCGTGAATTTCATTTCAATCTGAAAGGCATAGCCTACGAAGCGGATCTTTTCTAAAGGAATAGTTTCCAATACAATTCTCTTGTAGCATTTAAAGCCGGCAGTTGCATCCTGAATATTAATCCTGGTGATAAAACGAACATACATGGAGGCAAAGTACGACATTAAAACCCTGCCCATTGGCCAGTTAACCACATTTACACCTTTCACATATCTTGATCCAATGGCTACATCTGCACCGTTAATGCAAGCTTTACGCAAGCGGGCAAGGTCGTCTGGATTATGAGAAAAATCAGCATCCATTTCAAAAATAAATTGATAGTCTTTTTGCAGCGCCCAATTGAATCCATAGATATATGCTGTACCTAACCCCTGTTTGCCAGCACGTTCTACAATAAAAAGATGACCTTCATATTCAGCCTGTAATGATTTTACAATATCTGCAGTGCCATCCGGTGAGCCATCATCAATAATCAGCACATGAAAAGGTTGGTTTAATGAAAATACCTTTCGGATAATTCTTTCAATATTCTCCTTTTCATTATAGGTAGGAATGATTACTAAACTGTCTGACACGTTTGTTCGTTTTATATAAAATGCATTTTGGGCTAAAAGTGATTTTAGCTTTAGAGGGCGAAAGTAAATATTATAAATTTAAAAAACCGCATCAACAGGATTGATACGGTTTAAAATGTATTAAAAAATGTTTTCTATCTCACTTCTTGCATCAGTTTCTTAATCAACTGAGAGAATACAATTAAAAATATTCCTGCAATTAAAGAGTAGAGGGCAAGGGATTTATAACCTTCAGTGTAAGATGTTAATTTAGCCATTAGGGATGCATTTTCGATGTTCGACATCTCTGCACCTAATTTCCCGGCAGCAAGCTGACCAAAAGCACTGAAAAGGAACCACATGCCCATCATCATCCCAAACATCCTTTTTGGTGATAATTTAGTGATGATCGACATCCCAATCGGGCCAATGCATAATTCACCCAGCGTTAGCAGTAAGTAACCCAGTGTAAAAATATTTAAAGAACTGATGCCTTGTTCATTTGCGAAAAATCTGGTGGCATAAAAAACGTAAAAACTCACGGCTAATAATACAAATCCTAACCCAAATTTTACCACGGTATTGGGTTCAATTTTGCGCTTGTACATACCAATCCATAATAAGCCTACCAAAGGACTAAACACAATCACAAAGAATGAGTTTACGCTGTTGTTCACTACGTTTGGATCGATAGAAAAGAACAACAGGCCATGGTCTAAATTGTCTTTCGCAAACAGAGAAAGTGATCCACCACTTTGTTCTGAAATCGCCATAAAAATGAAGTAACATAGAATAAAAATGAAAGCCGCAAGCAATTTATATCTTGCTTTAACTTCTTTGATACTGAACATTTCGTAGAAAAAATAGACCAATGCAACTACCCCAAGCGTATACATAAAATAATCAGTATAAGCCGTGTTCCTCACCATGATGAAAATCAGCGGGATGCATAAAAGGGAACCGATATAAACCACAATCTCATAAACAGTTCGCTTCGCCTTTTGTAAATGTAGTAGGGGAGAATTACCAATCGGACCCAGATATTTTTTAGTGAAGATGAAAGTGCCAATCCCAAAGGCCATTACCAAAGCAGCCGAAAGGAAGCATAAATTCCAGGAAACATATTTTCCCAGGTAGATACACATGGCGCCACCTAGCAAGCCACCCACATTGATTCCCGCATAAAACAATCCGTAACCTGCATCTCTTCTATTGTCTTTTTCATGGTAAAGCTCGCCAACCATGGATGAAATATTGGGTTTGAAAAAGCCTGTACCGATAATGGATAGTGTAATGCCAACATAGAACAAATCATGTGGTGAAAAGGCAAGAATCAGGTTTCCAACAATCATCAGTGAACCACCCCAGAAAAGCGATTTTCTAAAGCCTAAAATCTTATCGGCAAAGATCCCGCCGATAAAGGTGAAGGCATAAACAAAAGCCTGGATCGCACCATATTGCAGGTTGGATTTTTGATCGGTTAATCCCAATTGATCAACCATGAAAAATGCCAGTACACCACGCATGCCATAGAAACAGAAACGTTCCCACATTTCTACCAGGGATAAATACCAGAGTTGCTTCGGATATTTACCTTCAAAATTTTGAATCGCTTCTAATGTTTCAATAGAAGGCGTTTTTTCAGTTGTAATTTGCATATTATTTAACCCCGTGCATTAGTTTCTTAATCATCGGCGTTAGCAACATAATGAAAATACCCAGGCCAACAGGGATTAAAGTGAAAATTAAAAAGAAGGTAGACATTGAATATTGAGCAGTAATTTTATCGATCATTCCACCCATTGTACCCGCTATTTTATTTCCGATGGCAATAGCCAAATACCAAATACCAAACATAATTCCAATCATTCTACCCGGAACAAGCTTTGAAACGTATGATAAACCTACCGGAGAGATGAACAATTCTCCCATGGTGTGGAAAAAATAAGCTAAAATAAGCCAGATCATGCTCACTGAAGCTACTTTTGCACCCGATGGAATTGAACTTGATCCGTAAGCTAAAGCTGCAAATCCGATTCCTAAAAGAATCATTCCCATGCCATTTTTCATAGTTGCAGAAGGATTAAATTTGCTTTCCCAGAGTTTTGATACAATTGGAGCGCAGGAAATGATAAATAATGAGTTCAGTACACCAAACCAGGTTGCCGGAACTTCGGCTTTTACATCACTGTATTGGTTTTTTAACATGTAAATTACCAGCCCCCAGATCAATAAGAAACCTGCAGCAAGAATAATATTTCCAAGGGCAAATTTCCCAAAAGTTTTCCTGAATAAGCTAAACAATACATACGTAATAATCACCAATGGTACCACCGTAATTAAAGTATTGGCCACGTTGAAGATGATTTTTGCGTTTCCTTCCAGCAATCTGGCCGTGTAGTCTTTGGCGAAGATTGTCATGGAGCCACCTGCCTGTTCGAAAGATGCCCAGAAGAAAATCGTAATGAAAGCGAGTACAATAACCACGATCATTTTATCACGAAGTTTCGGTGCATATTGTGCAATCCTTTTTACCAGAATGAAAATGAAAAGTGCTAAGGCAATAATAATAGCCAGATTATCTCCGGTAAGCGAACCTACTCTAAAGTTAAAAATGGTTGAACCTGTAATTTTTGAAACAGGATCATTAATAATCCATACCAGACCAATGATTGAGATTAAGGCAATTAGCACAATATCAAAGATGGAAAAAGGATTTTTCTGAGCCTCTGCCGGATCTTCGTCTTCATCTACAACCACATTGCTTTTCTCTGGCTTTAAACCGATAGAGCCAAAAATGTTTTTAGTGAAATAGAATTGCAGCATGCCCACAAACATAAAAATACCAGCCAATCCGAAGCCATAACTCCAGCCCCAGTTAGGATTTTCGCCAATGTATCCACAAAGAAGCATGCCTAAAAAAGCACCAGAATTAACGCCCATGTAAAAAATAGTATAAGCACCATCTTTCTTTTCAGGATGCTTTTTATACATGTGTGATAAAATTGAAGTCATGTTTGGCTTAAAAAATCCATTTCCAACAACCAAAAGGCACAAACCCAGGTACATGAAAATTGGATTGAATTCGAAAGCCATAGATAAGTGACCGAGGGTCATCAGGAAGGCTCCGAGAATGATTGCCCAGCGGTAACCAATAAATCTATCGGCAATGAAACCGCCTAAAATTGGGGTGAGATAAGCGAGAGAAGTATAAGAGCCATAAATGGCTAAGGCATGTTCACGAGGCCAGCCCCAACCGGGGTTATCCCCTAAAATAGATGAAGTTAGAAATAAAACGAGCAAGGCCCGCATCCCATAGTACGAAAATCTTTCCCACATCTCAGTAAAGAAAAGTACGAATAAACCTGCCGGATGACCCAATACTTTGCTGCTAAAGAAATCGTCTTTGGTTTCAATTGATGTTTGCATAAAACATTTATTGGTTTTAGTTTATGAATTCAGAATTTGTGTGTTGTTTAAGCTAGTTTGCAAGGCGCAATATAGTCAGCAGAGGGCAAACTCACAAATTTTTAACTTAGTGAGGAGGTAATGAAGATGTTAGGATTTTCCTAAATCAGAACTTTCGAATTGGTTTTACATTTTTCTTTGGATCGGCATATAACTCGTCCATTGCGCTAGGATCGTTATTTAATTCTAAGCCTTCCTGCAATTTTAATCGTCCACCAATTATCTTGAATCCATCGAAGGTGCCATCAGATCCATAAAACTCATACTTTCCTACCATTTCAGGATCGAGAGGCGCAAGGTGGTCAAAAACGATCATTCCTGCTTTCTGATCTACCTTCAGCGTCATTGCATTGGATTTGGTATATTCGAAAATCACCCTGTTTTTACCCTTCAGTTCTTTACCGTCGAATACAGGTGCCCCGAAATTTACCTGTTCCTTATCAAACGAAAGGATTTCTATTACCTTTTTCGTGGTGTTCTGAGTATTTCCCTTCCAGCCCAATAATATATAATAAGGCAGGCGGTTGCCACTGGTTACCGGAACAATTTCATAATAACGTGCACCAAACCATACCTGGTTGCTGGCGATGGCATTTTCATCGGTAATATTATCTGTTTGATCAATTAAAGGATAAAGTTTTAGCGGACCATTGCCGGTATTCATCTGGATAGTTCCAAAATACCGGTAAGTTCCATTCTCCTGCTGCACATACCAGCTTAAAATTCGGAAAGATTTATCTGGTGATTTAATCACTGAAACATTTTTCAATGAATCGAACGGGTAAGCAAAAGAGTTGGGCGTTTTTAAGGCTTCTACCAAAGTTTTTACAAACCGGCCATTAATTTCTGCTTTCTTAGGATCTGTTTCTGCTGCTATGGTAGCTGTTGAAATCCGGATAAGCGAATCCTGAAAAACATCAAGATTGTTTTTGCTTTGTTGCGCCATAGTGTTCAGGCTCAACAAAGCAAAAATGAAAAGGATATAATATTTGATTTTCATTTATTAAATTTTCTCAATAACCAGTGCGCTGGCCCCACCACCGCCATTACATATGCCTGCAACGCCAATTTTGCCATTATTTTGCTCCAGCACTGACAGTAAAGTGACCACAATTCTGGCCCCGGATGCGCCAAGCGGGTGACCTAAAGAAACGGCGCCACCATTTACATTTACCTGGTCTGCTTTTAAGTTCATCTTTTGGTTATTTGCGATGGAAACTACAGAAAAAGCCTCGTTTATTTCAAAGTAATCAACGTCTTTAATGTCAATATTGGCTTTTTGTAAAGCTAAAGGAATCGCTTTAGATGGTGATGTGGTGAACCATTCTGGTGCCTGTTGTGCATCTGCGAAACCTAAGATTTTAGCCAATGGTTTTATGCCTAATTCTTTGGCTTTATCTGCGCTCATTAATACAAGCGCCGCTGCGCCATCATTTAATGTAGAAGCATTTGCAGCCGTAACGGTTCCGTCTTTTTTAAATACAGGTTTTAATGATGGGATTTTATCAAATTTCACCGCTGTAGGTTCATCGTCTGTATCTACGAACGTAACCTCACCTTTCCGGTCTTTCACTTCAATGGCAATAATTTCACCTGCAAACTTGCCATTTGTCTGTGCATTTTGCGCTCTTTTATAGGATTCGATTGCAAAATTATCCTGCTCTTCGCGAGTGATGTTGCATTCGCTTGCACAAAGTTCTGCCGCTGAGCCCATGTGGTAATCGTTATAAACATCCCACAGACCATCTTTAACCAGGCCATCGGTAATCTGTCCATGCCCTAGGCGATAACCATTTCTGGCCTTATCCAGATAAAAAGGTACGTTACTCATGCTTTCCATTCCGCCGGCAACTATAATATCCTGATCGCCATTTGCTATACTTTGCGCAGCCAACATAATGGCTTTGGTGCCTGATGCACAAACTTTATTGATAGTGGTAGCTGGTAGATCTGGTAAGCCGGCCAGTTTTGCAGCCTGGGTTGCAGGTGCCTGCCCTAAATTAGCAGACAATACGTTTCCCATATATACTTCCTGGATTTGTTCTGGTGCCAGACCAGCTTTTTCTATTGCAGCCTTTATGGCAAAACCTCCTAATTGTGTAGCAGAAAATTGAGCTAGGGAGCCGCCGAAACTGCCAATAGGGGTTCTTACAGCTGATACAATTACAACTTCTTTCATGAATTAAATTTTTATGAACTTTTTGGTTAGACCGCTAAGTTATGTATTTTTTGAAATGACAGTAATGATTAAGCTGTCATTTAGTGTGAATTTAAGTGTTTTATATCGGTTGTTATAAGAAAGACTGATTTTGATATTTATTTGCTGCCTTTAACCTCCCCAATCTGGAACTATCTTTTGATGCATAGGAAATAACTACAAATAACTATATTCCTCTTTGGACTATCGTGTGGACAAAGTTAATTTATATAGATATTTTCCCGCTCTATGCCGCGGAGGCATGGTAATTTTTCACATTTAATATTGTTTTTAGCGGCGCTCTTCGGTAGGGCTTGTGCTTTTTAAAGTTAGTTAGCAAAGTGCATAAAAATACGCTTAGGAGATGTGTCAACTTGATAATTCGTTGGAGGAATATCTAAAATGAGAAGTGATTAAAACAAAAATAACCATTCAGCTGATCTTGTAATTATTCTTCTTTAGTTTTACTTCTTTTTCTCGATTTGAGTGCCTGATTCAAGAGAAACTCAATTTGTCCGTTTATACTTCTGAAATCATCGGCAGCCCAGGTTTCTACTTCTTTTAATAAAGCAGGACTGATCCGTAATACAAAAGCTTTTTTATCTTTCTCCGCCATTTCTATTGTATTGCCTGTATATTATACCTTGTTTTCATATTAATAAGGAACAACTCCATTTCCTCCATTTTATTCGTGCTGAAAAGCAATTTTTTACCATTCTTGAGTTCGAGCTGTAAACCGCGGTTTCCATCATTTAAGAGGTAAGCCTTGTCGTTAATTTTAAACCAAAGCCGGCTCTTTACCCCATAGCCGCCATATTCAGAAAAAGCATCATATTTTCTGATGTATGCTTTTTCTATGTTCGCCCAGCGTTGGCTTTTATATTTAAATTGAAATGGAAAGTACCGGTAAGCTATGCCGTATTGATCTATCTTTAAGGTGAGTGTACTTTTCTCAATCAAAAAAATAATTAAGAATGGAGAAAATAAGGCGAGGAGGGGCGCAAAATACATGTTTTTGAGCTCCTCCAAATTAAGTCCACTCTTGTCAAATAGCATTATAGCCAGCGCAGGAAAAATACTTACCCCTGTTATAAGGTATAACCACCAGATTTTTAATCCTTGTTTTTCCTGGAATTCCATATTAATTATACAGCGTTCCGGTATTTACTACGGGCTGTACGTGTCTGTCGCCACAAAGCACTACCAATAAGTTACTCACCATTGCGGCTTTACGTTCTTCATCCAGTTCTACAATTCCTTTTTGCGATAATTTCTCCAGTGCCATTTCTACCATACCAACTGCACCTTCAACAATTAGTTTCCGGGCTGCAATTACTGCGGTGGCTTGCTGGCGTTGTAACATGGCACTGGCAATTTCCGGGGCATAAGCCAGGTGAGAAATACGTGCCTCCAAAACATCGATTCCTGCTCTGGAAAGACGTTCATTTAATTCTTTTTCTAAAATTTCACTTACCTGTTCTGCGCCATCTTTTAGCGTGATGCTGGATTCCTCCCCTTCAGAATGATCATACGGAAAGATATTAGCCAGGTGCCTTACTGCAGCTTCGCTTTGGATATTTACATACTGCATATAGTTTTCTACAGAGAATACCGCTTTTGCCGTTTCATTCACTTTCCATACCACAACGGCTGCAATTTCAATCGGGTTGCCCAATTTATCGTTTACTTTTAATTGTTGTCCGTTCAGGTTATTGGCCTTTAAAGAAAGTCTTCTTTTGGTGGTAAGTGGATTTACCCAGAAGAAACCATCAGCTTTAACAGTGCCGGTGTATTTGCCGAATAAAGTTAATACCATTGATTGATTGGGGTTGATAATGAGAAAGCCCGGGAAGATCAGGAACAGATCAATAGCTAGTATTATGGCTCCCCAGATAAATGATTCTGAAACAAAGCAGAAAATAGATCCGGCTAATAATAATAGCGATAGTGCAAATGTTAGATACCCGGATGGCGGGCTAATAATTTTTTCCTGATACATAATTGATATTAATTTGATATCATAAAGTAAATTATAAAATCCGGTAATCGCAAACAAAATCAGTAAAATGTATATTAGATAAAAATGTTATTTTTGACAATACAATAATCTAATCGTTTTGGCTAAAATCAAGAAAAATTCACACAAAATCCTTTATCGTAAATATTCATCGAATCTGAAATATGTAATGATGGTATTTACGGTTTTCGTTATTACGCTCTTCCTACCAAAACAACCCCGGTTTAGATACGAATTTGAAAAGGGGAAAGTATGGATGAATAAGGATTTGATCTCTCCATTTAGCTTCGCCATTTTAAAAACCAATCCACAGGTAAATACCGATAAGAAGAACGCGCTGAAAGATGTGTTGCCGGTTTACCAGTACGATCCGTCTATTAGCCGCAATGCGCTGGAAGCCTATATTAATGAGTTCGATATTAAGTGGAAATCCAAACAGCTGGATGAAAAGGATAAGCTGAAGTTTAAAACGGAATCTTACCGGCTGCTCAGTAATATTTATCAGCGGGGGATTATCGGCCTAAATGCCAAGCAGCAAACAAACGGTAAACACTATGATTTTTCCCTGATGGAAAATAATGTAGCCAACCAGAAAAACACGCAGGATGTTTTTACAACTGAGACTGCATTGCTTCATTTCAAAGCCAATTTTAAATCACCGAACCAGGTAATGGTTGATCTGGTTGCTAACCTGGCGGAAGATCACATTACCCCGAATATTATATTTGATGAGCGGTTAACGCAGATTATTCAGCAAAATACGGTAGATAATATTTCTACAACCAAAGGGATGGTGCAAAAGGGGGAGTTAATTGTATCGAAGAATGATGTGATTGATGATGAGATTTATCAGAAATTAGAATCTTACAAAGCCACTTACGATGCGCAAACCAAGACCATTGGGAGCAAGGCATTGGTATACCTTGGTCAGGTAGTGCTGGTGAGCTTTATGTTAACGATATTGATGTCGTTTTTATTCCTGTTTCGGAAAGATATCTTTTCTGATAATCGTCAGTTGTCCCTGATCCTTATTGTGACGACTGGTATGCTTTTGGCACTTACCTGGGCAATTAAGATCGAAATTCCAAGTTTATACTATATTCCATTTTGTGTCGTCCCGATTATCATCAGGATTCTGTTTGATACCAGGCTGGCGCTCTATCTCCATTTACTGGTAATTTTAATTGCCGGTTTCTTTGTGGCAAATAGTTTTGAGTTTGTTTTCTATCAGGTTACTGCGGGCATGGTGGCCATATTTAGTATAAAGAACTTTGTGAAACGTGAACGGTTTCTGGTTTCGGCTTTGTTTATCCTGATGGCCTATTTTGTGTCGTTTGTAGGTATTGCATTGCTTAGAGAAGGTTCATTCCGTGAAATTGAATGGGGTAATTTTATTCCATTTGTGTTTAGTGTGCTACTTTCACTGCTTGCTTATCCATTAATTTATTTGTTTGAACGTATTTTTGGGATCACTTCTGATGTGGCACTGATTGAGCTGACCAATACCAACAATAAGTTACTGCGTGAGCTGGCTTTTAAGGCCCCTGGTACTTTTCAGCACTCTTTACAGGTGGCGAACCTGGCAGAAGCTGCAATATTTAAAATTGGTGGTAATTCGGTACTCGTTAGGGCAGGAGCACTTTATCATGATATTGGAAAGGTTGATAACCCGCAATACTTCATCGAGAACCAAAATACAGCTGTTAGTCCGCACGATAAACTGCCATATGAACAAAGTGCGCAGATTATTATTCAGCATGTGCATAAGGGAATTGAGATTCTTCGGAAAAATTTAATCCCGGAAGCGATTATTGATTTCATCAGAACACATCATGGAAATACGCGGGTAGATTATTTTTATCAGTCGTTTTTGAAAAATTCTCCTGAAAAATTTGTGGATGAAAACATTTTCCGCTACCCCGGACCGATCCCTTTTAGCAAGGAAACTGGTGTGTTAATGTTAGCAGATTCTGTCGAAGCAGCCTCAAGAAGTCTGAAAAATCCGGATGCGCAGAGCATAAATGACATCGTTGAACGGATAATTAATTACAAATTGGAACAAAATCAATTAGATAACTGCGATTTAACATTAAAAGATATTGAAACTATCAAATTGATATTCAAGACGATGCTTATGAGTATCTATCATGTGCGCATAGATTATCAACAAGTTTTGTAATTTTCTTTTGTAGAATAACTTGTTTTACTATATTTGCAGACCTCAAAACAAGGTCGGTAGGACAAATTTAGAGGTTGAAAAGGAGAGGTGCCTGAGTGGCCGAAAGGAACAGTTTGCTAAACTGTCGTACTGGTAACGGTACCGCGGGTTCGAATCCCGCCCTCTCCGCACAAAAAAAAAGTAATAATAAAATGTGAATATGTCATTTTAAAATTGTTACTTTGCAGCCCTTAGAAATAAGGAATAAAAAAGAAGATACCAAGTTCGGGATGTAGCGTAGCCCGGTATCGCGCCTGCTTTGGGAGCAGGAGGTCGTAGGTTCGAATCCTGCCATCCCGACAAAAGTTCAATCCACTTTTAAAAAGGATTAAAAAAAGGTGATACCAAAAAGTTCGGGATGTAGCGTAGCCCGGTATCGCGCCTGCTTTGGGAGCAGGAGGTCGTAGGTTCGAATCCTGCCATCCCGACGATTAGACTTCTAAAAGTCATCAAAACCCCTTAATTCGTATGATTTAAGGGGTTTTTTATTTTATTTCAATCCAATTTATTCAGATAAAACCGGATCAAGCGGAAAAGTTGGGGGAGATAAAAATTAAGCATATATTTTCGATAACCTGAACAAGAAGAATTTGATATCTCGCACACCTCTGGATGTTGCTCTGAACGCTTTGACCTTCGCATTAAATGATTCTGCATCAATCGGAAAAGTTGGGGGAATGGAATAATTTCTTTCTTTTGTAGTTTATAAGAACTACATATCCCTTGAATCCAGCCGAACAAACCCTTATCAGTTTTTTATTGCCAGAAGGCATCCTAGAATATTTTGAACTTACTAAAGCCAATAAAGAGACCAAAGAACTGTAATTCGTTCGTAGGCTGTTTTTCCGCTGCGCTGGCTTGCCTCGGCTGGCCGCCGAAGGGCTCTTACTTTTTTGCTTGATCAAAAAAGTAACAAAAAAATCAAGGCTTGGATTTGATGTCGGATTAGCTCGTCGAAATTTGAGGAGCGGTAGCGCAAGGGCTCGATTTGGTTATAATAAAGGATTTGTTTTAGGAGCCGTTCGCGTTACCTTGGGTTTGGGGTGTTTGAACGGTGATGCAAAAATTTCAACGGCTTCTCCTTCCATCATCTCCTAGGCCGGATAGCAGGGTGGAGATAGCGAGTGCCCATCGCTAGGTAAGATAAATGCTTTTTCCTACGCCCTTTCCCTCCCGGGGATAGGTGCTGCTAGGCAGATAGGGGTTCACTGGCCCATCAAATACAAGAACCTTATTTTTATTTAATCTAAATAGCTACCTTTGTCGCGAACCAAGAATTGTTTTGAAACTTCACCATAACTCATATCAGGAAAGCAGCATAAAGATTGACTATCAATCTTTCGAAAAGGTCTATGAGCTTTACTGGGAAAAAGTATTTGCGGTTTGTTACAATAATATCAAAGAGGTAGAGCCGGCCAAGGGTATGGTTCAGGAAATATTTAAGTCGCTTTGGGAGCGCCGTTCCGAACTTGAAATAGAGAAAATAGAGCATTATTTGGTCAGATCTGCAAAGTTTAAAGCCTTCGAATACATTCGGAATAAGGTTAACAGGCAAAAGCACAATGAATTTCATGTAATGGATTGCTCAGTATCAAGTAATTGCACCGAAGAGCAGGTTTTGTTTAATGATCTAAAAGGAAAGGTTGAGGTATTAGTAGATACTTTACCCTGCCAGTGCAAAAGAGTTTATAAGATGAGCAGGGAGCAAGGCATGGCGAATAAAGAAATTGCAGAATTGCTTTCCATTTCTGAACGAGCCGTTGAATACCATATCACAAAAGCAATGACCAGATTAAAGACTGGTTTAGCCAGCTATTAATTTTTTTAAATGCATACTTACGGTAAATCGGTGATTAAGCTACTTCTATTTAGAAGCGATAATTTATTAAGTTTGTAATCCCATCTTTTTTAGGCGGATATTATTCAATATGAGCATTAACAACGAACTTTTAGAAAGATACCATTCAAATAGCTGTACGCCAGAAGAGCGGAAACAGGTAGAGGAATGGCTCTTTAATGAAGATGTTGATGAGTTGGATCTGGATGGTTTGCCAGATGACAAAGAGATGCTTAAAAAGGAAATGTGGCAGGAGATCAGATCTATTATACCTCCCGAAGCTAAACCATTACATTTAAAAACTAAAATGTATTTTATGTGGATAGGTGCTATTGCAGCCACATTATTTATGGTTATTTTAGGAAGTTTAGCTTATATGTTTTTTACACCAAACAACGTACAGACCACAGCATCAATATCTTTTATTAATACTTCAAGCCATCAGGTAAAGCACATTGATGAGCAAGGTTACAGCGCTTCGGTTGGGCCAAATACCATTGCCAAAATTAGTAGTGTAGATGGAGCTATAGACTTAACCGGAAGCATTCTGATTTCACCAAAACGTGATATCTCTATTGCTCATGGCCTTGAGCAGCCTACCGTTTTGAAAAAGGGCCAGACTTATATTATTCTAAAAAATAGCAATGGCAAAAAAGGTGTAATTGTAATCAGCGAAAAAAACCTTTTAGATATGCCTCCAGTCATGCAACAGCAAATTACTACTCAGTTCGGAATTTAATTTATGGCATACTCTACCCTGATTCCGCGCAACCTAGCGATTAAACTGGTAATAATTGCCTTTCTTGCGATGGGTTATGGCTGTAAATCAAAATCTGATCATCAGGCAAAATACAGCCTCTACATTTTAGCGAAGGATGGCAAAGAATATTTATTAACTCAAAATACGTTAGAGCATGGAATAATCAAGCCAGAAGCCAGCGGCGTAGTTTTGGATGGAAAAGATATGGACAGAGATGTTTTTGTGAAGAATGGGTTTTTCTATCATCTTAATCGTAAAACTGCTTTATTCTCGAAATTTTTTATTGAGTCTGGTCTACTCAAAACGAGTGGTGCATTGACTTTAAAAGATTTTTCCATTGAAAATTTCAATTGGGTAAATCAGGATACTTTATTGCTTACAGGTTTGAACTTATCTGGTTATAACCAAACCAAATATGCTTTAATTGAGATCAAAACAATGAAAGTTATTGCTGCGGGGAATCTTCAGACAGATCATCCTTCAGGTAAATTTAGTACACAATCTATTGGTTTTGTAGAGAAGCGAAAAAACCAGCTATTTGTCGGTTATACTTATCATGCTCCCCAAGGCATATCTAACTATTTTACCAGCGATACTTTTTATGTAGCCGAAATTGCTTATCCGGTAATGAAAAAGATAAAAACGGAGAAGGATGTCAGGTCAACTTATCCCGGTGGACAAAATACCATTCAATCTTATGGTTTTGTAGATCAGCATTCAGACTATTATTTCATGTCTTGCCCTGGTATTGCGTTAGGAAACCGGCCGGAAATGCCGACGGGAATATTTCGAATTAAAACAAACGAAGATCGCATTGATCAGCATTATTTCTTTGATATTTCTGCAAAACTAAAAAATCATGCTTACGGCATGTGGTATTTGGGTGGGAATAAAGCAATTATCAGGGCCGAGAGAAAAGATCTTTATAAAGATTTAAATGATCACTACAGTACTGCACACTTTGAGTTTTACATCATCGATTTACAAACTCAATCTGCCAAAAAACTTAATCTTCCTTTAGATAAAGGCACCAGGAGAGAATGCGTAATTGTAGAAGGTAACACTGCTTATATCTCCGTAAATTCTACTACGGAAGGCAATTTTATCTGGCTGTATAACATCAAAACGGGTACTTTAAAAAAGGGCTTACAACTTGCTGGTGATACCGATTTCATCATGCGGATTGATAGGTTGACGAACTAATTTCATTTTTTTAATTTTTTTTCATTTTCCACCTTCGGAAAAATGAAAGTTGTGCTACTCCCTTGTAAATGCACAATATTAAAATAATGTATCGATTAAAATTTTTACTCTTTTTCCTATTTCTCTCCACCACAGTTCTTGCTCAGCAAACAGCAGAGATAAATGGTTATATAACTGATCAAACAACGGCTATAAGTGGCGCATCAATTTCTTTGAAAGGTACAAAGGTTGGGGCAACGACCGATGTGAACGGATTTTTTAAACTATCTGCCATCAATCCCGGACGTTACACCATTGTGATATCTTTTGTTGGTTATCAGTCTAAAAGTCAGGAGATTAATTTGGTTTCCCGAAAGCCTTTTGCCTTAAATGTTTCTCTTCTGCCTGATGATAACAGTTTACAGAATGTAGAAGTTCAGGGGAGAACGACAGCAACTGAACTCAAGCAATCTGGCTTTACCGTAAACGTGATAGACCTTAAGGCATTTCAGAATACCAGTGCCGATCTTAATCAAATCCTTAATAAAAGTACAGGCGTTAAAGTCAGGGAAAATGGTGGCTTAGGGTCTGATTTCAACTTTACGTTAAATGGCCTTTCAGGACGTCAGATTCGTTTTTTTATTGATGGAATACCAATGGAGTCTTTTGGAAGTTCGTTGGGATTAAATAACATTCCAGTAAATCTGGCCGAACGTATTGAGGTGTATAAAGGTGTTGTTCCGGTAGAGTTGGGAGCCGATGCCCTTGGTGGTGCAGTGAACATCGTTACCAATCAATCTGTTTCGAAATATCTGGATGCTAGTGTGAGTTATGGCTCGTTCAACACGCTTAGGGCTGCACTTTCGGGTAAGTACAAAGACAAAAAAACAGGGCTGACATTTACTTTTAATGGTTTTCATAATTCATCAGATAATGATTATTTGATGCGCAGTAATCCTGAATATGATGCTGCAATTAAAGTGGTCGAAAATAACGAGCTTGTGGAAAGAGATGTGAGGAGATTTCATAGTGCTTATCGTTCTACGATGGGGCAGGTAGGTATTGGCTTTACCAATAAATCGTGGGCTGATCAATTCGAGGTAAATTTCCTTTATTCGGATATGTACAAGGAAATACAAACCGGAGCTAACCAAAATAAAGTAATAGGAGAGGTTACGAACCGTGAAAAGTTCTTTATGCCATCTATTAAATATAAGAAAAGCAATTTTCTAACAAATGGTTTAACGGCAACGCTTTTTGCTTCCACATCAATCATGAGATCTACTGTACCTGATACGGCAAATTATGTCTATTCCTGGGGTGGACGAGGAAGAGCAGAGCCTATTTCTGGCGAGCTTTATGGCATAAAAAGTATTTACCATTATAGAAATATATCTAGTTTGGCAAGGGCAAATTTTAGTTATGAAATCAACCCTAACCATAGCTTAAACCTGAATTATAACTACAGCCACTTTGCCCGACAGGCAACGGAAGATTTAGGCCTTATCAAAACGAATACTTTTGATGAACCCAATACCATAGCCAAACAGGTTGCTGGTCTTGCCTATCAAAATAATGCTTTTAATAAGCAACTAACCACATCTGTGTTCGGTAAGTTTTATTCGCTTAGTTCTCTGGTTCGAAATGCCGTTTTTTCGCAGAATCAAACTTATGTAAAAACCGACTCGGAAATTTCAAATAACTATTTTGGATATGGTATCGCCAGCAGATACCGCATTAGCGAGGCTGCAGGTGTAAAGTTCTCGTATGAACATGCTTATCGGTTACAAGAAGGTGATGAATTGTTTGGGAATGGAATTGATGTAACAGCCAATATCAATCTTAAGCCAGAAAATAGTGATAACATCAATTTCGGTGCATACTATAACCTCCAGATCAATGAAAAACACAGCTTAGGGATTGAAAGTGCTTATTTCTACAGGAATGCTAAAGACTTTATTTACTTTATTCCCAGTGGCGGTGTTTACTCAGTTTATAACAATCTCGCAGGCGCGAAAATTAATGGTGTGGAACTAGAACTCCTGTATCGCTATGCAACATTATTAAATTTCAGTGTAAATGGTACTTATCAAAAAGCTATAAGTCAGCAACTTTACGAGCCAAATACTACGGTATTGGATATGACTTATGGCGACAGGGTGCCAAATCAGCCGTGGTTATATGCAAATGCCAATCTCGAAATTGGTCAAAATGATATTTGGGAACCGGGAACACGGTTACAACTAAGTCTATCGAGCCAGTTTGTAAATTGGTTTTACTTAAACTGGGAAAGCAGGGGAAGTATCGAATCGAAAAATAAGATTCAGACTCAGTTTTCTCACAACATCGCATTGGCTTACAGTATGGCGAATGGGCGATACAACATCTCAGCCGAGGTAAATAACTTCACTAACGAACTCTTATATGACAATTTCAGATTACAAAAACCAGGACGCTCTGCATTTATCAAACTCCGTTATTTCATTAAATAAATTTACAATCATGTTTACAACACTTAAAAAACAATCTCTTTTGTCTTTAGTCGCTATCGCGATAATTGCTTTTTCAGCCTGTAAGAAAAGTTCGCCAACAGCAGAAGAAGTTACTGAAAAAAATTATGGGTTAGTAGTTAACGCTGGCACACCAGCAGCAACCTACATATTAAATACTACAATTCTTAATTCAGGTACTTTAACAACAGCAGGTAATGGTGCTGAAACTACTACTAGTATTATCACGCAGCGTGGCGAATATTTTTATGGAACAAATGATGCAGGGAATCTTATCAAGTTTACTTCAAGTAATAAGGTTAATCAGGTAATCAAAGAAATTCCATTCACTCAAATTAGTTGGGCTTATTATTCCAGTTTTTATGCCTGGAAAGATGAAAAAACCTTAGTGTTGTTTAGCATGAAAGAAGCCTTGCAATTTGAATATGCTACGCTGAATGTAGAAACGATGACCATCACGGCTTCAGGAAATATCAATATTCCTAAACCGATAGCCGGATATTATTATTGGGGAAATTCTGCAGTTTTTATGGGTAATAAACTTTATATCAGTTATAACCTGACTAATGAAAGTACTTCTCTGCCATTAAAAGAGGTTTATTTGGCTTCAATGGAGTTCCCAAATGTGAGCGCTGTTACTATCACTAAAGATACGCGTTTTAATCAACCGGCACATTATACACTAAATTCACCAGGAACATTTATTGATGGTGGTTACGCTTATTTCATTAATGCACCAACAATCTGGATTGCAGGAGAAACAGGTGGTTCTTTTTCAATTTACCGTGTAGCTAATGGTGCAACAGCAATTGATGCAAATTATCAGTTCGAACTTACAGATAGAACAAAAGAAGAAGCAACCGATTTGTTTTATTTAGGAAACGGAAAAGCAATTGTTAAGATTTTTGATAAGGCCCAAATTTCTACCTGGCAAGACTATAGCGGAAAATACATTGCTGATTATTATTTGATAGATGTAGTGAATAAAACGAAAACAAAACTTAACATCCCTAAGAGTATTCCAAATCCTTATTCGGCAAACGTATTGTTAGATGGCGATGTAGCCTATATTGGGGCATTAACTGCAGAAGGGTATTATATTTATGCTTACAACTTAACTTCTGGAACTGTTGTTAGGGGAGCTAAATTAGACGGCGTGAATGGGTTAACTAAATTGGTTAAATTCAAATAGCAGATAAAGAATGTTCTTTAAATCGCTCAAAAAATTAAATGCATGGCTTCACCTTTGGCTTGGTTTAGCCTCGGGTATTGTAATTGTTATTTTAGGAATAACGGGCTGCATATTGGTTTTGGAGCAGGAAATAAAAAATATTAGCTCTCCCTGGTTGTTTGCCGAAAAGCCGGCCGGGGGAGTTATTTTGCCACCATCTGAATTGTACTTTTCTGTTAAAAAAGCATTACCAGATAAGGAGGTTCATTCGGTTTGGTACCATGGCGAAAATAAGTCTGCTGCGGTAACCATCAATTCTGATTCTGTAGTGTATGTAAATCCCTATACCGCAAAAGTTACAGCCATGGTTCACCATGAAGATTTTTTTGAATTTATTGATGAAGGCCACAGGAGACTTTGGTTGCCTGATAAAATTGGCAAGCAGGTTATTGGATGGTCAACACTAATTTTCTTCGTTTTATTAATCTCAGGATTAGTGCTGTGGTGGCCAAAAAAATGGAATAGAACAGGGAAGGATCAAAGTTTTAAAATAAAATGGAAGGCAAAGTTTAAGCGTATAAATTATGATTTGCACAATGTACTTGGTTTCTATTCCTTATTGCTGGCTCTGGTAATGTGCATTACTGGCTTAATGATGAGCTTTTCTTGGTTTAATAAAAGCGTTTACTGGTTAGCAGGTGGCAATAGTGTTCCACATAAGCCTGATCATGAGGTTTTCAATGCAGCTCCTTCTACCATGCTGGCTCATGCAGATCTGGTTTGGATAAAGGTGCAAAAAGAATTCGCACTTTATAATAAAGATCAAATCATCATTTCCTTTCCTGATGAACCTACAGAGCCTATTTATGCCTGTACTGATATGATTAATGGCCATTGGAGGGATCTATATTTCAACCCTACAACACTTCAGTTAACTAAATCTGCGGGAAAAAGATTGTCAGACTTAGCATTTCCAGATCAGTTACGCAAGCTAAATTATGCTTTACATGTCGGTGCGTTTGCCGGCCTTACAAGCAAGATATTTTTCTTTATTGCCAGCTTAATTTGCGCAAGTTTACCCATAACAGGTTTTTACATCTGGTGGGGTAAAAAGAAGAAGACAAAAAAACATAAAAATCCAGTATCCCTTAAAACATAAGTTATGTCGAGAATCTCTACTATTGCTTCGGGTGAAAAACCTGATGTTGGCAGAATATTGCCTGTTATTTTTCTACTGTTTTTATTTTTTCTGATCCATAAATCTGTGTTTGCACAATCTGAAGCAGCAATAAATGGTTTGGTTGTGATGGAAAGTGGTTCTCCGGTCGAATTTGCATCCGTTGCCCTTCAAAATATAGAAGGAAAGGGAATTAAAGGAACACTGACTGATTCTTTGGGTCGGTTCTCTTTTTCAAATGTATCGCGTGGACAGTATCGCGTAAAGATCTCCAATATGGGCTTTATCAGTCATCAAACTGAAATTTTTCAGCTCACGGAGCAAAAACATGTAGCGTTTTTAGGGAAACTAAAATTGATAGAGGATGCGCAGACATTAAATGCGGTAACTATTTCTGTTCAAAAAAAGGTAATCGAACAAAGCGTAGATAAAATGACGATCAATGTAGAAAATAGCATTTTATCGGAAGGAAATACTGCGTTAGAATTGTTGCAAAGGGCGCCAGGTGTGAAAGTAGACGACGAAGGTAAAATTTCATTAAAAGGCAGGGCGGGTGTAAACGTGATGATTAATGGTAAACTGACTTATCTATCCCCGTCAGAATTAGGCGTTTTGTTAAAGGGAACCAATTCTTCATCTGTTTCTAAAATTGAGATTATGGCTAACCCATCTGCTAAATATGACGCTGCCGGAAATGCCGGAATCATTAATATAGTAATGAAGAAAAATCAAATCAAGGGAATGAATGGTTCTATTGCTGTTAACGGTGGTGCAGGGCGAAAAGCCAGATACGGATCGGGCTTTAATCTCAATTATAAAAATGCAGGTTTCAATATCTATGCAAGCTATAACTATGCATATAGGGGAGAGACAGAATATTTAGATTTTAAAAGGAGGTTTTACAACGGTGGAATAGTAACTGGTAATTATGATCGGATTTCAAATCAACATACAGAAACAAATGAGCCACTAAATACTAATAACTTCCGTTTAGGGATGGATTTAGATTTGGATAAACAAAATACAATCGGATTCTTAATTAATGGGAATATTGGTAAATATTTGCACAATAGTAAAACTGACAACATCATTTTAGATCAGGCTGGAGTAGTTCAATCTAATCTGGCCACAACCAATTACGATCAGCAAAGTTGGCGTAATTTAACTTATAACCTGAATTACCTGCATCAATTTAAAAAGGAAAACAGGACACTCAGTGCAGATTTAGATTTTGCCAGTAATGGCTTCACCTCCCGTTTAAATTTAGATACTTATGCTGCTGCCACGGCTTCTTCGGCAGTTCAGTTAAGCAATAGAAAGGGTTATGTACCGGCCCAAACAGATGTATATGTGGCAAAGATAGATTATACCGATCAGCTTAAAGAGAAGGTGAAATTGGAGAGTGGTTTAAAAAGTTCTTACATCAACTCTGATAATAACCTGGTTTACCAAAATTTAATGAATGGCAATTGGGTTTATGATGCCCAAAGCAGTAACTATTTTAAATACGAGGAACAGATTCATGCAGCTTATCTCAATCTAAATAGCTCCTTTAAAACGCTTACGGTTCAATTGGGTTTAAGGGGAGAATATACAAACACTGTGGGCAATCAGGTAACAACGGGCGCGGTACTAAAACGAGATTACTTTCAGTTATTTCCAAATTTAGCGCTGAATAAAACCGCAGGAGAAAATCATCAATTTCAATTGGCTTACAGCCGAAGGGTGCAGCGACCAGATTATGGTGATTTAAACCCATTCAGGGTATTCAGAGATCCACTTTTATATTATGAAGGAAATCCGTCTCTCATGCCAGAGCTTACCCAGAATATAGTATTTAGTCACGTATTAAAAGGAAAATATACTACAGCACTAAATTATAGTAAAACCAATGATGTGATTACCTGGGTTTCGGGGCAAATAGATAATATTAATACTACCTACGAGCGCCCAGAGAATTTGAAAAGCCTGGTGAATTACGGAATCAGTTTTACCGGACAAACGAATTATTTCAATTGGTGGAATGCTACGAATTTTGCAAACGTTTACAATAATATTTATCAGGGTGATGGTGAAATTGGAGAATTTGAAAATGCCCAGGTTTCCTTTAGTTTAAATACGCAGAATTCGTTTAAGTTGGGTGGAGGTTACAGCGCAGAACTCAATGCCTATTTTAATTCGAAATCTGTATACGGTATTTCGACTGAAAAGGCTTATTATGCTGTTTCTGCTGCCTTTCAGAAATCACTTTTAAAGGATAAGGCTAGTTTAAAGCTTTTGGTTAATGATATTTTTCAATCCAGTCAATACAAGCATATAACCCGATATCAGAATATTGATATGAATAGTCATATTAATGTGGATAGCCGCAGGATTATGCTCTCATTCTCTTATCGTTTTGGAAATCCATTCAATCTTAAAGAAAGGAAAAAGGGAAATGATGATATCCAAAACAGGATAAAAGGTGGTGGATAGTATCTTTAGAAAAAGTTGCCAAATGTTTACTGGTTTTGTTTAGCGTTTTATTCGTTGCTGCTTTTGTGTTTCTAATTGTTTAAAAATTATAATTTATCAACTTACGAAATTTCAAAAGGCTGTGCGCTGAAGAATTTCGCAAGTTTGATGAAGGTACCTTAAAATTTTCGAAGTATTTCCCACAACAAAGGCCACCAAAACTTCGCATTTATCAACTTACGAAATTTCAAAAGGCTGTGCGCAGAAGAATTTCGCAAGTTTTGATGAAGGTGCCTTAAAACTTTCGAAGTATTTCCCACAACAAAGGCTACCAAAACTTCGCAAGTTGATCTTATCCTGAGGGAATAAATAGTCGATAAATACCTTATTTGCGGCTCCTGATCCGGCTAAGTGAAACCGGAGTAATTCCCAGATAGGAGGCTATATAATGTTGTGGTATTCGCTGAAGGATCTCGGGATGTTTACAGAGCAGCTCATTATAACGTTGCTGCGGTTTTGTTCGAAGATAGCTAACCAGGTGTTTTGAATAATAAAAGAACCGTTCGAGAATAATGTCATCCAACCAAATTTTAAATGATTTATCTGTTTCTTTTAAAAGCAAAAATTCTTGTTTAGACATTACGAATAATGAACAGGGTTCTATGGTTTCGATCGTATAATCGCTAGGTTCATCTTTGAGAAGACTTTCTAAACTGGCGATTGCAGTTCCCTCGAAAAAAAACTGAGTGGTGATGTCTGTACCATGATTATTTAACCACATGCGCAGACATCCTTTCTTTACAAAATAAATAAACCTGGCTTTATCTCCCTCCTGAAGTATGACAGTTTTTGCCGGATAGCTTATTTCCTGCAAGTGATGAGCAGAGATAAATTCTAGTAAATCCATAAGTAAATTTATACTCAAAGATACAGGAAATCAAATCTATATTTTAAAAATGCGAACTCATTTGTCGCTTGATATTTTTGTCTGTTATTTGGCTTATTGTGCAAGTAATTCATGTGTCAGCATTAGATATTTTCTCCAATTTCAATCAAATTTATCACCAGAAACTTAGTTTTTGAGTTATCTAAAAATCTGATTATCTGTAGGTAATGCTGAATTACATAAAAAATACGGATTAAGCTGAAACATTTTTGGCTTTAAATTGTATAGTAGCTACTATCAAGATTCATTAATTCCCTATCTTTCTATGAAGCTACCTTTACAAAGGCAATTCTTTTTTTTAGCCTTATCCATTCTGGCCGCCAGCGCTCAGGGTCAAACCATTCCAGATACGCTGAGGCGAAAGACGGACAGTACAGCCCGGCCCGTTAGTCCACCAGATACAGTTCCGAAAACACCTGCAACACCAACATCACCAGTTAATGTTCCTCCAAATCCTCTTCCTGTAAAAACAGCCACTCCGGCACCTGCAGGTCAAAGTAACCTAATCAAAACTTCTGGCTCAAAAGTTTCAGATACGACTTCTATCGTATTGAAGGGGATTGTGAAAGATGAAAAAGGTATTCCTGTTCCTGGTGCTGTTGTACAGGTTATAGGCAAGCCCATCAAAGTAAATACAGATCAAAACGGACGGTTTGCCATTAATCTTCCAGATAAAAATAGTTCAATCCAGGTATTGTTTATCGGCTATGCCACTAAAACATTAAAACCAGGAAACCAGCTGGAAATATCCATTACTTTAACGCCATCAAGCCAGAAACTGGATGACGTTGTAATCACCGGATATTCCAGTCAGCAAAAGAAAGATTTAACGGGTGCTGTTTCACAAATCAGGTCTTCTGATATTGATAATATGCCAGTAGGTGGTGTAGATCAGGTACTTCAGGGAAAGGCAGCCGGTGTTTCTGTAACGCAGGGTACAGGTGCCCCTGGTGAGGGAATTGCAGTTAGGATTCGTGGAATTGGTACGATTAATAACAACAATCCGCTTTATGTAATAGATGGGGTTCCAAGCACTTCGGGGATCAATCAAATCTCGCCAACAGATATCGAAAGCATCAGTATTTTAAAAGATGCATCTTCTGCATCCATTTATGGCGCAAGGGCATCAAATGGTGTGGTAGTTATAACCACCAAAAAAGGGAGATCGGGCAAATCACATTTCAGTCTTTCCCAATATACCGGAGTTCAGGTTCATGGCGATCTCATCAAAATGGCCAATACGCCACAATATATCGCAGCTTTTAATGCGGCAGCAACTGCTGATGGCAGGGCTACTATCTCTTCGTCTTTAGCCGCTGGCTTGCCAGATGTTAACTGGCAAAAAGAAGTGTTAAAGCCTGCTTTAATTAATAATACTAACTTTTCGATAGATGGGGGCAACGAAACCGGAAATTACCTGGTTGCAGCAAATTACTATAAACAGGATGGGTTGATCAATAACAGTGCATATGATCGTTTTAACTTGCGGACAGCTGTAAATAGCACCTTGTCGAAAATATTTTCAACAGGATTAAATCTTAATCTTTCCTATGCCAGAACAAAGCAGGTTGGTGCTTCGGGCGATGGTTTTGGCAGTGGTAACCAGGGAGCGAGTGTAATGCGTTACGCCCTTTTCCGTACGCCGGCAACCCCGGTTTTCAAAGCCAATGGCGATTATGTAGATCTTCCTGAAAACCCTGCCTTTTTTGGCGATGGACTTAATCCGGTAGGATATGCAGATAACTTCGATCGTAATTACAATGCTTACAGCATGTTGGGAAATGTTTTTGTAGAGGCTAAGATTTTAGAAGGTCTGAAATTTCGCACCAGTCTGGGTGGAACTTTAGTAATTACCGACTTTAAACAATTCTTCAAAATCTGGGGAGATCGTGCTCAAAATTCACCAGGTAGTTTAGCGCGTTCCAATGCAAATCAGCTGGATTACAACTGGACCAATACCTTAACCTATAATTTAAAATTGGGTGAAGATCATACATTTAATTTCCTTGCCGGATCAGAAAATATCAAGAGCCGTACAAATGGCCTTTCTGCATCCAGATCGATATTCCCTAACCAGTCAGAAGGTTTTCAATATCTTGATAACGGGATAGGGGTACAGCAGAATGGAGAAAATGAATCCCGTTGGGCGCTTTTCTCTTTGTTTGGGCGAGCCGATTATCAATATGCAGAAAAATACCTGGCCAGCTTTACCGTGCGGAGGGATGGCTCTTCGAGGTTAAATCCTGCTAACCGATATGGTAATTTTTATGCCGGATCTGTAGGTTGGAGACTGGATCAGGAAGCATTTCTTAAAAACTTCAAGCAACTTTCCATGTTAAAGTTGCGTGCAAGTATCGGGCAAACCGGGAACCAGGAAATTAGTAATTATGCCTATACTTCCTTAAATTCTTTTGTAGGCTTTTATCCATTCGGTGGAACACCAGTAATTGGAAACTCGCTTACCTCAAGGGGAAACAGCAACATTACCTGGGAAACCAGCACGCAAACTAATTTCGGGATGGATGTTGGCTTTTTTGATGATAAACTGCAATTAAGTGCTGATTATTTTATCAGGGATAATGCTGATATTCTTTTTGCCAACCCATTGCCGCCAAGTGCAGGCGGTGGCGGTAGCCCTTATGTAAACGCCGGAAAAGTACGCAATCAGGGAATTGAACTTCAGGTGTCCTATCGGGATAAAATCTCTGAAGACTGGAGTTTTGATGTATCTGGAAACCTGGCAACTTTAAAAAATAAAGTGATTTCGCTAGCGGGTTCGCCTATTGTTGGCGGCCGGATTGATAATGAATATTATGCCACGCTTACCACTGTTGGGCAACCCATCGGTGCATTTTACCTGCTCCCGATGGAAGGCGTTTTCCAAAATAACCTGGATATATTTACCCATGCTTACCAAGGTACAGGGATTCAGCCCGGTGATGTAAAATATAAAGATAGCAATGGCGATGGGCTGATTGATGAAAATGACCGTCAGTTCGCCGGAAGTCCGATTCCAAAATTAACCTATGGGTTTACCGGTAATCTAAAATTTAAACAGTTTGATCTGAGTGTATTTTTTCAGGGGGCTTATGGCAACAAATTGTACAATCAGGTTGCTACAGATATAGAAGGATTTTATCGTGCTTTTAATATTACTGAAAGAATTGCAACCGGAAGCTGGACAGGAGAGGGAACAACCAATCAGTTTCCACGCCTCACCTGGAGCTCTGCTTCCTCAACCAATAATAAAAGGCCATCAACAAGATTTCTGGAAGATGGATCTTATTTAAGGTTGAAAAATCTGCAGGTGGGTTATACCTTAAGTCCGAAAGTGCTTTCTGCGTTAAAAATTGCTTCGATGCGCGTTTATGCCAGTGGGCAAAACCTGCTGACTTTCACAAAATACACAGGTCTGGATCCCGAAATCTACACCAGTAGTAACGGCCAGGGCGATGGTGTAAGGGCAGTCGGGATTGATTGGGGTACCTATCCTTCGGCAAGAATCTATACACTTGGGCTTAATCTTAATTTTTAATCTGATGAAAAAACTATATATCTTTTCCCTTGCGGCAAGCCTGTTCTGCGTGGCAGGGTGCCAGAAATTTTTAGATCAGCCTGCTTTGGGCTATTATTCTGATGCAGATTTATTCAGTAATGATGCTACGGCAAGAACTGCCGTTAACGCCGCTTATATTCCGCTTACTTTTACCGATGCTGCTGCCAATCCACTTTGGGTATTGGGCGATGTAGCTTCGGATGATACGGTGATTGGTGGCAACGCAGGCGAACAGGCAGATTACACTGCTATTGATTTGTTTAATGTTCTGCCAGGAAATGCTGCGGTTCAATCATTATGGAGCCGCTACTATGACGGGGTTAACCGTTGTAACGTAGTAATAGGTGGACTCACTGCCGATAATACCAATGTATCCGAAACCGCAAAAACGCAGATTCTGGCACAGGCTAAATTTCTTCGGGCTTATTACTATTTTACACTCACCAATTTTTACGGCAATATCCCTTTGCGTTTAAAGGTGAGTACGCTGGAAGATGCAGCATTGGCAGCATCGCCACAGGCACAGGTTTATACGCAAATTGAAAAGGACCTGACTGAAGCTGCTGCCGGGCTTCCTGCAAAATGGGAATCTAATACCGATCAGGGAAGGGCAACTAAAGGTGCCGCATTAGCCTTGCTCGCAAAGGCTTCGCTTTTTCAGAATAAATTTACCCAAGCCATTCAATTTAGTGAACAAGTGGAGGCTTTAGGTTATGCTTTGACTGATAATTTTAGTGACAATTTCAGTTCTTCTGCTAAAAATAATAACGAAGCAATATTTTCTGTCTGGCATACCCGGGGTGCTCAGCCATTACAGGGCAATTCGCTGAATTATTGGTTTGCACCTCGATCACTAAATGGTGCCGGTACCTTTTTTCCAACTCAAAGTTTGGTTGATAATTTCGAAGCCAATGATCCCAGACTTGACCTCACCTTAGCAAGAGCAGGAAAGCCATATTTCGATAGTACTTTCGACCCATCCTGGTCTACTACAGGTTATCTTTCTAAAAAGCATGTTCAGCCGATCAGTGAAGTGCCCACCACCACTAAAAATGATGGTAACCTGAATTATGAGGCCATCCGCTTTGCAGATATTTTATTAATTAAGGCCGAAGCATTAAATGAATCCGGACAATCTTCGGCAGCACTCGCGCCCCTTAACCGGGTTAGGGAACGTGCACGTAAAAATTTCACTGGTACTCCGCCTGCAGATTTGCTTGCTGCCATAACAGTAGTGAACCAGGCGCAGTTGAGAGACCTGATTCGCCGGGAGCGGCGCTCGGAAATGGCACTTGAATTTCAACGTTTTTTTGATGTGATCCGATACGGACAAGCTTATGCCGAGTCTGCAATCAGACCAGGCGCCCCTAATTTCAATTATACAAACAACCGATTCTTTCCTATTCCACAAAATGAGCGGAATGCTAACGGGAAACTTTAATGCAAATGAAGATGAATTTTAATAAAAACAGCCGATCCTTTATATATCTTTTGTATGTGTGCCTGGGCACTTTAGCCATCTCATCCTGTAAAGATGATGCAAACCTACCTGATTATGCATCCAATAAAACAGGTTTGAGTCAGCTTGCAGATTCTGTAAACCGGGTTTATAGTGGAAGTGCAGAAGGAAATGATATTGGGCAATATCCAAAACAAGCACGTGCCGAACTTAAAACTGCGCTTGATCTGGCCACATCGGTAACTACCGGGGCTTTTACACAAGAGGAAGTGAATAACGCGTTGGCCAATTTACGCAGGGCTGCAGTTGCTTTTAATGCCAGGAAAATTGAAGAAGTAGCTGCGGATAACCTCGTTGCCAAATGGCTTTTTAATGGGAATGCACTAGATGCTACTGCCAATGGCCATAATGGCACGCTGATGTCTGGAATAATTGGTACAGCAGCCAACTATCGTGATGCAGGAATATTGCCAGTTGCCACCACAGACCGTTTTGGGCGGGCGGGAAATGCATACGCCTTTGATAACGGCGCTTACATAGAAATTCCATACAGTGCAGCACTAAACCCTTCTATACTTAGTATTAGTTTATGGGTGAATGTGAAGGAATCATCTGCAGATAATTATATGATCTCTATGAATAAATGGAATGGATTTAAGTTTCAGCTGCAATCTGATAACTTTCTTTTTATGACGTTAAAAACTACCTCTGCCACTTATGACAGGGATAGTAATCCTGGTAAAATGGCAGTAGGGAAATGGCACCATGCGGTGGTTACCGCCGGGAACGGCGCCATTACATTTTATGTAGATGGTATTCAAACCAGAACCGAAAGTGCAGCAGGTTCAGCTTTTAGGTTAACTACACCAGTTAATATTGCAATTGGCCAGATTCTTCCAAAAGGAATTCTGAATTTCACAGACACTTCGAGTCCTTTTTATTTTTCGAGTGCAGCTTATTTCAGGGGTTCTCTTGATGATATCAGATATTATAATAAGGCACTAAGTTCTGACGAGGTGTTGCGAATTTATAATAACGAAAAGCCAGATTAACTTTTGGTTTGATAAAGGAACAGGAATGGATGCACGGTGTGCAACTGTTCCTGTTTTTTGTTTTTAGGCAACCGCCAAAAGACTACTATAGTGTGGACACATCTTCTGGGTGTGGTTTTTTATGCATTTTGCTGACTAACTTTAATAAAACACAGGCTTTACCGAAGAGCGCCGTCAATCCCAAGGGCCGGAGGAATCAAAAAAACAGGTGTACAATAGTATTATACAGCACTAACAAACCTCAAACGCAGTGGTTTTGTGTTCATAAATGCAGATTGAATTTTTAAAAAAGAATTTGAACACAAAACAAAGTGCTGCTGTTTTTTTGATGCATGTGGGGTGGTGTGAAAGGCCCCTAGTTGGATTGACAAAGCGCTTTGGGTACTTTGGCGCTCCAAAATGCGCAGCATTCTTGAACACCACTAAAAACAATATTAACTGTGAAAAATTACCATGCCTCCGCGGCAAAGAGCGGAAAAAGATTTCTAGTTAATTATGTCAACATGATAGTCTTTCAGATTTTTGGTCGCAGACTAGAGTATAAAAGACCATAAAAAAATGTCGAACTCAGATTAATAATTAAATATAGCGATGGCTTTCATGCTGCTCACATTGAAAACAAGCAATAAGGAAAATCAATAATTTAGGGATTAATTAGGGAGTATTTGTAAGTAAGCTTAGCGAGCTGTAAATAAGCTTCATTGCATTTACGGCATGCCGTAAAATCAGGCCTGTTTAGTTTGTATACTGAAGTTTTCTAAGACAGGCATCCGTTGTTTCTTCTGTCACCAGAAACAATCCAGATACAAGCCATCCAACTTAAAAAAGCAGTTGAAATACCAAGCTCGGGATCAGCCAGGGTAAAAGAAGATGAAATAGCGATGATCGAAATGGCAGTGGCAAACAAAAATGGAAGAAACTTTTTCATGTTGATAGATTTAATGTATCTAAACAAGCAGTTTCAAAAATCAAACCAATTTGCTGCCAAAAATATAGATCATTATCAATATTTCTTTTTCCTGACATTTCTACTAAAAAAGTCAGGTTTTTGGTTTTGAGATCGTTTGGATTTCAGTTTAATCTGCCAAAACGTTATCGGTAATTTTAAACAGTTGACCTGAAAATAATGCAGTGCTGTTATTGTTTAAATTCACTATTTTGTTTCTCTGAAACAATTGGTAGTAACAGCATTAAGCTTAACCATGAATGATATCAACTTACGTTTTTAAGGGAAGAAATTAGCAAATTCCATTACCTCATTCCTCATATACAAAGATATCAATATCAGTTGCAACAAGAGATTCGTTTCGGAAATTAATATCAAACGATATCAAATCTCCACGGGATGGCAACGATTCGGTATCTGATTCAAAAAACTTGATCCGCTCGTTATTAGTATCCTGGATTAAGCCAACGCCGGCTTTTTTATTGAATGAAAGAATAGTTCCAGTCCTCGCTGATTTATTATGGTTCTGCATGTCTCGATAGGGTAGTATAGGGCTTGAAGATGCGTTTCTTTTAATGTGGCTAATTTAAGGGTATTTTTGATATGAGAATCTGCTTCTTGAAGGTCAGGTACTTTTCAGATCAAAATCGGGTACTTATCATCAATGCTTCAGTAGAAGTCCTGTTAATTTATTATCAGATCTTAATTTTTATTTACAAATGATGAGGAGAAAAGAATGCTTTTTTTACTTTATTTCATTCTTCCAACCTCAACTACAGCATTGCTTCAGAATTAATCTCTATTTTTCTCGAAAGAATTTATGAGCAACAGTAGTAAATCAGTCATATCATCCACCAGTCAGGCGAAAGCTGGTTTTCAATTACACCGGCTAAGTAAGTTTGGCAGTAAGAGCAAGATTATTTCTGGTCAATTTATACTGCTTTTTTTGCTGTTTTCGTATCAGTTTACTTTTGGCCAGGTGGTAGATTCTTTGGGTAGCACGCCGCCAATCAACAATTCGAACTGGTATACAAGAGAACAGATTCCTAAAGTAAAATTTAAGCCTCAATCGTTCATCATTCCGGCAGTTTTGATTGGCTATGGTTTTGCAGCGGTTTACGATCATGGCGCCCTGGAACAATTGGATTTGAGCACACGAGCAGAGTTACAAGAAGATCATCCGCTATTTGCAGCACGTGTTGATGATTATCTTCATCTGGCTCCGGCAGCAGCTGTTTATGCCTTGAATCTTGCTGGGATAAAAGGAAAGCACAATCTTTTTGATGCCACGATGCTCTATGCTACATCTGCCGCGATTATGGGAGTGTCTACACATTTTGTAAAACAGGGTGTTGGGCGATTGCGCCCAAATGGAAATGGTTATAATTCTTTCCCATCCGGACATACTGCTTCGGCTTTTATGGCTGCAGAATTTTTAAATCAGGAATATAAAGATGTCAATCCATGGATCGGCTATGCAGGTTATTTCGTGGCTACCGCAACCGGGGCGCTTCGCGTTTATAATAATAAACACTGGTTTAGTGATGTGGTTGCCGGAGCTGGTTTCGGTTTGGCTTCAACAAAAATTTCTTACCTGATATATCCATATATCAAAAGTATCTTCCATCCCAAAGGACAACGTCAGGTATCCATTATGCCGTTTTATGGATCTGGTGTTCAAGGAATTTCCTATTCAAACACCTTTTAGTTTGGATAAGTAGTTAGACACTAATGCGATTAATTTAAAGGGATTTTTAACCACAGATCAACACGGGTTTTATATCTGTGCCCATCCTTTTTATCTGTGGTTAATAATAAGGATACAATCACTTCAAATCCTATTTGTGCTGTATTTTAATGTAGAGTTAAACATCAGGGCAAATTTCCGCAGGTTAGAAATCCTGATTCGCTCTGCCATCACTTGTTTTGCACTTTTATTTTTAATTTTATCGAAAAGTTTTTGATAATAAATATATGCGAGGTAAACACCTCTCCGTGAAGTTTCTGGTAAATTACGGATGCCAGTAAGCGCGGCATCAAACTCTTTTTGGATGTCGGTTTCAATCTGCTTTTTTTCCACATCAGAAAATGTTGACAGATCCACATCAGGAAAATAGGTTCTGCTGAGAACATAGTAATCAGCATTTATATCCCTTAAAAAATTTACCTTTTGAAACGCAGAACCCAACATCATTGCCGAGTCTTTTAACTTTTCGTAGGCCATTTTATCGCCATTGGTAAAAACATGCAGGCACATCAAACCAACTACCTGAGCAGAACCCAGTATATATCTTTCGTATTTTTCGGGAGTATAGGTTTCCCGCTTCAAATCCATTTCCATACTTTCCAGGAAAAGTATAATCAGCTCCCGTTCAATTTTAAATTGGTTTACGACTTGCTGAAAAGTGTGTAAAATAGGGTTGAGGCTGATCCCTTCGTCTATCGCCTCGAAGCAATCTCTTCGAAACTTTGCTAAAAGTGCAACCTTATCGTAATCATGGAAACTGTCCACAATCTCATCGGCAAGTCGCACAAAGCCATAGATAGCATAAATTGATGCACGGAGTTCCTGCCCTAAGAAATTAATACCTAAAGCAAAACTGGTGCTATAGCGTTTAGTCACTATTTTACTGCATTCTGCAGATACGTTATCAAAAATTACCTTCATTTTTTATGTTATAGGAGATCGGTTAAAAAAAATAATCACTCCTTATTTATAATGGCAAATGCCTGGCCTGCCTGTTTAAATATTCTTCCTGCTTCACTGCAATTCCTATTTGGATTTTGTTGAAGCTAACTTTAATTTTGCTTCTAAAATTTTCCCTCAGACTTAGCCCAGTGGAAATCTTCGAGTTTAAGCAACAGCGAAATTAAGGTCATCTTTTCTGCTTTCGAGAGTGGCTCGGTTACGTTTGCAGACGCAGTTCTAATGCGATCCAGAATAGCGTTTAATTCCGCTTTTCCTTGATCTGTAATTACGATTATCCTGCTGCGCTTGTCGCTATCGATTGATTGTTGTTCTGCAAAACCCTTTTGAATTAGCCTGTTAATAATCAATGTACCTGCTGCCTTTTCATGCACATTTTGTTTAATTAATGCTGTTTTGCTAATGCTGCCAGAATTTGCGAGGCTGATTAAGTATATAAACTCATCCGGAGTGGAAAAAGTAGTATCTGCAATTGCCGTTTTTGCCTGCATTTTGGCATATCGGTAGAGGTGTACTAAAGATGTATTGATCACACTATCAGCCGAACGGCCATTCTCTTTACCCTTCCAATCTGGTTCGGCTGAGGGGGATTTGGCTACTGGTGCTTTATCTAACCATTTGTAGAAAGAAGCTAGGTCATCAGCAGGGTTTTTAGCACTGGTTTCATAATGCTGCACCAAGCTTACTAATTCATTAATCAGGTTATATAACATCTTTGTACATTTTTGTTGTTTGATCCTTTAAAATTTCGTCTACCACCATAAAGGCACTTTTCATTGCGCCATTTATCGAACCATTCAGCAAATGGTCGCCGCAGGCAAAACAGTTTTCTGAAAGGCGAATGAAGTTTGAGTTGTTTTCATTTCGAACACTTTTATTATCTGGCAGTGCAAAAGGAATGTAATAACTGGCAAGGAAAGTCCAATGCTGCACCTCATTATACCACTGTGTAAGTTCTGCTCTCACTTCCTCTTCGATAGAAATTGCTTGTGCAACTTTGCTGGTTTTGATGGATACCGATATTAAAGATTTTCCTGCAGGAGCATAAAACGGAGAAACCTGCTCCATAAAGGCAATATTATTAATAAATTGATCTGGATGGCTGTTCAGGATAATTCTTTTTTCAGCCTCAGGTCTGTAGTCGGAAGAAAAATACAAGGTTAAAGCCGATTTCTGTAAAGGACTACTCAAAGTGTTTTCTTGAAGCTCAATATTGGCAGGGAGAGTAGCAAGAATAATATGATTTGCCTCAAAACTCCTGCCCGTAGCAGTTTTCACTATCCCGTTTTTTATGCTTGTTACTTTTTCATTCAAGATCAATTCTTCATTTGTCAGTTGTGCTGCAAGTTGTTCGCTAATGCTGCTCATTCCTTTTGCCGGAATGGCTGCATCTCCTTTGCTTAACATTTTGAATACAAATTCAAACATCCTGCTGGAAGTTTCCAGTTGATCTTCCAGGAAAATTCCAGTGAAAAAAGGCCTGAAGAATTTTTCTATAAATTTATTGCTGAAGCCGAGGTGGTGTAAGTAAGATAAAGTATCGGTTTCCGGTCTGAGGAAAATTTCATCCACCGAACTCAAACTTAGTTTTACCTTCAATTTCAAAAGGCGAAGCTTATCACCAATATTTCCAACGGGCGAGAAAAGTGTTTTAAAAAGCAAAAGCGGTTCCCGGATAGGGTCGCCAATTTTATGACTTCCACTTTCATCGAGGATCATTGCGCCTGGTAGAAAACTCCTCAGGTCTAATCTGTTATAATCCAAGAGTTTTTTAGCTTCCGGATAGGCGGTGAGCAGTATTTGGAAACCTCTATCCAGGATATAACCATCTTTTGAATCGCTTCTTACCCGGCCACCAACTCCATCGGAAGCCTCGATAATCAAGATTTTTTTTCCTTCCGCCTTTAAAAGCTTTGCCGCAGACAACCCGGCAATTCCGGCGCCTACAATTACTACATCATATTTTTCGCTGTCCATCAATTGCATCATCATTTATAATTCCTGAACGGGTTGATTGGCCTTCGCATATTTAAATCTGGCAACAGGGCGGGGAGCAAAATAGCTATCTAGGCCGGCAACCGTTAATGTGCCTGCTTTAAAATGATCAACGTAACCATCTTCAGCCACCAGATTTTCTTGCAGGTGAATATTTGTTATTTCACCGATCACGAGGGTTGTTCCATTGATCTTAATTGGTACAACTTCCTGAAGCATTAAAGCCATTTTGATGGTAGATTCTGCTACAAATGGCGCTTCAAAACCGCCGAGAAAAATTTCGGTGAAACCACATTCTACAAATTCGGAGAACCCGCCTGGGTACCTTGCGCTCGTTTGGTGCGCCTGGGCTACAAAATCTTCCAGTATATTATTAAAGGTGTAAAATCCCGTTCTTTCGATGTTGCTCAAAGTATCGTGGTCAGCAGATTTTGGGCGAAAGATCATTCCCAGTAACGCAGGTTTAGATCCTACATGAAAGATAGAATTAAACAATCCGAGATTACTATGCCCGTTTTCACCCATCGTGCCAACCATTTGCAGGCATTTTAATCCAGGCAATGAATTAATCAGCGTGTTGCGGTAAGGTTTCTCCATTTCAAGGAGGTTTGAATGGCTGATATTCATTATTATAGGTTTGTCCTTAATTTACCCATGCCACCATCTACCGAAATCACCTGACCAGTAATCCAACTGCTTTCTTCTGATAAAAGGAATGAAATCGCAGCACTGATGTCGGCAGGTTCACCATATTTCCCCAGGGGATGTCTTTTTGCCGATGCTTCCATTTTTTCGGGCGTATTAAGTAATTTGGAAGCAAGTGGCGTGTTGGTTAACGATGGCGCAACAACATTTACGCGGATGTGGCTGCTGCTTAACTCGGCGGCAAGCGATATTGCCAATCCCTCAAGCGCAGCTTTTGAAGCCGAAATACTGGAGTGAAAACCCATACCCGTTGTTGCAGCAACCGAACTGATGAGTACTACTGATGCATTGCCCGCATTTTTTAGCGATTTGAGAGAATGCTGAATGGATAAAGCGGCACCAACAACATTTAACCTGAAATCATCAATCAGGTCTTTTTCACTCACCCTTGCAAATGGTTTCAAATTGATATTCCCAACGCTATATACCAATCCATGCAATTGCCCAGGGATGAAAGAGGCGATGGGCTCCAGGTTTTCCAGAACATCTATGGCCTGATAGTTTACTTGGGTAGGCCAGCTTTCATTCTTGGTTCTGGAGGCCACGTAAACATTTGCACCATCATCATTTAGTGAGTTTACCAGTGCTAGCCCGATCCCCGAACTCCCACCAATAACTAATATATTTTTATCATTGAATCTCATGAGCCTGTATATTTTAAAAATTCATTTTTAGTATCAGTGTGCCTGAATTTGCCGCTAAAAGAGGTGGTGATGGTACTGCTGCCAATGTCTCTGATTCCTCTCGAAGAAACACAATGGTGGTTGGCATCAATCATCACGGCAACATCTTCGGTTCCCATAACTTCTTTAATTTCTTCTGCAATCTGGATGGTTAATCTTTCCTGAACCTGAGGCCTTTGCGAATAATACTGCACAATGCGATTAAGCTTTGAAAGGCCAATCACCTTTCCATTACTAATATAGGCTACGTGTGCCTTACCAGTGATGGGTACAAAATGATGTTCACAGTTACTAAAGACAGCAATATTTTTTTCGACCAGCATTTCATTGTATCGATAAGGATTATCGAACAGGGTAGGGATCGGTTTATTTTCCGGGTTTAAACCGCTAAAAATTTCGTTTACATACATTTTAGCAATTCTTCCGGGTGTGCCGTTCAGGCTGTCATCATTTAAATCAAGGCCAAGAATGGTTAATATGCTAGTGAAATGCTCTTTGATAAGCTCAATTTTGGTTTGATCATCCATAGCAAAAGCATCCGGTCTCAATGGTGTGCTGAAATTTTTTGTATCCCTCAGAAAGTCGATAATGTTGGGTTCAGACATATTTTTTATTTAGTATATTAGTTTACTAAATTATGTATAAGTAATAAATAAATATACTTTTTGTTTGAATTATTTCTCTTTTTGTTTGAAATAGACTTTTGGTGATTATGGCTTAACTGGAATCTAACTATTAAATAGCTTATTTAGTAAGCGCTATTTAACTAACTGAATATGTTTAGCTTATTTTAGTCTAAATATTTTAGGCAAACCTGTAGAAATCTTCAGCATCCGGACGCAAGCCATGAAGTTGTTTGTACTACGTTCTTGACGCGTTAGTTTCGAAATATGGATCAAATTAGAGCAATAAACCATTTATGCTGAACCATTCTAAATAAACAAGGGCAGTGATAATTAATATTGCGTTAAATTCCTGGAAACATACACTCTTTAGTTTTATAGCAAAAGGAAAACAAAACTATGTATCAAAAATTATTTATGAGGAAGTCACTCGCTTTAGCGGTAGTGGCCTTCGTCAGTACAGCGCTGGTGATTAGTGCCTGTAAAAAAGACAAGGGCGAAACAGAAATACCTGTGGTGCCGATAGCACTTAAAGACTATTCCATAAATCCATCATTGCTTAAGAGTTTGCCTGGCTTCGAGGCCTTAGCCATTACTACACTTATCAGTTCTGATGATGTGCTGGCAGAATCACCAAACTTCGTTTTCGGCGCACAGCCAGATGGTGCCGGAATTTTAAAAAATCCAAACGGTGATGGTTTCATCATGATTAATAACCATGAAATTCTTCAGTCAGTTTCAAGGGTTTACCTCGATAAAAACTTTAAGCCGGTAAGAGGCGAATACATTGTAGATTCAGACGGTGGAATGACCCGTTTATGTTCGGCAACAATGGCTACACCAGAGGAGCATGGCTTTTCTAAACCGGTATTTTTAACTGCCGGAGAAAGTGGAGTAGAATCTATGATTCACGCCATCGATCCATTGGCTACAGCCGATAAAAAGAATACGCAAAGAACGTTAAGTGCGCTAGGAAGATGGAGTGCAGAAAATGCTGTTCCACTTCCAAAGGCTTCATACAGCGGGAAAACAGTGATCTTAATTGGCGAAGATGAGGGCGATGGACAGTTGGCCATGTACGTTTCAAACACGCAAGGAGATCTTCAAAACGGAAAATTATATGTGATGAAACGCAGTAACAATGACCCGATCGAAACCAATATGAACAAGGGCCAGAGTTATGATGTGGAATTTGTTGAGCTTGATAACGTTAAGAGCAGCACTGGTGCGCAACTGCAACAACAAACTGTTGATAAAAAAGCACTAATGTTGGCTCGGGTAGAAGATATAGATTATAGAAAAGGCAGTGCCGCAAACGGTAGAGAAGTTTATTTTACGGCTACAGGTGTGAGCCAGGGCGATAAATTAACGCCAGTAAGTGGCAAAACCATGTGGGGCAGGGTTTATAAATTAGTGTTGGATGAAACCAATCCGCTTAAAGGGAAACTTGAAGTAGCTGTAGATGGTAACGATAATCCAGGAAAAAGTATTGTTAATCCTGATAATTTGTGTGTAACCGAAAACTATGTTTACATTCAGGAAGATGGTGATTCATTCTACAAAAATAATGATCATGACGGAACCATCTGGCAATTCGCTATGTCTTCAAAGTCATTGAAACCAATGCTTCAAATGAACCATAGAAGAACTGATGCTACCTTTAATGCCAAATACAATCCATCAAATAATGCGCAATTGAGTAGCTGGGAGTATGGTGCAATGTACGATGTTTCTGCTTTAACTGGTATTGCCGATACATTTGTAATCAACTTACACCCACATACCTGGACCAGTGATAAATATAAAAATGCTGATGGCGGATCTACCCGTTTAGTAAACAACAGCGAAGGTGGCCAGGTGGTAATTGTTAAAGGAATTTCAAAGTAACCATACATACTCTTTTTTCTTATCCCTAACGGCTTCTGCTGTTAGGGATGTTTTTATTTCTGATCAGTTACAATGCCATACAACAAAAAGATTTTCTTTCTTATTCTGATGATTTCCATCAGTACTTCATTAGCCATTTTCTGCAAAATGGATCGGAAATCAAATGCAGATCTGGTAAAAACTGAATTTTCGAAAGACCTTTCAGCATTGCAGGAAAACATTAATAATCAGCTTTTAAATGCTGCCAAAAATAAAGATGAAAACGGAATAAAAAAGGCCTTCCTGCAGGCAAGATTGAAATATAAGGAGATCGAATTTTACATAGAATACTTTTTCCCAACCACAGCTGGATTATTAAATGGTGCACCTATTGATGAGATTGAACTTGGAGAAAATCTTGTTAAAAACCCAAGTGGCTTTCAGGTCATGGAAGAACTTGTTTACAACGTGCCTAACCAGGAGAACAGATCAGAACTATTGAATGAAATCAAAAAGATGAAACTGAATCTTGAAAGAGTATCGCGTTTTAATGATGAATATGAAATTACGGATGCACAGATTTTCGATGCCATACGACTTGAAATTTTAAGAATTACGAGTCTCGGTATTACAGGTTTTGATGCGCCGGTTGCTTTAAATTCATTGCCTGAAGCAGTAGCAGCACTAGGTGGAATAAAAAAAGTGCTTACCGTTTATGATGAGGAAGCCAGCGGGGAAAAAATTGATCAGTCGATTCATTTTATTCAGCGTACTTCTTCATTTGATGAATTCGACCGGATAGGTTTTACAACAGATTACTTACAGCCGCTCGGTAGCGAAATTGCCAAATTACGTAAGCGATTGAACATACCAACCGCTGCAAGTGGCGCTGCGCTTCGAGAGGGTACAGTAAGTCTTTTTGAGACAAATGCATTCGATGTAGATAAGTTTGTGGGCAATAGTACAATGTTCATCAGCAATGAAAAAATAAGTTTAGGCAAATCCCTTTTTGATGAAGTAATGCTTTCTAAAAACCTCGACAGAAGTTGCCAGAGTTGTCATCATCAATCTATGGCATTTACCGATGGGCTGGTAAGGCCACTGGGAATTTCTAAGGGGAAAGTCCTTGACCGGAATACGCCTACGCTTAGCTATGCTGGTTTACAGCGTGGCTTTTTCTACGATCTTAAAGCTGGTTCGTTAGAAGATCAGGCCCTGGATGTAATTCATCAAAAAGAGGAAATGGGTGGTTCTTTGGAACAAGCCGCACAGCGAATCAATACCTCAGGGAAGTACCAGAAAGCAATGAAAAATGCCTATAAAGATGATTCAGAAGCTACTCCATGGAAAATACAACATGCATTAGCTGCTTACATCCGGTCTTTATCTCCATTTTCTTCAAGACTTGATCGGTATATGCGTGGAGACCGTAGCCAGCTTTCTACAATAGAAAAAACCGGATACAACCTTTTTATGGGGAAAGCCAAATGTGGCAGCTGTCATTTCGCACCCTTATTTAACGGCACGCAATCACCTATGTTTATAAAGAGTGAAGCTGAAGTTCTGGGTGTGCCAGCCAAAGCAGATACTGCTCATGCAAAAATTGACTCTGATTTAGGCCGATTTGGTCTTTATCAATACCCGCAATTTAAATATGCTTTCAAAACACCAACACTAAGAAATATTTCCAAAACAGCGCCTTATATGCATAATGGGGTGTATCAAACGCTGGAACAAGTTGTCGATTTCTACAACAGAGGCGGCGGTGCTGGTATTGGAATTTCCCTTGATAATCAAACATTATCGGGTGATCAATTGAAACTGAATAAATCTGAAATAAAATCTATCGTGGCCTTTCTCACAACCTTGGATGATGAAAGTTAGTCGATCAAGGTCAATTGGATTCACCACGTTAACCAGAACTGTGTAAATGGAACAACAGTAAAAATAAATGATAAGCTAACGTTTATTGAGCGTACAGCTATTTAATCAGGTTGCGCTACTAATTTGAAGAAGGGAAATTTAATCTGCGGATAAGTAGTTCATTGTGCTTTTCCAGCAGTTGAATATACTTTAACTTCCAGTGATCCCGATCTTTCATCAGTTCGTCATAGTTAAAATCATCCATTTCAGTTTGTTCCTGAGGTACTAAACTGGCCGCCATTTCAGGGAAATCTACAGAAAAGTCGTAATTTAAAACGTCACCGTAAGCAGATAATAATTTAAAATCTAGGGTTTCCATTTCTATATGGTGATGAATTGCATCAATCGAATATTCCAGCGTTTTTGATAATTCAAAAATTGATATGTTGCTCTTATGAATGATAGACTTAAGCAGTTTCCCCCTATGTATTTCCATTTTTAGTAAGTTAATAAATTCTCACACCAGAACGACAATTTAATGAAATTGTTTTCTCTAAAAATGAAAAGATTCACTAAATGTTTAAATAAGTGTTTGCATAACGCTTATTTTACAAAAAGATGAATCATTTTTCTTATTAGTAATCAATAAACTATGGGGTTGTTAAAATAAAATAAGGCCACCTGAAAAACTGGCGGCCTTATTTTTTGATCGTTCAACTAACTAAAGTATCCGATCAGTTTTTTAGGTAGATGTATTGTAGTAACCAGCTTGGTTATAATTTGTTTTAGAAATTTTTATAAACAGGCCGATTTGATCCTGATAAGCATAAAACTAATCGCTTATTTATGGCGTAAATTGGAAAATGATTTTTTTTGAATAAAGTAGCCCAATCTGTAAAGGATTGGGCTACAAAGAACAATGTATTTAAAATTTGGCATTCGAAGCATAATCAATAAAATTGATACCAGTTCGATTATTCTGGTTTAGCTTCTTTTGATTTTTTGTTACGATCGAAAGAGAACCTTCTGGAAATGCTGAATCCCCAACGGTATTGGCCTTTTAACCACGAGCTTGTGGTTTCAGGAATGAATTGCATTTCCTGAATGGCGGTAGCATTGGTAAAATTAATGTGGAACACATGACCACCAGTTTCCATTTCTAAACCTACACCTAGCGGATTATAGAATTTTGTTGCCCTTTGTGCTTCAACATACTGTTTGTCTTCCTTGTTTCTGAAAGGCAAAAAGTAATCTACTACCAGCGCCATGCGTTTGGTAAATTTGAATCTTCCGCCAGCACCAAGCGCAAACATGTCATTTGCATCTCTAAAAACGGTTAGGTTTCGGTGTACATAACTCGGTGTTAAACTAAACGACAGGTTAGAATTAAACTTTCTCGCTAAAATAATTTGCGACACCCAGTTCAAGCGTTCGCCAAAATTTCTGTAAGAAGTAGCAGAACTTGGATCGTCTGTATTGGCTTTCACTGCAGCGATTGTATTGCTTCCAAAAAGCGTGATCGCCAGTGGCACTTTATCATCAACGGTTTGTTCTAATAAACGATATTTGATACTTCCCTCATAAAGTTGCTGTACAGAAGTTGCACCTTTAGAACGGGCCAGGCCAATGGTAAGTCGGTCGCTCACACCATATTCAAACCCAATTCTCACATCGGTAGAATTATCCAATCCAAAGAACTGTTTCAATCCACCGTTACTGCCCGCAATATCTCCAAAACGGTGATCCACTTTGAAATCAAGTTCATGTTTATAAAGCGTTTCGTTGGTGTGGCCATTAATCAGTTTTGTTGCTTTAAATGTTGCAATCACTTTTTCGCTTTTACCACCTGGCGCGGCCATTGCTTTTTCGAGTTCATCCTGCCCATATCCCTTAAATGATATCGTAATGGCTAGTAGCGATAAACATAATGTTAGTTTGCTTGTGTATTTTTTCATTAGTTTTTCTTTATATAGGTTGCCTGGATACGTACATCTATGTTTTCTGCAATATTTTTGAAAACAAGTGTTGGGATCTCTATTTTGTGATCCGCGATGATGATTTTAAATGTGGATGTTGCAGATACTGTTCCCTTCGAAACGAGAATATCTACCTTTGCTTTACATGGTTTAGTTACCCCATGCACATTAAGTGTTCCATCAACATCCATTTTAGTTAAGCCATCTTTTTCTAAGTTGATGGGTGCGGAAAGTGTTCCTTTAAATTCAGAAACCGGATATTTTTCTGACTCCATGTAATTTTCATTGAAATGTTCCTGCATCAGTTTTTTTGGAAACTGGAAAGAACGGTTACTTACCCTGAAAATGATCTTACCAGATTTAACGTCGATTACTGAATTTCCGACCACACTTTTTGCTTCAATATCCTCAAGGGGAGTTTTCGAAAAAAAAGATACCTGAGCTTTGTTTGTCGTTATTATTTGCGAAGAGGCTGGGAAAAAAAAGAAACCCATTACGATTAGAAGAAGTATATTTTTCATAATTAATTAGGCATATTATTGTCAAACCATTCCCTTAAAGAGGTAAGTTCTGCAGCGGTTAAAGAATTTCCAATTGGCATTGATCTGGTTTCCAGTACTACCCGTCTGATTCTGGCTTCGTTACTGGTGATGGATGCTATTCCGTTGAAAGTCCAGATGGCAGCAGCCGATCTTCCTGCGGTGTGGCATCCGGCACATTTTGTCTGGATTAACGCTTCCGTAAAATTGGTGTAGGTTACTGTTGATGTTCCTACGCCAGGAGTTACCGGAGTTTGAGGCACGATTTCGTCTGCCTGTCGTTTAGAGCAGCTAATGCTCAATAGCACGTAGAATAATACCAGTGCGATGTAGATGAATCTTTGATTGGTTTTCATAGTTATGGATTTAAAGCAGTTGTATTTAAGGTTAAAATTGGCCAAACACCAGGGGCAGGAACACTTACGCCTTTGGTTTCACCACGTTTAGTATCAGGGCCGAAATAGTATAACGGGCGGCCTTTATAAGTTAATTGAGTTCTTCCGGCTACGGTAATTTGAGCAAACATGTTTCTTGCCAGTACAGAAGGAACATTCAGTACAGCAGATTCGTAAATTGGCCAAATCGCATTGTTACTCAGGTCTGCCCGGGTATAGGTATTTACATTAAATCTGTCTGGAGTAAAGCCGTAAAGCGTACGGCCAGAAGCATCAGTAAGGTATTGTGTAATGCCCGTACCTTCGCTTGTATTTTCAAGATAATTTTTTCCGTCGTTTCCAACCAGTTGCGTACTGGCAAGCATAATAGAATAATCTGGTTTGGCCACAAACCAGGTACCACCAGAAGCATCACCTTTAACCTCTAATGGCGCTGTATCGCCAGCGAAGTAATATAAAGGCCATCCTTTATAAGTGGTTTGTCTTTTGCCATCTGCTCTGGTAATGGTAGCAAGATCTGTTGCCGCTAATCCAGGTATGTTGGTTAAATCTTCAGCAAAGAACACAGGCCATGCAGTTTCACAACCTCCTGTACAACCCGAACTACCATTAGCATCAATAGAAAAGAAATACAAGGTTCTGCCATCCCCATCGGTAATTACTGTTCCGAAGGTTGCATTAGTAACTGTTTTTAATGTTTTTTTGCCAGCCACGGTAGGTGGAGCAGTTGTTTCTTCGTCGTTTTTAGAACAAGACGAGAAGATAGTAACGAAGAGTAGCGAAAATAGTAACCAGGTGTTTACTTTAAGTTTCATACAATTAAATGTGTTTTAAAAATTTTGTTTTGAATTATTAGGATTACGGCCGTGATTATTAAAAGGTTGCCTTGAAAATCATCGAAATTCTTGTTTTATTGCAATTGATTGTAGATCAGGTGATTAAAATTGTTACAAAAATTTTATTTATCTTAGACAACCTTTTCAGGATTTTACCCGTATATCGTGTATAAAGTAGGCCAAAACAGTAACTCAAATTTGTTGGTAGAAGAAATTATTAGTGGATGTATCAGGAAGGATAGAGCCAGTCAACATCTCCTATACAAAGAATTTTATAGTTATTGTTTAGGGATATGCAAAAGATACTCGATAAGTGAATTTGAGGCCGCCGATGTGCTAAATAAAGGGTTTTTGAAAATTTTCAATAATATAGCGTCATATGATTCTGCTAAGCCAATCAAGGCTTGGATTGGGAAGATTATGGTTAATACTGCTATAGACCACTATCGCGCGAATCTTCGCTTTACCGGTTATGATGATATCAGTGAGTACGAACGAAACGGAACGGAAGCAGATGTATATGGGCAAATGGCCTACAAAGAACTATTATTGCTGGTGCAAAGCCTTTCGCCTAGTTATAGAGTCGTTTTTAACATGTATGCCATTGATGGTTATTCACATGATGAAATAGCAAAGACATTAAATATTTCGGTTGGTAGTTCTAAATCAAATCTTTTTAAAGCAAGACAAAGGCTGCAGGATATGATCAGGGATATGGAAACCAACAACATTAAATTGAAGGTTGTCTCTGACAATGAACAAGAAAGGAAAAATGAAAGACGAGCATAATCTTGATAAGTTGTTTAAAGAGGGGATGGAAGAGGTTGATATTCCCTTTCGTGAGGAAGATTGGATGGCTATGTCCGAAAAACTCGATCAACAAGAGAAAAAAACCAGGTTTCCTATTTGGTGGAGCATTCTAACTGCTGCAGCGGCATCGATCTTAATTTTCTTTGTTTTTTTTAATGCGCCAAAAAAAATTGAATCTGCTAAAAGAATAGAAAAGAGCCAGGAAAAGATTGTTGAACTCAAAAATACACCTGTTGAATTACCAGTTGATCGTAAAACGGATCAGCAGGAAAATGTAAATCAAGTGCCTTTTGTAACCAGAAGAGAAGTAATTAACGTTGATAGCGATACTGGACTTAAGATTTTGCAACCGGTTAATATAGAAACTGTTATTGGGGAGAAATCTGGCAATCTCATAGCTTTAATAGAATCGAAGATGAAAAGCACAGCGCTTCAGGGTGTGAGTGTAAGTAAATCTAAGCCAGCAGATGAAGCGCTTCTGAAAATGGTTCAACCGCAAAGGCTTTCTTTTACCTTGATGGCTGCACCTGATATATCATCTACAAGCTCCAGCATTAACAATAAAGTAAGTACAAATGTTGGTTTGATGATTAATTACGCGTTAACTAGAAAAATAAGTTTATCTACAGGCGTAATTTATGCCAAAAAGCTTTACGATTATAACAGTAGGGGAAGATTGGTAGCTGGATATAAGGATACAAATTGGAATGTAGAAGCCAATTGTAAAGTATTGGATTTGCCTGTAAATATTGATTATAGGGTTTTTAAAAAGCGAAATATAGCTGTTAATGTGAGTGCAGGAGTTTCCAGTTACCTCATGCTGAACGAAAAATACAAGTTAACCACTGGCCCGGCACTAACCGTTACCAGAGAAGAAGTTACCGGGAATAAACATTTCTTGGGCATTGCTAATTTTTCGGTGAGTGTAGAACGGAACGTCAATTCCCGCTTGAGCGTTGGCTTACAGCCTTTCTTAAAGTTACCGCTAACAGGCATAGGAAAGTATGAAGGTAATTTGAGTTCTGCAGGTTTATCGGTTCTTTTAAACATCAAAAATTTAAATTAACAAAGTCTTTTCGGTATTAAACTGTTTCGAGTATCATGCTTATTTGCCTATCGCTAAGAATGCCAGGCTTGTTTTGTAGTGACTTTGCTTTGTTAATATTTATTAATAATACCGACCTCAATTCGATTAATAATATACATAAAATATCACTCAAGCAGTTTATTCGCATATTTAAGAAGCTGAATAACAAGCGTAATTCCCTTATTTTAGACTATCTTATGGACACATCTTCTGTGAGTAGTTTTTTATGCATTTTGCTAGCTAACTTTAATAAAACAAAGGCTTTACCGAAGAGCACGTCAATCCCAAGGGCCGGAGAAATCAAAAAAACAGTTGTACAATAGTGCAAATAGTACTGACAAACCTCAGACGCAGTGGTTTTGTGTTCATAATTGCGGATTCAATTTTAAAAAGTATTGAACACAAAACGATTGCTGCTGTTTTTTGATGTGTGTGGGATCTTGTGAAAGGCCTCTGGTTGGATTGACAAAGCGCTTTGGGTACTTTGGCGCTCCAAAATGCGCAGCATTCTTGAACACCGCTAAAAACAATATTAACTGTGAAAAATTACCATGCCTCCGCGGCAAAGAGCGGTAAAAAGATCTTTATAAATTAATGGTGTCAATACGATAGTCCAAAGGAGCGGAATGGCGATCGTAGTTCCCCTATTTCAGAGTAGTGTCGCAGAACAGAGTGTAACAAGCAATAAAAACGTCGATCTCAGGTATCAAGTAAAATATCAAAAAACATAAGCATTTAAAGGCTATTTTCCCCGATCACAACGCATACTATTTATCGGCATAAACCTGCTGTTTTTCTCGAATTTCCCAACTACTGTGTACAACATAAACGTGTGAGTTATTAGTCATTTAGGGCAAACTTTGATCCGAAACATTTGTTGCTATATAAAATATTTAAATATAAAAAGCGATGATAAACAACGACGAAAATCCGGTAGCTAACGAGCAGGAAAATACAAATGGCACTAACCAAAATACTACCGGATCAAATGCAATTAAAGATCCTGATGAGTGGACTACCGGAGACGAACCCATGACTGGTGCGCAGGAATCGTATCTCAAAACACTTTCAGACGAAGCTGGTGAGGAATTTGATCATACCTTAACTAAATCTGCAGCTTCGAAACGTATCGATGAATTGCAGCACAAAACAGGCAGAGGCTTGGAAAAATAAATAAATGATGGCATACATGAAGTATAGTCGTTAACATAATTTATTAAGAATAAATGTGGATTTTATGGGCGGCACTGGCTGCAATTTCAGCAGCATTGGTGATTGTTTTAACTAAAGCGGGATTAAAGAATGTCGATTCGAGTTTGGCATTTGCCATTCAGGCCGTATTAATATTACTGATTACCTGGGGAGTAGTTTTTTATCAGGGTAATTTTGGCGACCTGAAAGGAATCGAAAAAAACGCATGGATGTTTCTGCTAGCTGCTGGAATTTTTACCTCGCTTTCTACTTTATTTTCTTATAAAGCACTGTCTATGGGCCCCGCATCTTATGTGGCCACTATAGAACGATCATCGCTCGTGTTTGCCATTATACTTTCTATCATCTTTTTGAAGGAAAAAATTACCTGGCAAATTGTGGTAGGAGGTATTGCAATTATTAGTGGCGCGTTGTTAATTGCTTTATCAGATTCAGGTGAATAACTTGAGCAGAAGGAATATCTATCAATACCGATAAGCATTAATATATTTCGCCACTCTTGAAACGAAAGGTTATTGTAATTCAAAATGTCATCCTGAGCTTTTCGAAGCTTGTAAATACTGTCTTCTACAGTATTTCGACAAGCTCAACGTGACAAATTCGATCCAAATCGTACTCCTTTAAACTATAATTTCATTTCAGTAAAACCATCTTGGCAATTGTCTGTTAACTATCGAATTGAGCGAATATTTAAATGGAAGTGCGAAAAAAAGTTTGTGTTTTGGAAGATGATGATGATATCAGAGAGATCATCGGCTTTCTGCTGGAATCAGAACATTATGAAGTATTTGCCTATCCATCGGTTAAAGATTTTACCCTTGGAGCAACTGCCGTAATGCCAGATGTTTTTATACTGGATATCATGCTTCCTGATGGCAATGGACTCGATGTTTGTAACGAAATCAAATCAAATGTCCGCCTTTCATCAATACCTGTGATCATGATGAGTGCCAATTATACTGAAAATGATGTGAAGACGACTTGTAATGCGCAGGATTTTATCCGTAAACCATTCGATATCGGAGATTTTGTTGATCGTGTTGCATTGCAATTGCGACATTGATGAACTTAAAATTTAACCACTAACCAAACTATCATACCAATATATTTTTGATTAATCACCAGTTTTATTTGCCGATTAACTTTCTGTAAAGCATATACTCCTAAAATTAGAAACTTGATAACACCACAAAAAGCTGCTAGCGGGACAAAATCATTTGTGCCTAGAATTCTGCTGATCCTTTTTCTTGCTGTTCTACTCTGTGTAGAAGGCTTTTTTGCCTACAGATTGCATGTGCTTTCTAGTCAGCAGGAAGACTTAAAAAAGGATTATTCTGAGATTAATAACATTACTTATGGTTTGTTCTCCGTTGCGCAATGGCACGATAAAGTTGCTGCAATTGTTAACCATCAGGTACGGAATTTCACCATGACGCCCAAACAAAAGAAAGCACTTCAAACGGAAGTAGAAGAAGTAATCGTTGCTTTAATTGATAAGGCTCAGGCTATCGTGAATAAACCAAAAAAGACTGTAGATGGAAAGATCAAGAAATTTGTAATCAACAACTTTGTAGATATAGACAAAATTAAAGCGCAGGCACCTGCATTTGCCAAAACCATTATTGCTCAGGTTGATAACCGGGCCAATAAGAAAAAGTTGAGTAAAATGGCGATGGGAAAGTTTGTGGAAATGGAGCAAACAGGCAGTATGGACAGTACGTTAACGGAAATTGAGACAACGACCAAAAGTATGTATAAAAAGTACCAGGTTTTCTCAACAGAAGAACTGAACAACAAGTTCAGCACCTCATTGGCCAATATCAAAAAATCTACCTACACTTATTCTTTCGGGATGCTCGGTTGCATTGTGGTGGTATTGTCGCTCTGGTGGGCTTTTAGAAAACGTGTTGAATTGCATACCACGCTTTTCATTATGTCGTTGCTTTTTGCATTCATTTTACTGGCTGTTGGCTTAACAGCTTCGATGATTGAGGTAGATGCCAGGATTAAATCGCTTGATTTTACGCTTCTGGGAGAACATGTGGTATTTAAAGATCAGGTGCTTTTTTTTCAGAGTAAAAGTATTATGGATGTGGTGCGGGTGTTGATTAGCCAATCGGCTATTGATTCGATTTTGGTTGGTGTTTTAATATTGGTTTTTAGCGTGTTGTTTCCAATTATGAAACTGAGTTCTACAGGAATTCATCTGCTGGGTAACAGACGACTTGCTGAGAATAAGTTTATCAAATACTTTGCTTTCCAGTCGGGTAAATGGAGCATGGCCGACGTGATTGTAATTGCGATCCTGATGACTTATATAGGCTTGAATGGTTTACTGGAATCGCAATTAGAAAGCTTGCATATTAACAGCGATTTCCTCACCATTATTACTACAAATAATACAGCACTCCAACCTGGTTACATCATCTTTATCAGTTTTGTACTATACGGGCTTACATTGTCTACCATCCTGAAGTTCATTACTCCACATGATTCACACTAAATAATTTTACGGTATTTATCCATCATATAAAAGATCAGCATTGACAAATCATATTCAACAACCAGCTAAAAGAAAAACCACGGTGGCCAATATTCTGCTTATCGTGGGTTTAGGTATTCTGCTTTGCGGAGAAAGCTATTTTGGTTATCGTCTGCATACCATTTCGGCCGAGCAGGAGCAGATTAAAGAAGATTATAGTGTAGTAAACAGCATTACCTTTGGCATTTTTTCTGTCGACCAGTGGAGGGAAAAGATTTCGGCGGTGGTAGGTCGCCAGGTAAACGGCTTCAGTATGACTGCGAAGCACAAAGCAGCGTTGCAAGAGCAAGTAGAAAGCCAGTTAAATGGTTTAATCAATAAAACTGTAGCGCAAATTAACAAGCCGCAGAAAGGTTTAGGGGCTAAACTTAAAAAGTTGGCTTTCAATAGTTTTGTGGATGAAGATGAACTTCACGCCATGGTACCTACATTTTCCAAAACGATTATTACAAAAATCAATAGTCCGGCGAGTAGAAAAAGGCTGAAAGAAATTGCAACCAGTAAAATGGACCAATTGGAAGATCAAACCTATGATAAAACAGAAATAGCGAAAAATGCGATGACCCAGCAAATGTTTGCCAGGTATAATGTTTCTAATAACGCTGATTTCGATAAGACGATTAAAAACAAGGTAAGTGCAATCGAAAAGCTGACTTATAATTATGCTTATGCCATGTTGGGGTGTGTGCTTCTGGCACTTGTTCTCTGGTTGATCTTAAGAAGAAAAACACAATTGCAAACCACTCTTTTTATCATGTCACTCCTTTTCGCTTTTGTTCTTTTGGCTTCGAGTATCACCACTACCATTATTGAAGTAGATGCCCGGATCCAGACCCTGAACTTTAAGCTGTTGGATGAGAATATTGCTTTTAGCAATCAGGTGTTATTTTTTCAGAGTAAAAGCATCATGGGGATTATCGAAACGTTAATTAAACAGCCTAAACCCGATTCGATTATGGTAGGTGCGCTAATGATGATTTTCGTAATTATTTTGCCTGCGCTAAGACTGTTAGGTAAAGGCCTGCATGTTTGGGGAAATGATCGCCTGGCAGAAAGTAAAGTGGTGCGCTATCTGGCCTTCGAATCTGGTAAATGGGATATGGCTGATGTGATGGTAGTGGGTGTTGCCATGACTTACATCGGATTAAACGGTATTTTGAAAAGTCAGCTTTCCAACCTGAATATGGACACTGGTCCGTTAAAAACAGTAACTGAAAATAACAGTAGCCTGCAACCGGGATATTTAATTTTTGTGGCTTACGTTATCTTCGCTATGGTTTTATCGTATATATTAAAACGGATTGCAAAACCTCATGAAAAAGAACCGCAGGTTTTGGATGAAGAGAATGTGCCTACTTAAATATGATAATTTTAGAAAATCGATATCAAATAAACCTTCCCAAAATATAAACTATAGTTATGGATATTCAATTCTCACAACGCCCTTTTTATGTGAAAACAATGTGCGTATTGGTCAGCCTGATTGCTTTCGGTTACCTGGTTATCATTGCAAAAGAAATCCTTTCACCACTGATTTTCTCTAGTCTCTTTTCGATCCTATTGCTGCCAATGGCATCTTTTTTTGAGAAAAAATTTAAGCTACCGAGAAGTGCTGCCTCTATGCTTTCTGTAATTTTGATGCTTGGAACCGTTTGTCTGGTGCTTTATATCATCGGTTCTCAGTTAAGTAATCTGGCTGGAGACTGGCCGCAGTTTAAAGAACAGTTAGGGGTAACCATTTCAAATCTGCAAAAGTGGATAGATACCCGCTTTAATATTGATGCGGCAAAGCAATTAAATTATGTGCATACGGCCACTACAAAGGCATTAGCATCGAGCACAACGGTAGTGAGTGCAACGGTATTATCGTTATCATCAATCTTATTATTTCTGGTCTTCACATTTATTTACACATTTTTTTTCCTCCTATACCGTAGTTTAATTATGAAATTCCTGGTGTCTGTATTTCTGGAAGAAAACAATAAACTGGTTTATGATATTATCGAGCAGGTACAATACATCATCAGGAAATACATTATTGGCTTACTCATAGAAATGGCAATTGTTGCAGCTGCAGTAAGTATTGTATTTTGGGCACTTGGCATTAAGTATGCTTTTTTACTTGGATTAATTACTGGGATACTAAATATCATCCCTTATATCGGGATTTTTGTAGCGCTTTTATTGAGCACGCTAATTACGTTCGCTACAGCAACGGCGATTACGAAGGTAATTTTAGTCGTGGTAACATTAGTTGTTATCCACTTAATTGATAGTAACGTTTTGCTTCCAATTGTAGTGGGCTCAAAAGTTAGAATCAATGCACTAATTACGGTATTGGGTGTAATTGTTGGTGAAATGCTTTGGGGAATATCCGGAATGTTTCTTTCCATTCCTGTAATTGCAGTATTGAAAATTATTTTCGATAGGGTAGAGAGCCTAAAACCCTGGGGTATTATTCTTGGCGATGAAGAGAAGAAGCAGAATCAACTGGCCAAACGCATAAAAGTTAGCCGAAGCGAAACCTAGCGGAGATAATAGATTAATTAAAATCATCATACCTTTTTTACATCATTTGCTTAAGCAGAAGATTGGGATCAATAGTTGGTTCCACTCTTTTGTTTTAAAAGACCTTTGAACACCAATTGAGATCGATTAATATATTCGTAACCCCTGAAGGAATAAGAATGAACATTTGGGAAAAATGTGGTGTTGTTTGATCTTAGAGGGGTAAAATATGTTGAATGATCCAGTTATTATTATACAACGCTTTGCCGTAAGTAAGGCAGATTTATTTAAAGCCTGGACGGATGAGTCTGCTTTAAAGGCGTGGTGGCAGCCTGCAGGTAAAAAGTTATCAAGCGTAGAAAACAATCTTGAAGAAGGTGGAAAAGTAACCTACATTTTTAAGCCTAACGGAAAGGATGACACCAAATTGGTGATTGAGGGAGAATATCAGGAGGTGCAGCCAGAAGAGAAATTGGTTTACTCCTGGAACTGGATTCTCGATGAAACCGCTTTAGAAAATGGAAATTATCTGCTCACGGTTGAATTTAACGAAATAAATGGTGAAGCAGAACTGACCATTCATCAGGAGAGTGAAAGTGAACAAGAAGGTGTGCATCCACATAAAGAGGGATGGGAAGATGCATTAAAATCATTAGAAAATTATTTGTTGCAACAATAATATAGGTATTAGTTCTTCCATCATTTCCTATGCCGGGGTAGCAGGGTGGAAATAGCAGGGTACAATTTCAGATTTTTTATGATAGCTTTTTTTACTATTAGCATGAACGGTGGGTTAAAGCGGTCGTCATCCTGAACTTGATTCAGGGCCTATGTTTTAATATTATTGATTTTTTTCAATCGTTAGCTGCGAAAAATGCTTATTACACGCCCTTTCCCATCTGGGGAAAGGTGCCGCTAGGCGGATAGGGGCTTTTTTTTCCGCTGCGCTGGCTTGCCTCGGCTAGCCGCCGAAGGGCTCTTACTTTTTTGCTTGATCAAAAAAGTAACAAAAAAATCAAGGCTTGGATCTGATGTCGGATAAATTCGTCAAAGCTTTATT
>NZ_JBLYEE010000019.1:0-81263 GCF_048515415.1 Pedobacter sp. N23S346
CTTATTAAACTAATAGCATCTTCTAAAATTCCAATAAAACCGGACAGAAGCTTTCCTAGAATAACGTTTAAAAAAAGAAAAAACAGACTGCACCAGACATATAAATAGCTTAAGTTAATAGCATTGGTGGGGACACAGTATGGGAGGATTTACCATTTTAACTTATATGAAGCTTCGTCTTAAAAGCATATCAAGCGTTAAGGGGCTCATTCTGGAGCACACTACTTACACCAATCCAACTAAAACTTCCATCATGAGTAGTCTGATTACCCGGTTGCAAAATCCGGTGTTAAAACCGCTATGTTGGATAATGATTGGTCTTTCACCATTACTTTGGATAAGCAGATGGATGAGCTATTTTAATGGTAGCAGCCTGATCATGACCAGGTTCTTAACCTTTGCCGGAACGCAATCTGGGAATCAGTTGGATTTTACAGCTTTACTTTCTACCATGGCTCCGCCAGCGATAACCGGAAGAGGGGTTTTGGGAATGTTTGAGTATGATGCAACAAAGGTATTAAAAGACATAAATGTGCCAACATTAGTGATAGGGGCAGTATCTGATCGCCTTACGAAATTGGAGGCGAGTAATTTCATGAATAGTAATATCCCAGGTTCGAAGCTGCTGACGCTTTCACCAGCCGGGCACATGGGCTTTGTTGAACGCCATCATGAAGTGAATGAGGAAGTGAGTAGTTTTATAAATGAAATTGATGCTTAACGAAGTATAATAAATCATCATGAATACCCATATCAGTCCATCCAGTGATTGGTGACTTACCTATTCAATTGTTGGTGACTCACCACTTTCATCTATGCCTCGGCTGGCCGCCGAAGGGCTTTCTTCTTTTCCTTGATGAAAAGAAGCAAAAATCAAGGCTTGGATCTGATGTCGGATTAGCGCGTCGAAATTTAAATGGCAGTAGCGCAAGGGCTCGATTTGGTTGTAATAAAGATTTTATTTTTAGGAGCCATTCGCGCTACCTTGGGTTTGGGTATTTGAACGGAGGTGTAAAAATTTCAACGGCCTCTCCTTCCGTCATCTCCTATGCCGGATAGCAGGGTGGAAATAACAGGGTGCTTCATTAGATCTGTGATGTTTCTTCATACGAATATAGGTTTTTAGGGAATAGCATGAACGGCGGTTAAAGCGGTCGTCATCCTGAACTTGATTCAGGACCTATGTTTTTAATATTATTGATTTTTTTAAATCGCTAGGTGCGAAGAATGTTTTTTTCTACGCCCTTTCCCCCTCCCGGGGAAAGTTATCGCTAGGCGGATAGGTGCCGTTTTTCCGCTGCGCTGGCTTGCCTCGGCTGGCCGCCGGGGCTTTCTTCTTTTCCTTGATGAAAAGAAGCAAAAATCAAGGCTTGGATCTGATGTTGGATTAGCTCGTCGAAATTTAAATGGCGGTAGCGCAAGGGCTCGATTTGTTTTTAATAAAGATTTTATTTTAAGAGCCGTTCGCGCTACCTCGGGTTTGAGGTATTTGAACGTTGGTGTAAAAATTTCAACGGCTTCTCCTTCCATCATCTCCTAGGCCGGATAACAGGGTGCAGATTGCGGGGGTGCATATAACAGGGTTGAAATAGCATGGTGCCGATCGCGAGGTGTGTTGAATATTTTTCTTGCGCCCTTTCCCTTCCGGGGAAAGGTGCCGTTAGGCGGATAGGGGCTTTTTCTCCTTCTGTATTATCTTAAAAAAGTTTATAGTTTTTGTTTTAATATAAATTTTAAAACTTGTAATGCTTAGCTTTGCAGCGAAATGTTGAACAGGTTAATTGCCATATCTTTATTGTTTGCACTTATTGGGTCTAATTTTTCGCGCTTTTTTATCTATGCTGGTTTTGAAGTAAATCAAAAGTACATCGCTGAAAAACTTTGCGAAAATAAAAACCGTCCGTGGATGCACTGTAATGGCAAATGTTTTTTAATGAAAAAATTAAAACTGGCCGAAGAAAAGGAGAAAAAACAGGAACGCAGTAACCAGCGAATCCATTATATGGAAGCAATGCCGTCCGTAGCATCATCCTTCACTTTTCAACGGCCAATGCTAAGAATTATTTATCCACAGCGCCCGGTACTCAATACCGTCCATCGTGCTTTTACCATTTTTCAACCACCTAAGTCTGTACTGTTACAGGCTTAAATCCCAAATTCTATTTTCTTTACTAAATGAATGTCGTAATCGATATTGATCGATAATTGCGATTGGTGAGTTTTGCCTGTATTTTAAATTGATCAGATCGTCTCTTATCTAAATTGTAATCGATAACTACAGTTTAGAGTGGACTATTATGCGCTTGTCCGGATATTTTACGCCATGCGCCAGATCTGAAAAATAAACGAATGACTTTTTACACCACTATTTCTCTTCAACTATGGAGCAGCTTATGGCAAAATCATGTCATTGGCGCAAGTGAGCATGTTAGGTCATTTTTATTCATGAAATTAAGAATCTAGGAATATGAAAAATTTTTTTCAAAAACATTTTGGCGCCTTATTATTGGTCCTGATTTCCGCAGTACTCATTTTAAGTTGCAAAAGTGAACGGAATTATAAAGCCGTACGTGAGGAAGTAATTGATATACATAATAACGTTATGGCCGATGGCGAGCAGGCAGCAAGATATCGAATGATACTGGATAGTCTTTCGAAGATTAAATTAAAGGTAAATACCGATCACCAGCTGGCGACGGATACCACGGCCGACCAGAAAAAAATCTCCATGCTTATTGCAAAGCTCGACAAGGCTGATGAAAATATGATGGAATGGATGCAGCGTTTCGAGCCGGATACGGAAGGTAAGAGTAATGCGGAAGCCATACAATATTTCGAAGCAGAGATGATTAAGATTAAGCGGTTGGATCTGGAGTATGAAGCAGTACTAAAGGCATCAGATACTTATCTAAAGAAGTTCAATATTAAGGGATTAGGTGGCATACCGAGTCACGATCACAGTAAACACTAGCGGCAGACAAACTAAATAAAAGTATTTAGGATCTCACTTATTGTTTTGCTTTCTCTGACGGCATTTCGTAGCAGCTGCTGCGATAAGCTGCCCATTTTCAGTACAAGAAAGTTTAGCCTTAAACCAGGACTGCAGAAAACAATCAGGAGAAAAATTGATGGTTCATCAGTTTGCAAAATGATGCTTTTATTAATTTTTAAATCTGCAGCCATAAAACAGAATTTAAATGAAAAATATATTATTAACGGGCCTTTTTTTAGTGATGGTTATTGCCGTAGTTTCGGCCCAAGACCAAACAAAAATTAAAAAGGACTCGGTTAAAACATCCAGAGATACCTCAGCCAAGATACTGAACGAGGTAAAAATAAGTTCCCGCTATTACCGCAGGTATAACCTGAACAAGTCTTCAGCAGCTTTGAAACTAAATACACCGCTGCTCCAGCTGTCACAGAATATCCAGGAGATTGATCAAAGTATCATCGCCGATCAGCAATCGATAAATATCAATGAAAGCGTAACCCGGAATGTGAGTGGTGCCATTCGGAACAACAATGCCGATATGTACAACTCTTCGGTTTTTATGCGCGGTGCACAGATTACCCCCATGCGTAACGGAATGGATCTTTCTATGATTTATGCTGGCCCCAGCGCGGAAGATGCCGCCATTATCAGCCGGGTAGAATTTATAAAAGGGCCATCGAGCTATATAAACGGTCTTTTTGATCCGGCTGGTTCTTATAATGTACTCACCAAACAACCTATGGGAAGTAATACCAATCAAATCAGCCTGGCAACTGGTAGTTTTAACCTGTATCGGGTAACGGCAGATCTTGATGGCAACATGGATAAGGCAGGTAAATGGCAATACCGGCTAAATGCTGCCGGGCAAAAGGCTAAATCCTTCCAGAAGTATAATTTTAACGATAAGCTGGTGATAGATCCGGTAATCAAATACAATATCAATGATCATTCTTATGTTTCAGCGGAATACCTTTTCCAAACACAGCGCTTTCAGCAATACTTTTCTACAGTGTTTGCACCTGATGGATTTGCCAGTCTGCCAACTGATTTTACCATAAATGATCCCAATAAAGCACCATTTAAATCTATAGAACACAACAGTTTTTTAAGTTATCATAATGCTTTTAATAAAAACTGGCACCTCACGGTAAATGCAGCCTATGCGCACGACCATTTGGAAGGTACTTATTTTTTTGTTTCACGATACAATGCAGCCCAGCCCAATCTGATCATGCGCAGGGCAACCTACGAGCGTTTAAATACAGACGTGCTGGCTATCCAGCCCTATATTAACGGCGAATTTAATACAGGCGCTATCCATCACCAGTTTGTGGGTGGTATTGATCTTAACCGGAAGAAGTTTCTGTCTTATTCAGGTGCCAGTGACCCAACGGCTAACCAAACCCTTTATCCGCTTGATGCGTATAATCCTGTATATGGGATTGGCTTTGATGCCAATTTGCGTGCCGGCGATTTAACGGAAATTGCCACCGATCAGCAATCCATCAGTTATCAGGCAGCCTATGTACAGGATGAACTTGCTATGTTCGGGGATAAACTCCGTATAACACTAGCTGCAAGATTAACTTTCAGTGAAACTGGCGTTCAAAAAAGTGCAACCAGAACCAGTTTGGGAACGACTAAAAATACAGCTTTCACCCCAAAATTTGGTTTGAACTATTCGCTAACGTCTGATCTATCGGTCTATGCACTTTTTGATCAGACTTTTACTCCACAAAGCGGAATAAATACCACAAATGGTGAGGCATTTAAGCCACTCGAAGGTGAAAACCTGGAAGCAGGGTTTAAGAAAGACTGGATGGATGGTAAATGGAATACCACCGTTTCGGTTTATCGGATTATCCGCGATAATGTAAAGGTAAGCGACCCTTCTACAAACATCCAGACACAGTTAGGGCAGACACTTTCTAAAGGAATTGAGTTTGATCTGAAAGGAGAAATTGTTAAAGGTCTGAATACGGTAATTAACTATGCCTATACCGATAGCCATATTTCTAAGGATGCCAATGTGGCCAGGGTAGGATTGGCTACACCTTTTCGGGTGAAACATATTCAAAATACCTGGCTAAATTATCTTTTACCATTCACAGAGATAAAAGGAGTATCTGTATCAGCCGGATATCAATTGCAGGTGGGAAGAGCTGGCCGCTATGAATTGCAAAACCTGAAGCTTGCGCCTGTTTTTCGTGTAGATGGCGGAATTGGCTGGTCGAATTCCCGGCTATCTGTAAATGGAATTATCAATAACATATTAAACAGGTTCAATTATGGGAGTGCATGGATTACGCCATCTGCTGCAACAACCGGCACCTATGCTTATGTTCCTTATCCGCCACGTGAGTTTAGGTTAAACGTAGGCTATAAATTTTAATAAGAAGATGGTAATGGACTGGAAAAAACGATTAACCAAATTATCCTTCAAGTTGCATGGCTGGGTAGGATTGGCCGCTGGATTATTTTTTCTCTTATATGGGTTAAGCGGTTCATTACTTGTTTTTAGGCACGATCTTGATCGATACTTTAATCCTGAATTGCATAATCTTACTCCTGTGGGGAAAAAAATACCTGCGGATGAAATCTACCGGATGATTTTACGGACGCATCCCAATCTGAAAAAATTGGTTTTGCATGATTTTCCCCGCGATAAGTATGATAGTTACGAGTTTATGCTTTATAAGCGGCAGGAACATCTTGCCGATAACTATCTTTATTTCGTTTTTGTAGATCCCTATACCGGAAAAATTCTTAGAGAGGGGGGCTATCAGCAGATGGCCCCGTCTTTTCTCCGATGGATTTATACCTTTCATTATAGCCTGCAATTGGGGATACCCGGAATGTTTTTTACTGCAATTATGGGCCTGGTGATGCTCCTGTCAATGATCACAGGAATTATTATTTATAGAAAGCATTTCTGGCAGGCCCTGCGGTTTAGGGCAGGCCTTAACTTCAAAAATTGGAGAACTGGGCTTTCTTCCCTACACCGAATTATTGGGGTTTGGGCATTACTTTTTAATATAGTTCTTTTTTTTACCGGCTTTTGGATGTTAAGGGAATATTTTATGCCATCTATGTGGGTGCTCCCGAAACAGCAGGCCAATTATGAAGTACCTGCAAATATCGATAGCCTGATTAACCAGGCCTGTAAAAGTATTCCAGGTTTCGAACCTATTGCGGTTAACATTCCGACAGTAAAAGATGCCGATATTCTGGTGAGGGGAAAAATGCCTCAAACAACAAATGTATTGCTTCTGGGTAAGGCGAGTAGTATTACTTTTGATGCCCGTACGGGGAAATTAAAACATTACACTATCATTGATGAGCAGGGGTTGGATGAGCGGCTGGAATATATGGCATACAAACTTCACGAAGGAGCATTTGCCGGTAAAATCCTGAAGTGGATCTATGTGATTTTTGGATTAAGTCCGGGTTTTCTTTTTATTACTGGCGCTTTATTGTGGTTGAAAAGGAAAAAGCGGTAAGTATTAGAAGGTGTCTTTAGTCTAAAAAATTGCATCGTTCCCGCAGTGACAGCCGCCTGATCGTCATTGCGAAGCAATCTTAATGCGATCGCTTTATAACCTTTCACTGTCATCCTGAGTTACGAAGGATCCCTGCGTTTTATCTACTGACTTCATTCCACACAGAATTATCGAATGACATTACATCAGAGATTTTTACAATCTCAATTTTATTTTGTCCTAGCCGGACGGGCTCTCTTCTTTGGGCAACCAAAGAAGCAAAGTTGCCGGCTCGCAATTTTTCTTTTAAAGTTAGTGGGTTGGCTTGGTCAGTGCCATCCCGAAAAATTGACCATGCCGGTCTAAGAGCAGAACGAAGAAACAGTGGTTTGGCCATGTAGGGAGGCTAAAGCGATTGCTATAAATTAAATAAGCGCCAATTAGCGATTAGATTAATAAAATCGACGATATTAAAAATAATATTAGTAAAATAGAATGATGAAAATTACCCCTCATAAATCCGAATCCATCTTTATTTTTCTTTACCTGATTATGTTGCACTTTAGCCAGATAGCAGTTGCGCATGATCACAAAGAAACCATTTCTGATGTGGAAAAAGTTGCTCAGGATGCTAAATTATTGGTTATCGGCCCCGGATATATTAAAAATTTACGGTGGGATTTGCCTTTAACTCTCAAAGGACTTCATGGTTCGAAGATTGTTTGGAAATCTCTCAATCCCGAATACTTATCGGATGCGGGGAAATTATTTAAAAGCTCACCGCGTACCGGGAAGAAAGTGAAGGTAAAGATGATTGCAACCTTATCAGCAGGGAACATTCGGCGTAAAAAATCATTCGAGATTTCAATTGCCCATGAGGAGCAAGATTATCAGGGATATTTATTTACCTATTTTGAAGGCTCGGGTCCCAGGCAAATGGATGAACAAATCCGCTTTGCGGCAAGCAGAGATGCGGTAAACTGGTTTGCATTAAATAAAAACCTACCAGTCATTGCTTCAGAAGAAATTTCAGGAACTGGAGGCATCAGAGATCCACATATATTAAGAGGAGAAGATAGTAAACACTTTTATATGGTGGCTACGGATATGAATACCGCCAAAAATGGCTGGGCCCATAATCCAGGTATCGTGATGTTAAAATCTGCGGATTTAATTAACTGGAAACACGGCTTTATTGATCTGGAGAAAACATATCCTGTTAAATTTAAAAACATACAATGGGTTTGGACACCTCAAAGCATTTACGATCCCGAAGCAGGGAAGTATATGGTTTATTTCACTGTAAAATATAAGGATGATCCTAAATTAGATTTTTACGCTGCTTATGCTACTGAAGATTTTACAGCTTTTGAAAAGGAACCAACTTTGCTGTTTAGTCCTAAATATGGCGCCATAGACGGCGATATTATTTACAAAGATGGTACCTATCATTTTTTCTTTAAGGGGAATACTAAAGATGAACAGGGAAAGGAGATCAGAAATGGAATACAGCAAGCAACAGCACAAACGCTCCGGGGTCCATGGATTGAAGATTTCAAATACCTGGATGCTTATTCTCCAAGAAAGATTGTAGTGGAAGGTTCCAGCATCTTTAAACTCAATAATTCAGATACTTATATATTAATGTACGATTTATACACTAACCATCGGTATGAATTTCAGCGGAGTAAAGATTTGTATACATTTAGTACTACACCAGAATCGTTTACTAAAAATTTCTATCCACGCCACGGCAGTGTGATGGGCATAACTGCAGAAGAGGGCAGACGGTTAAATAAAAAATGGAACGGAGTGCCAGAAAGTTTATTAAAGATGCCTGAAAAACAAATTAACCTGCTGAAAATAAAAATACACAATTATGGAAAATCTTGAAAAAAAAATAATTAGAAGGAAATATATATGGCATCAAATCGATAGCTATCTGGTCACTTTTTTCTTTGCCATTATTGTACAAATGCTTTTCTCGCCCTATAAAACAAATGATTTCACAGACTTAAAATTTTACTGGTTAGTATTGAATGCGCTTATTCCGGTAATTCTAGTTCAAGGAAAATCAATCTATGTTTTTATAAAATTCTTAAGGAATAAAGAAGCTGTTCAGGAGTAGTATTTAATATCCTGGAAGTAAGTTAATTTGCAGATTAATATTTTTATCGTAATATTGCGATATAATTTATGGGACTTACAAAATCAGAAATATTTACAAGTGAACAGAATCAGCTTTCGATGCTATTGAAAGCTATTGCTCACCCAGCGCGTATTGCTATCCTGCAACAGATCATCTCTGCAAATGCATGCATCTGTGGAGATCTTGTAGAAGAACTTGGTTTAGCGCAAGCTACCATTTCACAGCATTTGAAAGAACTTAAGAATGCAGGCATTATTCAGGGAACAATAGAAGGGGTTAAGGTCTGCTATTGTATAGATCCAGATACCTGGAGCCTGCTCGAATCATTGCTTGGGAGCTTCCTGGGCTCGTATAAAAAAACTGAAGCTGTTGCTAACTTTTTTTAAAGTCTAATCAATCGTTAAATTGCAATATTACAAATATCATTATGAAACTATCAGAAATAAAAGACATTCTTGCTCAAGTAGAAAGCGTTAATTTTCAGTTGGAAAGTGGGGAGATGGTGCCAGCGCATTTCCATGTTACGGAGGTAGGTGTGATTTCCAAAGATTTTATTGATTGTGGCGGAACTGTTCGCCATGAAAAAGTGGCCAACTTCCAGCTTTGGGATGCAGACGATTTTGAACACAGGTTAAAGCCTGGGAAACTGCTCAATATAATTAGTCTTTCAGAGCAAGTATTGGGAATGGAAGATTCTGAAATTGAGGTAGAGTACCAGGCAGATACTATTGGCAGATATGATTTAGCCTTCAATGGTACCAATTTCATCTTAATAGCAAAAAAGACAGCTTGTTTAGCCATGGATCAGTGTGGTATACCTGAACCAGTAAAGCAGCCAGGGTTAGTAAATCTAGCCACTCCGGCAAATTCTTGCACACCTGGTGGAGGATGTTGCTAATACCTTTCAAAAATTAAATATTTAGTTGCATCGCCATCATGCTTAACTAAATACGCGTGATGGATTTGATAAAAAAATCAATGAAAAGAATTTTAGTACTCTGTACAGGCAACAGCTGTAGAAGCCAGATAGCCGAAGGCTACCTCAAACACTTTGCGGGAAAAGATGCAGAAATCTACAGCGCGGGCATTGAAACGCATGGCGTTAATCCCAAAGCGATACAAACAATGAAAATGGATGGTATTGATATTTCAGGACATACTTCCAATAACATCAACGAATATATGGATGTTGAATTTGATTATTTGATTACAGTATGCGATCATGCAAAAGAAAGCTGTCCGTATTTTCCTAGCAAGGCCATAAAACTACATCAGAATTTTCCTGATCCGGCTAAAGTTACCGGAACTGAATCAGAGATCGATGCAGAATTTGAGCGCGTGAGAAATATGATTAAAGATTACAGTCGCGACTTTACTGAAGCATATCTTAAAGCGTAATCTCCGGCTATAATATTACTGGTATACTATCTCCTTTTATAAAGAATTAAAGTAAATTTAAATGTCTGCTAATCATTGCGCACCGGCATCCGGGCGAAAGAAATTAAGTTTCCTGGATCGGTATTTAACCCTGTGGATCTTTTTGGCAATGGCAATTGGCGTGGGCATTGGCGCTTTTTTTCCGTCATCTTCGGTATTTATTAATTCATTTTCAAACGGCACTACCAATTTGCCACTGGCAATAGGCTTAATACTGATGATGTATCCGCCACTGGCAAAAGTTAAATATGAAAATCTTGGTCAGGTTTTTAAAGATACAAAGGTATTAACCACTTCATTAGTCCTGAATTGGGTAATTGGTCCGTTGCTAATGTTCTTTCTTGCAATTGTTTTCTTACATCAATATCCCGAATACATGGTTGGATTAATACTGATCGGACTTGCCCGATGTATCGCCATGGTTGTGGTTTGGAATGAACTTGCTGAAGGGAACCGTGAATATGCTGCAGGTTTAATTGCTTTGAACAGCATTTTTCAGGTTTTACTCTATAGTGTATTCGCTTATGTATTTATCACTATTCTTCCTCCTTTATTTGGATTAAAGGGGCTGAAAGTAAATATTTCCATCGGTCAGATTGCCGAAAGTGTCGGCATATATCTCGGGGTTCCTTTCGCTATGGGATTAATCAGTCGCATTGTTTTAATTCGTGCCAGGGGAGAGGAGTGGTTCAATAATAAGTTTATCCCACTAATCTCTCCAATTACCTTAATTGCACTTCTTTTTACAATAGTAATGATGTTCAGCTTGAAAGGAGAACTCATCGTTCAGCTACCAATGGATGTAGCGCGTATTGCCATACCACTGGTTATTTATTTTTCCATTATGTTTTTTGTCAGCTTCTTTGCCGGCCGTTTCTTTGGTGCGGATTATTCCAGAAGCACATCAATTGCATTCACCGCTACAGGAAATAACTTTGAACTTGCCATTGCGGTAGCCATTGGTGTATTCGGCATAAATTCAGGCGAAGCTTTCGCAGGAGTAATTGGCCCTTTGGTGGAAGTTCCGGTACTGATTGCACTTGTGAATCTTGCATTTTGGTTTCGTAAGAAATATTACTCTCATGAATTGCTCAGATAATGTACCTCTTATGGTAAAGTCCTCGTCTTTATGATATTATTTCTTTTTTCGGGAGCTGAAGCTTGAAATTTACAGCTATCATCTTAATTTAGATAACTATCCTATTACTATTTAATTGCATGTAGAATTTATCAGAATAGTTTGTTTTAATCTTTCATCTTGCGTTTGCACGCCGTTGCTAACGGTTACGCTGTGGCTGTCTTCTACTATCCTGGTCGGTATTCCGCTACCATTTCGCGTATAGGTGTAGGTTTTGTTAATATCAGAACGGAAATTTCCGGAGGTGTAAGTGTATAAACTCGCTGTTAAAATATTTCTGGAGGCAGATCCGGTTAGAAACAATGGAATACTAAAGTCAACTGAGCCAAAAATAAAATGGCGTGTCTCGGTGTCAACTCTTGTGGCAATTTCAGTAGAATAGCTATAGGTAGTAACCCTTTTCACTGCCGGATCATCGGTGTAGGTTTGCGTTAGGGTAGCCAGATTGCCATTGCTATAGGTAAGGATTTTGGTATCAGTTAAATTGCCATTTAGATAGGCTTCTATTTTAACCAGATTTCTATTTCCATCATAAGTCATGCGCTGTTCTAATTGGGTTTTTAAATCCGTAAGCTTTACAGCAAGTTTGTCACTAAGATCAACCCGGTAAGCTTGCACACCAGCACCTGAAACATTTACCCGATCTGTTAAATATTCAAAATTCAATACAGTACTAGCAGAATTTATAGATTTGATTTGTCCATTTTCATAACTGGCAGTAGCCGTTTCATTGGTTAACACCTGGTCTCCGAACATCACTTCATATTTAGTTTCGCATGGGCCTACCGATGTTGGCTCGTCTGTTGACTTTTTCTTGCAACTTAGCATTAACATAGAACTGATGGCAATCATCAATAGTGAATAGTGTATTTTGGATTTCATAAAAGTCTTTATGCGATGATATTGATTAATTTTTAAATAAAATGATACGATTTAAAAGAAGATGTCTATATAATCTGTGGTTTCACCATCACAATTGAGCATTTGTTGCAGCCGCCAGTATTGCCTCTTGCCACTGGCTTTAAAGATGGAAAGTCCGTTAAGTTCACAAGGCTGTCCACCATTGATGGAATTGATTTTAGAAACAATCTTCCCATTGAATTTTAATGTGCTGCCCTGGTTCAGGAATGTTCCCTTAATGGTTACGTACTCTTTTGATTTGGGATCCCTATGCTCGCCTTCAATGCTATATTCTTCTTCCCCGATTTCCTTGATATATACTTTCCCCGGATTGGATTTATTAAAAGTGATCCACTGGATGGTAAACGAATGCCAACCTGTTCGCACAGGTTTTATTTGTGATTGAACCTGAGTGGTAAACAAAAAGAAAGAAGCAATAATTAAAATGTATTTCATTACGATAGGGAAGGATTGTATTATCAATGATTAGGTAAATGGCTGTATCAAATTTAAATATCATTCTGAGCCTGTCGAAAGGCTACAGCCCCGATGATAGCAAGTCCATATTTTACTGTTCTATTAAAATGCCATTAATAGATAGAGAGCTGCAAGTAAGTGAAATGATTACATTGCCCATTGATTCTCCGTAGTATGTGGATGAATATTGATCTGAAAAGCTAGATAATGATGCTTTGAGGAACTTAATTGTTCTAACAGGTAATTTCCCATAACTGTCTGTTATCGTAACTGTACCATCGAAGTTACTTTTCTTTCCAGCCATTAGCTTAAGCATCTCATCAGGCAGGTTCTTCACATCCAGATTAAGATAAAATACGCCTGGTTTGTAGCCCATAGTAGGTACATCCGTTTTGGTAGCAGTAGAATCTTTACTTTTCCCACTAGCAGGGGCAGCTACTACATCATCATAATATCTCGAAACTGATGTAGAAATGCTATTCAAGGTGGCTGTCATCGGTTTTCCATTCGCATTCACGCTGAGCAGAATTTTGATGCGTGCATCTTCCTGCGCGTTACTTTTCTGTGAGAGCGTAACAGTAAAAAATAATATTAGTGCGGTGGTAAATAAGTTTTTCATAGCGGTTTAAGATTAAAATGATTCTAGTTTTATAATGTTGATTTGTAAATGAAATTGACAAGAAGATTAAATAATAATGCTATTTAACTCGGCGACAAAGCGTTCTACCTTCCGTGTGCTGAAAAAACTTTGAAGCGCAATCGCTTCCTCCTTCTGCGTTCCGGGTTTTAAGAAATAAACCTGAACTTCAGTGCCTGAATAAATAAAGTTGGTAGATTTTCTAACGGTTTGTATGCCATTAAAGTTATCGAAGGAGTAGGTCTTATTCCCAAGGCCGATAGGATTTGTTCTGGTGAGCAAACGGGAAGTTTTATCAATGGTAATGTCTGTAAAGCCGGCAAGGATGATTGCAGGTCCGCCGATGAGCGTAAAGAGCAGAAAAAAAATTCGCCCGATGTTTATGTCGTGGCCCAACCAGGCGTAAGGAGTAAGTTCATGAATCCCAATGGCCAACAACAGTGTACCGAATACGATACTTCCGATCCTGTTTTTTTTAAGGGTATAAGTACCGCCTTGCACGTTAAAAAACGTATAGTTTTCAATAGTCTGTGGCATAAAATCTTCGGGACTATCGTGAGCTTCCAGGTGGCGATGAACCGTTGTAATTACTTCATCTACAAATGCAATGGCATTGGGATCGTCATTTTTTCCATATGAACAAGATACCAGTATGCCCTTTCCATATCGATTGTCCTTTTTGAATACCCTATATGTATAAGAACCCATCATATTAGATACTGGGCTGATGCCGTGAATGCGGGAAAATGGAATCGAACTGATAGGCAGGAAACCCATTAGTTTTTTGCGCATGATTCCACTATTGATATCAAATTCGATAGAAGTTCCCGCCCAGCCTACAAACAGAATGACTATAACAATCAGCACCAGGAGCAATGGCATCGATGATTCCATTGAATTTTGCATAGAACGTGTATAAAAGAAATATCCGGCTGCGAAAATAATGGCCACCACTGCGGCCAAAATGTAAGACAGACCGTAGGGATAAATGGTTACCCGATCTGGTGCAATGCTCCAGCGGGTTTTCGATAGTGACTTAAGTGACAAGGGCTTTAGATTTTGTTTCTATCTAAACACTTTCGGCTTATTTTGGTTTTTAAAAATCTACATTTAACTTAAGTAGTTGAGTGAATTTTAGAGATAAAAAGATAGGCTGTTTGATGAGACATCAATCAGTAAGTTAATAATTGCCTAATCTTCTCGATCTCTGTGCTTTTTTCTCTTTGGCCTCTGTGGTTATTTTTATCAATTAGTTAACTTTTACCACAAAGTGCACGGAGATTTTCACAGAGGAAACAGAGAGCAAGACGGTTAACCGTAAAAAAAGCATGGTCAGTTGGTTAGAAAGTTCGCTAACAAATAGAAAAGCTTTATAAATGGAAAACGGGAATCATCCAGTGGACGACTCCCGTTTAATCTAAATTAACGCTCTCGGTAATAAGACGCTTCTATCTGTCATTTATTGTATAGCGATGCAAATTTTTATTTTAGTCTTTCTTTTCAGAATGATCGATCAGTTGATGGATGGTATTTCGTTCTTCTATCCGCTCTGGATCAACCAAAGGATCTGATTCAAGGCTATTGGCTTCTGAAATTCTGGTGCCACGCTGAGTAAGATTACCCTTGTCAAAATGATGGTGTTGATAGAAATTCTCACGGTCTATTTCTATAATCGTTTCTTCCATACGTAATGCAGCCGGACTGCCAATCACATGCCTGATCCTATCTTCCAACTCGTGCGTAACCTCACCAATGATATATTGAGGCAAAGCTTTAAACTGATCCAGGTGAATATCTGGTAATATTAATTCATCCTTATCATCTGATAAACGTCCAAGTCCGATCGGGATTAAAACCGCTTTTTCTTCAAGGTCTGCGCCCAGGTTATCCAAATCAATGATGGTGTATCGTACCGCATTGTTTTCCGGATCAAACAACAAATCACGTACTTTCCCAATTGTTGCTCCTGCTTCGGTTTTTACTTTCCATCCTCTGATGTCTGCTTCGCCTTCAGTTAGTTCATAACTACTATTGGAAAGTTCTTCCAGGTTGCTGTAAATTATATTTCTTTGTTCCATAGTTCAATATTTTAAGTGGCAATTATATTGCGTTCTAAAATAAAACACTTGTTTGGTACAATGGTTTTTACGATGTGAAGCAAATTAGAAACATCTAGGATATAAATATTCTAAGGCGTTCAATATTGCTAGCTTTAAAAAAACATTTACGCATTGGCCGCTTTAAACCCAATTTTGTCCGTCTAGGCTTTTTTATAACACGTTAATACCAACTATTAATTAAATTTGTGATTATGGTTCTTAAACTGAACGTAAAACGCCTTAATCGCTTGAGCTGGTTATTAGCCATCATTATCGGCATGATATTTTATATCATTTATTATAATAACGGACCAAGAGGTTCACTTTACCCGTATACCCTGCTTTCCTTGCTTTCCATCGCCCTGATCGGGCATGTTGATGTGCTTTTAATGGTATTTCTTGGAAAACGTTTTTCGGTTAAATCAAAAGAATTCACGCTCTATCGCACATTAATTACTTATCCGGCGAGCATGGTAATTTACCTTATTCTCTGGCCAATTTGTGCTTATATGGCCAGGTTTCAAAATTCATATTGGAGCATTAATTTGTTTTTGGCCTTCATTGGCTCAGGAGTCGTAATGAATACAATGGTGATTATCATGCATGATTCAGTATTGCTATATGAACATAAGCTTTCTGCAGATCTGGAGGTAGAACAGCTGCGGAGGGCAAATGTAGAAGCTAAATTTCAATTACTTAAACAACAGATTAATCCACACTTTCTTTTTAATGCGCTTAATACTTTAAAGGCACTTTACAATAAAGATACCGCCATGGCGGATGATTATATTGTACATATGGCTAGTTTCCTGCGAACTTCCATTCATCATCATTCGTCAAATCTTTCTACTCTTGCACAGGAACTGGCCTTTTCGAAGGATTATCTCGAAATGCAGTACATCCGGTTTGGAAACGCACTACAATGTTCTATTATACTCGATCAGCATGTGCGTGAAACTTATGCATTACCATCTTTCTCACTTCAGCCACTGCTCGAAAATGCCATTAAGCATAATAATTTTACTAAACAGCACCCCTTAATGATACGGATTACGCAGGAGGGTGGTTATCTGGTCATTTCAAATAACCTGCAAAAGAAAAATTTGAAAGTACCTTCAACCCAATATGGACTGGCCAACCTTGCAGAGCGCTACAGGCTTTGCTCGGGAGATGAAGTAAAGATAAAAGCCGACGATAAGGAGTTCTCCGTAAGTATAAAATTGTTAAAAAATGAGAATTGTAATCATTGAGGATGAGCAGGTTGTTGCCGACGACCTTGAGCTAAACATCGCTAAACTTTTCCCGGAAGGAGTAGAGATGGTTAAAATAATGTCGGTTAGGGAAGGTATTGAATATTTTGGAGAAGCCAAATTGCCCGACCTCATTTTTAGTGATATCCAGCTTGGCGATGGACTGAGTTTTGAAATTTTTGTCGCGTGTAATATTGCTGTACCTGTTATTTTTTGCACTGCTTATGATGAATATGCGCTTGATGCTTTTAAAGCCAATGGAATTGATTATATCCTGAAACCTTTTTCCAGCGATACGCTAAAAGCTGCCATAAATAAATACAGCCAGCTAAAAAAGCAATTCTCTTCAGAACAAACGCCGCAAATGAAGGCCTTGTTACAGATGATGACAAGCGCGGGCGTTCAGCGCTCTGCTTCAATACTGGTCTATCATCAGGATAAGATTATTCCTGTTGATGTAGATGATATTGCACTTTTTTACCTGGCGAATGAAGTAGTGCAATTGCTCACTTTCGGAGGAAAGATTTACTATCCAAATAAAAATCTCGATGAACTCGAGCGACTTTCTGGCAATACTTTCTTCAGGGCGAACAGGCAATGTCTGGTATGCAGGCGGGCGATCATCGACGTATCTAGTTTTTTCACTAGGAAACTTTCTATCAATCTCAAAGTTCCTTTTTCTGAGAAGGTTTTAGTGAGCAAAGTAAAAGCGCCGCAGTTTTTAAAGTGGCTGGCCAATACCTAAAAAACAATCTTAATTTCTGGCTATCAAACTATGCATGATCTTATCGCATACTTTCTTTTCTCATCATCTATGTCCGCTTCGATTGCTTATTTGTCCATCTTAATGTTTTTTGCCTTTTCTAATCTTGTTTTAACGACCACTTTTGATTCAAATAAACAAAAGGGCGTTTAGCCGAAAAAAAGAAAAAGTCAGAAAAAATTATGAAAAAGCTATTATTACTATCGTCAGTATGCATTTTAATCTCAACGAGTAGTTTCGGGCAAGGAATGTTTAAGAAGCTCGCTCAAAAGTTGGAGTTTGGTATCAAGGCTGGGGGAAACTACAGTAATTTTGACGGTGCAAATTTTGCGACAGATCCTCTTGCAGGTTTTCATGGCGGGGCAACGGTTGCTTTCAAAGTGACAGATAATTTCCTCATCCAGCAAGAATTTTTGTTCTCTATGCAAGGCGCAAAAGTATTGGCAGGTCCGTTAGGTGCACAAGAGATTAAACTTTCTTATTTAAGCGTTCCTATTCTATTGAAATACAGAACTAACTTCGGTCTTTTTGTCGAGGCTGGTCCGCAGGTTGGCCTAAAGTTAAAGGAGGAAGTTACAGGTTTTCAGGATATAGATTTTGCGAAGAAAATTGATTTTGGAGTAGCTGGTGGCATCGGGTTCCAGTCTAAAATTGGCTTAGGTATAGGTGCACGTTACCTTTATGGAATTGAAAAGGTAATGGATAAGCCGAATGTTGCGCTAGGCGATTTTAAGAATAATAATATTCAGGCGAGTATCTTCTATACATTTTAGTTAACATACCCAAATCGTTATATTAGTCTTAATCCCGGAAACCAATAGTTTTCGGGATTTTGAGTTTTATGCCTGTTAATCAGGGTGTTATAATTAAGTAAAATAATATAGGTTCTAAGCCAAAAGGCTTATTGAATAGATGCCTGAATTTAGTGAGCACAAAACGAATATTATTCTTAAGTATTTTTTTTCTTTTAAATTACGCTGTTTTCTTTCTGAGAAAACATTTTATGCTCACCTAAATATTGGAAATTGACCGTGATGAGATTCGGTTTTCAAATGAACATACCTGGGTAATTAATATCTTCCCTCAAAGATGAATATATTCTAAAAACTACTAAAAAAGTCATAATATTTAGTAAAAATATTCTTTAAATGTTTAATGAAACATATTTTTTACAATATGTTTACTTCTGTCAAACAAAGACCCTAACGCGGTGTTGTGATGTAACATTTGAGCGAAGGATAAGCCGGATATCCTGAATTCATAATGCAACAATTAGTTTCTATCTATTATAAAAAAAGAAAAAATGTTACACACTACTCAAACATTAAACGATAAATCAGCAATAGGATTTATCAGTCGTTTATCCTGGAGTGCAATCATTGCCGGGGTTTTTATTGCTATTGCAGTTCAGCTCTTATTGAGTTTTCTCGGCCTGGGAATCGGTTTTGGAAGTATAGACCCTGTTGAGGAAACAAAACCTTTTAGCGGTCTGGGAACCGGAGCATTAATCTGGTGGATTGTTACTATGCTAATTTCGGTATTTACAGGCGGGTGGGTTGCAGGATGGTTTTCGAATCATGTACAAAAAACAGATTTGATTCTTCATGGATTATTAACCTGGTGTTTATTAACATTCTTAAACCTTTACCTGATCACTTCATCAGTGGGTAAAGTGGTAGGGGGTGTAGGTTCCGTTATTACAAAAGGGTTTTCAGCGGCTGGTGCAGGCATCAAATCTGTAGCACCAGAAGCAGGAAATATGATTGAAGACCAATTGGGTATTGATAAAAATACTTTTGGTAAAATGAAAGAAGAGGCCGAACTTTTATTAAAGCAAACAGAGAAAAAAGAGTTACAGCCAGGCGCCTTAAAAGCGAAGGCAAATGCTGCTGAAGGACAAGGTGAATCAACTGGAAAGGATATTTTGGAAAACCCTCAGTTGGCACAGCAAAAATTAGATGCTCTGGTTAATAAATTATTCTCTGCAAATGATTCAACCTTTAATGCCGTAGATCAGGAAGCTTTGGTGAATATCGTTCAGAATAGAACCGGAAAAAGCGAGGCAGAATCGAAGCAGATTGTAGAAAATTGGGTAAACACCCTAAATTCTGCTAAAGAAAAAATTAAAACGGTTAAAGCCGAAGCTGAACAAAAAGCAAGAAAAATTGGTGATGAAATGGCGTCTGCACTTTCAAAATTTGCTATCTTCTCGTTTATAGGAATGATTTTAGGGGCTGTTGCTGCAGCTATTGGTGCTACCATAGCTTCTAGTAAACGCCTGACAATTAAAGAATACACAACAACAGAGCGCATTTAGCTTAAAAGCAAAATATATCGCCTTTAGTTGGGAAGTGATATGTATGCGTAATGTAACTGAATCAATTAATTAATTTTACGCGTGGGCCTGGTATTTAACCGGGCTCTCGCGTTTTTTGCCCTCTCTACATCACGGTAACCTGATTATGCAGTAAGGAATTTAAAACATCATATTAGCTAAGCAAATCTTTTTTCAGGCCTTATTTTATTAGTGCCTAATTAACAGGAGTAAAGTTGTATATCTACGTAATTTTTAATTATCCATAACATAAATCTGCATTATGATAAATTAGACTAAACAAATTTGATGTGAACTAAGTTTTTAGATTAGATTAGGCACATTTAAGTCTTGAAATAATCAATTTAACTTTTTTGTTTATGGTTTACCATTTACTTTATATTTTTCAAAGATATTCGATAATTGCATTATTATTTTTAGGTGTGTTGTTGCCTGCATGTCACAAGGAAGATCCAACGGGTTATGAAATGCCTCTTAGTGTTTTTTCAGCCGAGGCTGTTCGGAAAAATCGCTATCAGTTAACGCTTGCAGAGGAAATGTTGTCAATACGAAACGATAATAACTTGCTGATATTGGCGGAAAAAAGAAAGTATCATGCTGAGGAATACATCAGGCAGTTGAGTATAGCTATGTCAAAACAATCGATTACGAATAGCTTGGAACTGCATGAAGAAGATAAGCGTAAAATTTTGGAGCTAAAAACTTTATCAGGTCTTGACCACAGAGCAAAATTAATTGGACTTTTAATGGATTCAGATCAGGAACTTATTGCATTGCATGTTAAGGCAAGCTCATCCACTGGTGTTGTTGATCAATCCATCAGGAGTTGGGCAGCCAGTCAACTCCCTCTGCTTATGGAAAACCTGAACGAAGTACAGCGAATTAAATGATGATGATTTCTATAATATTTATAATTTATTTTCTGAAAAGCAAGTTTTTACAAACGAATGTTTATAGGAAACTGCTTATTTGTGTCAGTTTTTAGTATTTAATACTAATCATGATTAATATTTTATGATTTATCTCCTTTTCAAAACAGCTTTAAGTCAATTAATAATAGATGGCCTCAAACAATGAATTTGTAATATTAGTGGTAATTATGCGTTTTGAATAGAAAGAAAAGTGCCAGTGTTTAGGTATTCTGATAAAAAGAATATTATAAGTGGTATTTGTATAAAATTAGTTGTCTATTCTTTTTGTCTATGATTATTGAACAAGCTACCCTTAAAACTTTAACGTCGCCCGTTTGTCCAAAATGTAAGAATCCTGAAACTTATCGGGTTCCTAGAAGTTTCCTGTTTAAGAGGATTTTAACAATGGTACCTATTAAAAGATATAAGTGTTACAGGTGCTTTAACCAATTCAACATGATGGGTTGATCTACTGTGATTAGATATTCAGATTAAAGGAAAACAGCATTATAATCGTTATTACCAAAGTGTTATTACCATTTATTCCATTCAATTTGTATCAAAATGCTTTTATCCAAAAATATTTTAGTTAGTTAATAGATATTGATTTTTAAGAACCTGAAACAAATTTAGGAAGAGGCATTCTTGAAGATTACACTACAATGGTTTGTGAGACAAACTAATACACTTAAAGTGATTTTTCCTTATGAATGTGCAGCGACAATCTCTCGTTCCTCTTCATTAGATGTCTCTGTTTCAATTGCATAGGTTTTAAAAACCCAAAGCTTCATCATCGGGTAATTAAATCCGTAAGAAACCACACTGTCTACCAATAATCTTCCAAGCCGATAATCAAGATTAAATCCGCGTTGCAATAGGAAAGTGCCTGCCGATTTTAAAGAAATACTTCCAAGCACAACAGTAGAAAATTTCAAGAATTGTTTTTTCGGCGATGCTGCATATTCTTTTCCATCATTAAAAGCCCAAAACCTGTTTAAACAAAAATTTACGATTCCGCCTAAAGTGCCGGAAAGTAGAATAGATATTGCAAAATGGATTCCGATAATTTCAGTAAATAAGATCATCAGCCCATAATCTGTTAAGCCTCCTGAAAATGCCGATACCTGTGCTTTAAGGAAAATACCTATCGATTTTTTCTTACTCATTACGCCCTTTCTTTACGATCGCGGTCATTGCCAAGTTCCAGCAACGCGTTCGTATCTTTCAAGTTTATAGCCAATAAAATAAGTGCTGTAGCAAGCGCAGAATAAGTTATAGATCCTGGTATGGTGGCTTCGAGAATTAAAATCATCCCGATAATTACCCTGAGTTCTGTTGGTCCGAGCAGGCCAGCATCAATTCGATACACACCCAATATTTTGTATCTCAACAAAGAAATAATCATCGACCAGCCATACAAAACAACAAACAGGAAGCTTAATATTCTGGTAGATTCTGTGGCATAGAAATAGTAACCAATTCCAATAAGGATGATGCTTAACCAATCCATAATAATATCCAATGCAAATCCGTACCATTTTCTGGCAATGCCACGGTAGTAGGCTAGTCTGCCATCCAAAGAATCGCCAAACCAGTTGATAAAAAGACCGATAATTCCAATCAGGATAAAAGGTCCGCCGAAATATGTATTAAGCAAAAATCCAGCACACACAATCATAGAACCAAACATACCTATTGCAGTCATGATATTTGGCGTGATAAAGCCTGGTATCTGCCTGAGTAGAAAGTGAATAAATTGTTGCTCGCCCGCTCTTAAAATATTTGTCCGTTTTCTGTCTGCAAAAATTTGCGCCCGTTCTGTTGTTTTATTTTTCATTTAAATTTATGCCTATACTAAAGGCAAGTCAATATGCTGTTACAGGACGAATTAGTCTTCCACTAATTTTTTTCCGTAAAGACGTGATCAAGGTGATTTGACGCTTTAGTTTACCTGATCGCGCAAGATAACTCAAAAATAAGATTATTAGCATATCTTACTTAACTATTCCAGCAAAACGCTGGTAAAATACGGTTGGACTATTTTCGTTTTTAGGCGCATATTTCCCGGCGATGATAGGAATATAGATTACTCGTCTGCGGCTTTCTTCTCCACGAAGTGATGATTGTGCTACACGGTGCCAAAGTCTTCCATCATGAACCGTTAAGTCACCTGCTTCTGGTAAAATTGAAATTTCATTTTTATCAGCGCTGTTATCGATGAAATACCTTTTACGGAAAAGCATTTGATAAATGCTTTGTTTATGAGTACCCGGGATAATTTTTAAACCGCCGTTTGCTTCTGTCTGCGTACTCAAATGCACACCAACATTTAACATTGGATTTAACTTTCCACCATAAAAAATGTCTCTCAATCCATCGGTATGCCAGCCCATTTTGGTAAAACCACTTTCAGGACCGTTCACATAATGATTAAATACCATTCCATCTTTTTCCTCTATTCCCAACCTCGATTCATCACCGGCAAGTGGTAAAAGCGCAGATAACCTCGGATCCATCAATAATCCGCTTAACGTTTTATGGTGCTGATTGATAAAAGCGAAGCGCTGAACAATCTTTTCTCCATTAATATCTTTTCCATACTTAATTGGCACACCATTAATTTTACGAACATCTGCATTGATCCAATCTTTTTGAACCTCTTTAGATGCCTGGATTATAGAGTCTACCGTGGGCTTGGTAATGAAGTTTTTGAAATGGATAAATCCGTGAATATTGAAAAATTCGATCTGCTCCTCGGTGAGCTTTTCTGATAAGGTAAAGGTTGGATACGATGATGCCATGGAAGAAAAATTTTATTGTTGGAAATGATGAGTTGATTGAAAGATTAAGCGTAACAACAACACATTCGCATTTGCGATTGAAGCGGTGCTATCAAATAATAAAACAGGTTTGTTTTACTATACATAATCTATAGAATTAGTAGTGTACATTGCAAACTTAACATTTTTTTAATATTAAAGAGAACAATGTAACAATTTTTTTTCTAACTAAATTGGTGGTTTTAAATATTTAGCGATAGGCTCTCGCTAAAAAAGGGTTGTGTGGCTTGATGGAATTTAAGGTTTAAGCTTAAATTATGCCGTTCTAATGCGTTAAAATAATGATTTGTGGAAATAGACCATGAACAGATCCTAAAATACGATATATTTTCTTCTTACAATATTATGATTTTATACCAAAAGTAGATTGGTTCATTTTGATTGTGACATGTAAAATTAAGAATTGCATTAACCTTCAAGTATTGAAGGTTAATGCATCTCATGTTAAGGCTGACCAGACCCTCCGGCTGCGCCATAAATCTGACCAGTAGAGAAACTGGCGTCATTTGCGGCAAGTTGCACATAAATGGAAGCCAGCTCGGCTGGTTGACCAGGGCGACCCAGCGGTGTATCTTTCCCAAATGCTTTAAGCTTTTCTGGCGTAGATCCACCGCCCATTTGCAAAGGTGTCCAGATAGGTCCAGGAGCCACTCCATTCACACGAATGCCTTTCGGACCAAGTTGTTTTGCCAGGGACTTTACGAAGTTTGTAGTCGCTGCTTTAGTTTGTGCATAATCAAATAAATCTGGTGATGGATCTGTAGCTTGTACAGAAGTGGTACCAATGATCGAAGAACCTGGTTTTAAATAAGGCAGTGAAGCTTTGATGATCCAGAAAGGTGCATAAATATTGGTTTTAATGGTCCAGTCGAATTGCTCAGTTGTAATGTCTGCAATGGATGGGTTAGATTGCTGTCTGGCGGCATTGCTAATCACGATATCTAAACCGCCGAGTTGCCTGGCGGCTTCATCAACTAACTTTTTACAGAAGTTTTCATCTCTGATATCGCCTGGAATGGTAACTGCTTTTCTGCCTGCTTTTTTAATTAATTCGACCACTTCACGTGCATCTGGTTCCTCTTGTGGCAGATAATTAATGGCAACATCAGCGCCCTCGCGTGCATAGGCAATTGCTGCAGCTCTTCCCATACCAGAATCGCCGCCGGTAATGAGTGCTTTTCTTCCCATTAAACGTCCGGAACCTTTGTAGCTGGTTTCACCATGATCTGGTTTAGGATCCATTTTGCTGGATAATGCCGGCCAGGGTTGATCTTGATGGATGAAAGGTGGTCTTGGATATTTTGTGGTGGGATCCTGTAAATCTGCAGGACCAAAATTAACATCCGCCGGAGCGGCTGCATTGCTCAAAATAGGAGATGCTGCAACTGCAGCCATTGCTAAACTCAGGCCTCCCAAGGCCTTCCGTCTACTCATTTTATCATTTTCCATATGATGTTTTTCTATAGGTGTATCTTTAAAACCCAATCAATTTTTTTTGGTTTCAGATTTCTGTAAACAAGAAAACATCTAGTAGAACAGGACAATGATATTTCCAGGTGATATATTGATTATCATACCTGGAAATATTCTGTTTTTCACTTAATTTATTAGAAACTAACAAACTTCACTCCTAAACTTACCCAGCGAGAGGGCAGTGGAATGGCGCCAATTTCAACATACCGGGCATCCAGAATATTTTGCGCATCGAAGTAAATAGTGAATTTCTGAATAGACTGACTGATTCTAAAATCATTTACCCAATAGGATTTTCCTACTATCCGTTGGTTAAAACGTGTTGCCACTAAGAATGAAAGGTTCAGGTATTTAATATCAATGGTATTGGTAACCTGGTGCTTCAAAGAGGCAAGCTGGTACCTGGAAGAAATTCCAGCTTCCATATCTCCAAATTTAGAATCAAGATAAGAATAGGCTAGATTTACGTTCATTTTTGTATTCTGAGTAATGGCCAGATTATAGTTTGAACGGAAATTAATGCCCTTTGTAATCATTGTTCCGAGGTTATTGGCTTCAAATGGTTCTGTGCTTACCAACCTGGTATAATCGATGAAATTGCTGATTCTGCGGTAGAAAAAATTAGAATTGAAAGTGAAATCACCTTTCAAAAATTTAAATCCTATTTCGCTTTGGAATGCATTTTCTGGTGTAACATTGGGATTGCCAATGTTACCCGGACGCTGGTTCAGGTACAGATCGGTAAAAGAAGGAAGCCTTTGGCTGGTACCAATACTTCCAATAATTTTAAAGGCATCAACAATAGCATAACTTGCATCCAGGCCAGGATAGGCTTGCCACTTATAAGATGAATTGTAATTGACATAAGTGCCAAGATTAACATTTAATTTTTCAGTTAGAAACGTTCTGTACTGTGCATAAATCCCGACATTTTCACGTTGATGTTTGCCAATGTTAGAAGAATTAATGGCATCACTTCTCACTTCTGCACCCAGGCCTAATTCGCCCTTACTGGTTTTATATGAGCTGTTTACCTCTGCAGCGAAAGAATTTGTAGCGTGTTTACTAATGCCTGCATTAAGATTCGTGGTGCCAAAGTAGCGGTAATCGTCGAAATTATAACGATAACTCAATCTGGGCGTAAGGGTCCATTTATCAGAAAGCAAGTGTTTTGATTGTACAGATGCAAGCGTGGTTTGAACGGCTTCAGTTGAATTCCGGTCGCCAGGTGCGGCATAAAATCCATTGGCACCAAATTCATTTTTGGTATAGCCAAATGAGGTCATGATTTCATTTGCACTATCAATTTGGATATTTCCCTGGTAAAGGAGCTTTGTATTTTCGAATTGAGTATTAAAGCGGTAACCATTACTTTGATCACGTGAGCCAAAAATAGAATGCTGGTGACTTTTTTTACTTAACACCGCACCTGCCTGAACGCCGGCACCATAAAATGTTTTTCCACTACCTTCTGTGTTTTTTTCGAAGTTCGAGCCTGCATAAGAATCAATCAAGAAGCCTGATTTGGTGGGTTTCTTTGTGATAATGTTAATTGCGCCGGTTAAACTATTGATGCCATAAATCCGGGCTGCTGGTCCACGAACAATCTCAATCCGCTCAATGGCTTCTACCGGAATGGGTAAATTGAGCATGTTGTGAGCCGTTTGTGTATCAATAATTTTGATGCCGTTTAAAAATACAACCGTTTGTTCGAAACTTCCGCCATCGATGCTAATATCTGCCTGACTTCCGAAGGGGCCTCTTTGTCTGAGGTCGACGCCATTTGCATATTGCAGCAATTCCTGAATGGTACGGCCAGGCAGTTTAGCAATCATGGCCTTATCGATAATGTAAACGTTTCTGTTTTGTTTAGATATCGGGGTATTGAAACCATTCTCATTGATCACTACATCTTTAAATGTGATTACGGTATCTTGTTTTTGTTGAGCATACGCATTCGCACACCACAGTAGCGGTATTGCCAGGTAAATTTTTTTCATTCCTTATAAATTTCTGCAAAAATAGTACCTTGCCGTACCAGTAATGTATACCAGTTTAGATATAATGGATAGTCCGGTTCAAATTCCGTTTAAAAGTTTCATTCAACTTAAGGCAGACGATGCTACGCCCATTTATTTACAAATCATTTTTGAGTTTATTAAAGCGATTCAATTGGGTTTACTCCCGGAAGGAACCAAAATTCCTGGTACACGTATTCTCTGTAAGCTACTGGCTATTAATAGAAATACGCTGATTAAAGCTTTTCAGGATTTGGAATCTCAGGGTTTTATAGAAATCAGGCCGAATAAAGGGACATTTATCTTATCAGATCAGAAACAGCATCAAGCAAAAAGAGGCGTCTCGAAAGCAGTTGAAGTCCAGGTTCATCCCTTTACTTTTAAACATTCTTCGGTACTGGAAAGTCCGCTGGAGTGGAGTAACCTTCCGTTACAGTTTAATGATGGACTGCCAGATTTGCGGCTTATTTATACCGATATTCTGGCACGATTATACGTTTCGAAACTCAAACGACAGAAAATTCGCCAACCCTGGGAACAAATTCAAACCCAGTCTCATCAACATTTTAAAAAACAGTTTTTCAACTTTTTAAATTTAACCCGCGGCTTGCGGATTTCTGAGGCTAATTTAATCACCACCACCAGTCATGAAATAAGTTTATACCTGGTGGCAAAGGTGTTAATTTCAGCGGGAGATTATGTAGTAGTGGGTACGCCTGGGTATTATTTATCGAATATGACATTAACAGATAGCGGTGCGAAAATAGTACCAGTGTCTGTTGACGAAGAGGGGATTAATGTAGAAGCATTAAAAAAAGCTTGCGAAGCACAAACCGTCCGAATCGTTTACCTCACCTCGATTTATCATTATCCCAGCACAATTTCGCTCAGTGCTAAAAGGAGGATGGAAATTCTGGAACTGTCTAATCAGTATGGTTTTGTGATCCTGGAGGATGATTATGATTTTGACTTTCATTTAGATAATAATCCTATTTTGCCTTTGGCAGCGATCGATTCAAATGAGCGGGTGGTTTATATAGGGTCTTTTGCAAGATCATTACCAGCTGGTTTTGGTTATGGTTTTGTTGCAGCACCAGTAGCATTCATTAAAGAATTGGAGAAACACCTCAGTATTCTCGAACCTGGAATTGATGTGATTAAAGAGCAGGTATTAACGGATTGGATTCAGGATGGGGAGGTACACCGGCTTTCTAAAAAAAATAAAGTGATCTATAAGGAGCGCCGGGATCATTTTGTATCGCTGTTGAATGGTAAGTTGGGAAGTAGAATCCGGTTTAAAATACCCGCTAGAGGCCTTGCCATTTGGATAGAGTGGCTGGATAGCTTCAACCTAATCAAAATGCAGAAGAAATGTGCAGAGAATGGTTTGTTTTTGCCTAAAACAGTTTTGTATCAAAGTAAAAACTTTACCGCGACCCGTTTGGGGTTCGGGAGTTTGAATTTGCAGGAGATGGAGAAGGCTGTCGAAATTTTGGCGAAATCGCTTGATTTGGTAATTAATTCTTAGCCAGGGCCTATGGTGTGGTGGCTCACCAACCATTTTGTGTTTTATAATACGTTCGCTATTAATGAGCCAATGTTGCGATGGCTCACCAACCATTTTACCATCACTTTGGCTTTCCTCGGCTAGCCGCCGAATGGCTCTTACTTTTTTGCTTGATCAAAAAAGTAACAAAAAAATCAAGGCTTGGATCTGATGTTGGATTAGCGCGTCGAAATTTAAATTGCGGTAGCGCAAGGGCTCGATTTGGTCTGTAATAAAGATTTATTTTAAGGAGCCGTTCGCGCTACCTTGGGGTTGGGGTATTTGAAGGTGGGTGCAAAAATTTCAACGGCTTCTCCTTCCATCATCTCCTATGCCGGAGAGCAGGGTGTAGATAGCGGGTTGAAAATAGCAGGTTGCTTGTTGCAGGATGTGATGAATATTTTTTCTTGCGCCCTTTCCCTCCCGGGGAAAGGTGACGTTAGGCGGATAGGGGCCATTTTCCGCTGCGATGGCTTTCCTCGGCTGGCCGCCGAAGGGCTCTTACTTTTTTGCTTGATCAAAAAAGTAACAAAAAAATCAAGGCTTGGATCTGATGTTGGATTAGCGCGTCGAAATTTAAATGGCGGTAGCGCAAGGGCTCGATTTAATTATAATAAGGATTTGTTTTTAGGAGCCGTTCGCGCTACCTTGGGTTTGGGGTATTTGAAGCGGAAGTGCAAAAATTTCAACGGCTTCTCCTTCCATCATCTCCTATGCCGGATGAGCAGGATGCAGATAGCGGGTTGGAAATAGCAGGTTGCTTGTTGCAGGATGTGATGAATATTTTTTCTTGCACCCTTTCCCTCCCGGGGAAAGGTGCCGCTAGGCGGATAGGGGCCGTTTTTCCGCTGCGATGGCTTTCCTCGGCTGGCCGCCGAAGGGCTCTTACTTTTTTGCTTGATCAAAAAAGTAACAAAAAAATCAAGGCTTGGATCTGATGTCGGATTAGCGCGTCGAAATTTAAATGGCGGTAGCGCAAGGGCTCGATTTGGTCTGTAATAAAGATTTGTTTTTAGGAGCCGTTCGCGCTACCTTGGGTTTGAAGTATTTGAATGTGAGTGCAAAAATTTCAACGGCTTCTCCTTCCATCATCTCCTATGCCGGATAGCAGGGTGTAGATAGCGGGTTGGAAATAGCAGGTTGCTTGTTGCAGGATGTGATGAATATTTTTTCTTGCGCCCTTTCCCTCCCGGGGAAAGGTGCCGTCTGTATACACTAAGAATCTACATCTTTAAGGAATAAAAATACAATTGATAGAATAAAACTGCCACCGAAATTTATCGGAGCCGAATTCGAATGCTATATTTGAGCGAATATGATTCGTGAATTAAATGTCGTCTATACCCCAACTTCCTGATGAAATTGAACGCCTGAACGCGTTGGAATCCTACAATATACTGGATACACTGTCTGAACGTGAGTTTGATGACCTTACTGAGCTTTCTTCCATCATCTGCGGTACGCCAATAGCATTGGTAAGTTTGGTTGATAGAAACAGGCAATGGTTTAAATCCAGAAAAGGATTGGATGTTTCTGAAACACATAGAGATCATTCTTTTTGTGCACATGCAATAGAGAATCCATCTGAAATAATGGAAATTGAAGATGCTAAAAAAGACATTCGTTTCATGAATAATCCGCTGGTAACGGGGCAACCACACATTGCTTTTTATGCCGGTGTACCCTTAGTTAATGAAGATGGCTTTGCTATCGGGTCACTTTGCGTAATTGATTCAGTTACGCGAAAACTAACCGAGACACAACGATCTGCGCTGAAGATTCTGGCAAAACAGGTGATGGATAAAATGGAGTTACGCCGGAAGATCTCATCACTGGAGAAAGCAAAAAAACTCAATGCAGAATTACTCGAACGCTCCGTTTTAGGAGAGACTAGAAGTCATATGCTCATCCAGCAAGCACCCATAGCCATTATATTATTTAAAGGAGAAAATTTTAATATTGAAGCGGTTAATCCACCAATGTTGCGGCTTTTAGGTCAAAAAGACGATATTCTTCATCAGCCACTGCTCTCGGTAATTCCGGAACTTGATGGGCAAGAAGCTTATGCGCTATTGCATAAAGTTTTCGAAACCGGTGAAACAATATACGGTAAAGAGCAGCAGGTTAATCTCATTCATGATGGTGTAGAAACTACTGGTTATTTCAATTTTACCTATTGTCCCCTTACTGAAAACGGAAAAATTACAGGGGTAATTGATATGGCTATTGATGTAACTGAACAAGTTATATCTAGAAAAATGGTAGAAGAGGTGAGTCATGATTTACATGCATCTTATATTAAATTAGAGCAAAGTGAACAGAAACAAAGCAGTGCAATAGAACAGGCAAAACTCGGTACTTATACCATTGATGGTCTGTCAGGTAAAATGAGTGCTTCAGACAGACTGAAAGAAATTTTCGGATACAGAAGTGAGGAAGAAATGACTTATGAATCTGTAATAGGTCAGGTAAGTGCAGATTACAAGGCACAGGTTATTCAGGGGGTATGGAATGTGATTAAAGAGGGGCAAGTTTTTGATATGGAATATACCATCATCAAACGTAATGATGGCATGTTGCGGTGGGTAAAGTCTACCGGCAAACATTACAAAACAGAAGCTGATCCCCATGGACACTTTTCCGGAACCATCCTGGATATCACCGAAGAAAAGGAAGACGACATCAGAAAAGATGATTTTATCGGAATGGTTAGCCATGAACTGAAAACCCCGCTAACCTCATTAAAAGGATTTGTGCAGTTGTTACAGCTTAAAGCGAAGAAAATAGACGATTCACTCACCAAAAACATTTTAGATAAGGCCGACAAGCAGATTACTAAAATGACACGGATGATTAATGGCTTCCTCAATGTATCACGACTTGAATCCGGGAAAATCCATATTGAAAAAGAACGGTTTGATATAAAGGATTTAATCGAAGAGATTGAAGATGATACGATTTCTAATGCTGACGGACATACGATTATTTTCGATCCGGTAGAAACAGCATGGGTAAATGCAGATAAAGATAAAATTGGACAAGTAATTAATAATTTTATCAGCAATGCCTTGAAATATTCGCCTATGGGCACTGAAGTAAGGGTATCCTGCATTTCAGATAAGCATGGTTCTGTAGTGAGTGTTCGCGATGAAGGAATGGGAATTGAAGAATCTGATATTGCACACCTGTTCAAGCGTTATTATCGTGTGGAAAAACACAATACAAAATCAATAGCAGGTTTTGGAATAGGCCTTTACCTCTGTGCAGAAATTATGAAAAGGCATAATGGAAAAATCTGGGTAGAAAGTGAAATTAATAAAGGGTCTGTTTTTCATTTTAGCCTTCCTGCTATTCCGGCGTTAAGCTAATCTACTTCTATATTTCATGATTTTCTTTTCAAATGCCTACCATTTCCGGTTAGGTCAATGTTCGGTTTCGTATAGCTTCTCGTTTATTGTATCCTGTCACTGAAAATTTAAAGTGTTAAGGTTGATTGCCTTATCTATGCTGCTTTAAATAATGAATTAACACCGACATTTCTTTTCAAATATCAACACCAGATTGATTTATATTTGTTAATAGCATTAAATAATATAGATATTTTATGATAGCAACAAAAGGATATGCGGCAAAAAATGCCGAAACAGACCTGGCTCCATGGGAATTTGAACGCCGTGAGGTTGGACCACATGATGTACAGTTTGAAATACTTTTCTGTGGAGTATGCCATTCTGATTTACATCAAATTAGAAATGATTGGTTTCCAGGGATTTTCCCAATGGTACCGGGTCATGAAATCGTTGGACGTGTGATCCAGGTTGGTGATCATGTAACGAAATTTAAAGTTGGTGATCTTGCGGGTACAGGTTGTATGGTAGATTCTTGTCAGGTTTGCGAAAACTGTAAGCAAGACTTAGAACAGTATTGCCTGGAAGGAAATACACAAACTTATAATGGAATGGAGCGTGATGGTTCGATGCCAACTTATGGTGGTTATTCGAATAATATTGTAGTAAGAGAAGAATTTGTATTGCATATTTCTGATAAATTAAATCTGGCAGCCGTTGCACCATTATTGTGTGCAGGAATTACCACTTATTCGCCATTGAGACACTGGAAAGTGGGTAAAGGACATAAACTTGCTGTTTTAGGTTTAGGTGGTTTAGGACACATGGCTGTGAAATTTGGTGTAGCCTTTGGTGCTGAAGTAACTGTTTTAAGTACTTCACCAAAAAAAGAAGAAAATGCCAGAGAATTAGGTGCACATCACTTTGTGGTCACTACAGATCCAGATCAGATAGCTGCTGCAAAGGGTACATTTGACTTTATTTTGGATACTGTTTCTGCAGAGCATGATTTTAATATGTACCTGTCGCTTTTAAGAACAAATGGAACGCACATCTGTGTAGGTGTTCCACCAAAACCAGCAGAAATTGCAGCTTTCAGTTTATTGGGCGGGCGTAAAAGCTTAGCAGGTTCGGGAATTGGTGGTATTGCCGAAACTCAGGAAATGCTTGATTTCTGTGCAGAACACAATATTGTATCGGATATTGAAATGATTGATATGAAAGATATTCACCAAGCCTATGAACGGATGGAAAAAGGTGATGTTAGGTATCGTTTCGTAATCGATATGGCTACATTATAAGATTTGATAGATTGTTGATCAGATATGTAAGAAAATCTGATTAAAAAAGTCGAAATTACGATAAACGAGGGATGACCAAATGGTTATCCCTCGTTTTATTTATAAACTAACTTGCGAAGTTTCAAGGGCCTTAAGTATGGCAGAACTTCGCCAGTTTTTATAGGGAATGATTTTGGGAAAAGTTTGGTTAGAGGGTTAGAAGTTTAGAGGGTTAGAGTTAGAAAGCTCTACAGATTTCTTTTTAGACTTACGAAGTTTCCCCGGCTCGTAATCCATCAAAACTTCGTAAGTCGGGGGTTAACTTGCGAAGTTTCAAGGGCCTTAAGCGTGGCAGAACTTAGTCAGTTTTATCGGGAATGATTTTGGAAAAAAAGTTTGGTTAGGGGTTATGAGTTTAGGGGGTTAGGTAGTTAGTAAAACAAAGGGGTTCTGTAGATCCTCTTATAGACTGACGAAGTTTCCCCGGCACACAACCCATCAAAACTTCGTAAGTCGGGGGATTAACTTGCGAAGTTTCAAGGGCCTTAAGCGTGGCAGAACTTCTCCAGTTTTTATGGGGAATGATTTTGGGAAAAATGGTTAGGGGGTTATGGAGTTTAGGGGGTTAGGTAGTTAGAAAACGAAGGGACTCAGTAGATACTCATTATAGACTTACGAAGTTTCCCCGGCGCGCAACCCATTAAAACTTCGTAAGTCGGGGATTAACTTGCGAAGTTTCAAATGTCTTAAGCGTGGCAGAACTTCACCAGTTTTATGGAGAATGATTTTGGGAAAAGTTTGGTTAGAGGGTTAGAAGTTTAGTGGGTTAGAGTTAGAAAGCTCTACAGATTTTTTTTAGACTGACGAAGTTTCCCCGGCGCTCAACCCATTAAAACTTCGTAAGTCAAGGAAAACAAAATGCCCCCTCCAAAGGTGCGGCGTGGGCATCTGGAAAACCATATTAATTATGGGCAACTTTCTGAACATTAAGTGTAGCATCTGTAGATCCCGTAAGGTAAATGGAATAAATCTTACCAGATTCTAAGCCTGTTACTTCAAAATTTCCTACTGTGCCTCTCAAGGCTGTTCCTACAAGTCTTAGGGCTAATGTTCCAGGGTTTACATCCTGGTATCCGCTGTCGGTATATCTGCTGATATTGGTGACCAGATTATCACCAGATGAATTTCTGATGTTGATATCAGAGGGAGCTGCATCACTGAGGTGAACAAATTTAACCCTGGCTCTTCCACTGGCTGGTAAGGAAAGGTTATCCTTAAATGATTTTACTTTGCGTGAAGAACCTTCGCCGACCAAATAGGTGGTAAACCTCACGCCATTGTCTGTGTACAGTTCACCGGTTGCAGTAACCGATCCGCTCGGCTCACTTTTGTATTCGGCTACTAGCCTTGTTCCGGATGTGGTAGAGATATATGCAGAGGCGTCTCCATAGTTGAGTCCGCCAATAAGCAGTTGGCCAGCAAGTGTGAAACTTTGCGGACCAGAACTTTGCGAGGCATTTACAACTTTAAGATCAAAAGATTCAGAAGGATCAAGGTCGTTCTTTTCACAAGATGAGAGTGCAATCACTGCGAAAAGTAAGGCTGCACAAAGGCAAATTTTACTGTAAACTGAATTTGTTTTCATGATGGTATTTTTTAAGGTGTTTCTAAAATTTTAATCGCCTGTAAGTTGACGGCGGCGCATTTGGCTACATGTATTTTGTCTTTATTTCTACTACGCTGCTACCAGGTTTCAATTCGAACTTAAACTCATTGAAAGCTGGTTTTTTCATTTTCGTCATGAAGAAATTCGAAAAACCAAAGCCCTCCTTCGGAATGCCCATAAAGTTTTTTTCCAGCTTTCCGTTTCCATTTTCATCATCAATAAGGGTGATGCCATATATCCCGGTGGCAACGGTACCCTTTACCATCAGCACCCCATTTGATATTGCTTTTTTATCAAAACTTAAGGTGGTGTAGGGTTGCTGTTTCTCATAACTTGCCTCGTCTTTGAAAACATTAAGTATGATTTTTCCTTTCGCCGAACGGATGTCACTCACTTTAACCCGTAATTCCTGGCTTTGTGCCTGAGCGGTGGAAAATATAAGCTGAATGCAGCTAAACAATAGGATGGGTAAAAACCTGTTCTTTTTCATTATTTTACGATTTAATTGAAATTATCTTTCACGAAGGTAGGTTCACCGATGTCTGACGGCCAGAGGAAATACGTTGAAGCGGCCAAAATCGGATGCGAATGCTATTTTAACTTAGCTCAACAACTGAAGGTTGTAGTGGCAAATATTAGATTAGGGCTGCCAGCGAATTTGGCAACGCAGACTGAAAATAGAATTCAGGTGCCATTATTTTTAATTAAACTTTATTTTATTTAGTGTGTTTCAATTTTAAGCCATTGAAGAATTTAAATGTTCGCATTCGGCAATAAGGGCGTCATTTCAATGATCAAAATTTCTGTTTTACACAGGAGTGCCTTAACTTTAATTAATAAATTGATATCAATATGAATACAGAAAAAGCCATTCTTGCTGGCGGTTGCTTTTGGGGTGTAGAAGAATTGATCCGAAATCAGCCCGGCGTAATCTCTACAGTGGTAGGCTACACCGGTGGCGATGTTCCGAATGCTACTTACCGAAACCATGGTACACACGCTGAGGCGATAGAAATTGTTTTTGATCCGGAGATCTTATCATACAGGAAATTACTAGAATACTTTTTTCAAATCCACGATCCTACAACTAAAAACAGACAAGGAAATGATGTGGGAACATCTTATCGTTCTGCAATTTTCTTCGAAAGTGAGAAGCAACGAGAAACTGCAGTTGAACTTATTGCAGAAATGGATAACTCCGGCATTTGGCCAGGTAAAGTGGTAACCGAAGTAGTACCGGAGGTTGATTTTTGGAATGCTGAGGAAGACCATCAGAATTATCTCCAAAAAATCCCATATGGTTATACCTGTCATTTCGAAAGACCGGAATGGAAGTTGAATTAAGCTAAAAAAGGAAAGTTTGTTTATTGCAAACTTCCTTTTTTTTATTGATAGCCTTTGGCCTGCAGGTTAAATAGTTCGGCATATCTTCCCTCTTTTTCCAGCAGTTCAGCATGTGTACCCGATTCTAATAGGGTTCCCTCGTCTAAAACCAAAATCCGGTCGGCCAGCCTAGCGGTAGAAAAGCGATGTGAAATCAATACTGCTGATTTTCCTTTTGTTAATTCTGCAAATCGTTGAAAAACTTCGTATTCAGCCCTCGCATCTAAGGCAGCAGTGGGTTCATCGAGGATTAAAACCTGTGCGTTTTTCATATACGCCCTTGCCAGGGCTACTTTTTGCCATTCGCCGCCAGAAAGTTCTATGCCATCATTAAATTTTCTACCTAACCACTGTTCGTATGCGCCGGGTAGTTTATCCGCCAGTTGGTCTGCGAGACTCTCCTCAGCTGCTTTTTTCACCAGTTCTCGGTTGTCAATCTCTTTGATGTTACCAACTGCAATATTTTGATAGAAAGTCATCTGATAGCGGATGTAATCCTGGAAAATGATCCCAAGGTTATGCCTTAAATCATCTAAATCATAAGATTTTAAGTCCTTTCCATCCAATAAAATCCGCCCTTCAGTAGGATCATATAACCTCGCCAGAAGCTTCACTAATGTTGTTTTTCCAGCTCCGTTTTCGCCCACAAGCGCCAATTTTTCTCCCGGCCGAAGTTCGAAACTCAGGTTTCTATTGGCCCACCTTACGGAGTTGTGGTACTGAAAGCCGACATTTTCAAAAACGAAGCCGGTTTTAATAGGGTTTGGAAATGGAATGGCATTTTCTGGTTTCGTAATTTTTGGTTTGATTTCAAAAAAGTCGATAAAATCATTCAGGTAAATGGCACCTTGAGATACGATGGTAAACCTGGATAACATGGTTTCCATTAAACCACTTAACTGACGGAATGAACCTGCCAGAAAAGTTAAACTCCCTACAGTAGATTTTCCGGAAACGGTATTGTAAATGATAAAACCGTAAGCCGCATAATAGCCGAGCGTGCCTAACACAGAAAAAAAGGTTCCCCAACCAGCGCGCCTGACGGCAAGTTTGCTATTATCTGCATAAAATTTATCAGATAACATTTTAAATCGACTGATTACAAAATCTGAAAGGCCGAATATCTTCACTTCCTTGGCCGTTTCATCACTGGCGCCCAGATAACGCAGGTAATCCAACTCCCTTCGTTCTGGTGTCTGACTTCTGGATAGTGCATAATTTTTACTGTTGAAATATGATTCGCCCAAAAAAGAGGGAATAATGGCGAGCAACAACAAAAGAATTAACCACGGATTAAAGGCGATTAATCCGGTAAGTAGAAAGGCCATCGAAATAAAATCCTGAATCTGGCTCATTACTTGCGACAACAATATCGTTCTGCCAACAGTTTGCTGGCGCGCCCGTTCCAGTTTATCATAAAAAACAGAATCTTCAAACTGATCTAAATCCAATGTTGCAGCATGTTTCATGATGCGCATGGAGGTGTAATTAGAAAACAAATCGCCTAGCAAACTATCGGTTAAGTTGATCATCCGGTTTAATCCATCAGTAAGAATGGCCAGCCCAAACTCTAAACCCACCAGTTCCCAGAGTTTTTGCATATCGCCATTACCTGCCTGGCCGTTTAACATCACTACCTCATCAATTATGAGCTTGCCTACATACAATAAGGCCACTGGCATGGCCGATCGTAAAATGCGCAAGATAAAACTGATCGCGGTTTTGCGTGGACTGCTTTTCCAAACCAGCTTAAAAAAATCAGGAAGGTTTTTAAGCGAGGAGAGCCGGTCTTTAAATGATATATTTTCTGTAGGGAAGGTATTCCTGTTTTTTGCCATTTGTAGAAGGAGAATTGCAAAGCTAATGTTATTGCTATATTTTGAGGTAGCACTATAGTAATTTCTTGAGAATTGTTCAGTTCGTTTTTGATGAAACCGATTGAAGTTTGGGATAAATATCTTATTTTAGGATTTCAAAAAGTATCTAACGATTCTCATGTTCAAAGCTGTTTTTTCTTTTAAAGGTCGCATTCGCCGTACCGAATATGTCTTAACTCAGATTTTTTATTTGATCTGCTTGTACTCAATTATTGCCATAGCAGAAACTGAAGGGAGCGAGCCTTTCAGCTTGCTTTTGCTAATTCCGATCTATATCCTTATTGCACAAACGGCAAAGCGCTGCCACGATCGTGGAAGTTCAGGCTGGTTTATGCTGGTTCCGTTCTATGGGATTATCCTTCTGTTTGGAGCTGGTGATTATGGTCCGAATGAATATGGAGATAATCCAAAAGGTGAGGGAAATGAAAGACAATCAGCAGAGCATTATAACTGAGTTAAATTCTATTTTATTGGTTCGGGAATCTATTGGTGAAATACCAATTTGTTTCGTTGAGGTATTAAAAAGAATGTTTGAGGTATTACTTTCTATTTAATTGGTTCGGGAATCTATTGATGAAGTACTAATTTGTATCGCTGAGGTATTAAAAAGAATGTTTGAGGTATTACTTTCTATTTAATTGCTTCAAGAATCTATTTATGAGGTATTAATTTGTATCGTTGAGGTATTAAAAAGAATGTTTGAGGCACTACTTTCTATTTGATTGGTTCGAGAACCTATTTATGAGGTACCAATTTGTATCGTTGAGGTATTAAAAAGAACGTTTGAGGTACTACTTTCTACTTCATTGCTTCGAGAATCTTTTGATGAGGTATTAATTTGTATCGTTGAATTAATAAAACGGAGTTCAATTTACAAGCCTGATCTTAAAAGTTGATGATTTAAATAAATTCTAAATCTTAATTTTGACAAGGTAAAACCAAATCATATGAAAATCGCAAAATTATTAACCAGTGCATTTATGCTACTTGCTGTGATGACCACTGCCCGGGCACAAACTACACCAACAGATTTATTAAAAGAGTGGGAACGGGCTAAAGCTTATACAAAAGATTATTTAGAGGCCATGCCCGAAACTGGCTATGCTTTGAAGCCAACCCCGGTAATGCGTTCTTTTGCAGAACAAATGTTGCATTTAGGTGCCGATAACTATGTGTTTGCTGCCGCTGCTATGGGTGTGAAAAGCCCGGAAGGAACGGATCAGCTCGAGAAAACGAGTGAAAAAACGAAAGCTGCGGTAACTAAAAATGTACTGGCAAGCTATGACTATGTGATTGATACCATCAAAAAAATGAGTGCAGCACAATTAAATGAAAAGGTGAAGCTTTTTGATCGCTTTGAGTTGAGCCGTGAGTTGGCGCTAGGCAAAGCCTTCGAACATCAAACACACCACCGCGGACAAACAACTGTTTATCTCCGCCTTGCAGGGGCAACTCCGCCACAAGAAAAATTATTTTAATAAATTAAGCCATTAATCCTTCAAGAATTAATGGCTTAATTTTTAAATATTAGCCTTTTTAGCTAGTTGTTTAGATTCATTATTTCCACATGGCCTGGATTAATTCTCTGAACCTTTTTCTTGTACGACCAATAGAACACAATCGGATAAACAAAAAGGTTAAATAATGTATTGGTAATTAAGCCCCCAATAACCACAATGGCGAGGGGTTTTGAAGCTTCCGAACCAATTCCGGTAGATAATGCTGCTGGCATTAATCCGATAGCGGCCATCAATGCCGTCATTAAAACGGGCCTGAATCGGCTGGCAATCCCATCACGCATGGCATCGGTAAATGTCCAGTTCTCGTGGTGTTTTAAATCTGCAATGTTAGATTTAAACTTGGTAATCAAAATCACGCCATTTTGCACGCAGATTCCAAATAAGGCAATGAAACCAATTCCTGCAGAAATATTAAAGTTTACACCAGCCGCCAGCAGTGCCAAAATGCCGCCAATCATGGCGAAGGGTACATTGTTTAATACCAATAACGCATCGCGGATATTCCCGAAAAGAACAAACAGGATGAAAAAGATGAGTAATAAACTTACCGGAACGGCTTGCGATAAACGCGAGATGGCCCGTTGCTGGTTTTCAAAATCTCCTGCCCATTCCAGTTTATATTCCTTCGGAAGTTTGATGGCAGCATTCACTTTTTGCTGTGCTTCTGCAATTACACTTCCCATATCTCTTCCCCTGATGGAGAATTTGATGGCGCCGTAACGTTTGTGTTTGTCGCGGTAAATCATACTTGGCCCCGTAATTTTGCTGATGCTCGAAATCTCTGCCAGTTGTACGTTGGAACCGGATAATGTCGGAATCCTCAGTTTGCCAATCGAACTTTCGTTATTTCTGAAATCTTCCGGGTAGCGGATAATCAGGTCGAATTTCCGTTCCCCTTCGTAAATCTGCGTGGCGGCCTTCCCGCCAATGGCCATTTCAATTACGGCATTGGCATCGGCTGTGCTCATCCCGTAAAGGGCCATTTTTTTTTGATCGAGGTTGATCTGCAACTCCGGCTGACCCAGGTTCCGCAAAATCCCCAGGTCTTCAATGCCATCAACGGTTTTTAAAATCTTTTCAATTTTTTCTTCTTCCTGCTCAATAAATTCGAAGTTTTCGCCAAACATTTTCACCACGATAGAACCCTTAACGCCAGAAACTGCTTCTTCCACATTATCAGAAATGGGCTGAGAAAAGTTTAGGCTGATGCCGGGGAAACCATTCAGCTTTTCCTGCATCCGCTCAATCAGCTGTTCTTTACTTTGTTTGCGTCTCCATTCCTTCCGTGGGTAGATATCCACATGAAATTCCATATTGTAAAATCCGGTGGCATCTGTTCCATCATTTGGCCTGCCGGTTTGCGACATCACCTGTTTTACTTCCTCAAAACTCAAAAAAATCTTTCTCATATCGTTTGAAAGTTTCTTCGTTTCATCCAAAGAGATGCTGAGCGGACCCGTTGCCCTGACATAAATAGAGCCTTCATCCAGACTAGGCAAAAACTCAGTGCCCAGAAATTTGAAACTGAAGGCACCCATTACCAGTACGATAATGGAAATGGTAAACACCAGTTTTTTCCGGTTGAAACAATGATCATAAAATTTCAGCGTGGCTTTGGTAATCCATTCTAAAAAGACATTGTGTTTTTCTTTCACATTCTTTTTCAGCAATACACTGGCCATGGCTGGTACGAGCGTAAAGGTTAAAATTAATGCGCCCAATAAGGCGAAACTTAATGTCCAGGCGAGGGGAGAGAACATTTTTCCTTCTACTTTTTCGAAAGTAAAAATGGGCAACAATCCGGTAATGATGATCAGCTTTGCAAAAAGGATTCCCTTTCCATTTTCAAGACTGGCTTTTTTAATAAAACCAAGTTTACTCATTTTATTGAAACGTTCCATGCCGATTTTTTTTGCCTTCATATCAAGCGTAACAAAAATCCCTTCAACCATTACCACGGCACCATCAATGATAATCCCGAAGTCGATCGCCCCCATAGAGAGTAAATTTGCGGGCATCCCTTTCAGCTTCAGGCAAATAAAGGCGAATAGTAAGGCTAGTGGAATAATGATGGAAACAATCAGGGTGGTGCGCCAATCGGCCATGAAAAGGAATACAATTAGGGTAACGAACAAAATCCCTTCGAGCATGTTGCCCATTACTGTGTGAACGGAATAATTAACCAGGTCTTCGCGGTCATAAAAAGCTTTGATTTTCACATCATCCGGTAGGATACTGCTGTTAATCACCTCAATTTTTTCTTTTAAACGGCTGATCACCTCGCTCGGGTTTCCGCCTTTACGCATCACTACAATTCCTTCCACCACATCAGGATCTCGATCTCTACCCACCTGACCGAGTCTCGGTAAAGCGGATTCCGCAACATCAGCAATGGTTTTGACGTAAATGGGCGTTCCATTAATGTTATCTACCACCACATTCCTGATTTCGTCGATGTTATTCAGCACACCAATTCCTCGTACGACGTACGCCTGGCCACTTTGTACAATTACATCACCACCAACGTTGATATTGCTTTTAGAAACTGCTTCGAAAAGTTCGGTAGCGGTTACTCCATATTGAATTGATTTTTGTGGATCAACGGTGATTTGATACGTTTTTACTTCTCCGCCGAAACTCACCACATCGGCAATGCCAGAAACTGAAAGTAACTCGCGTTGAATTACCCAGTCTTGCAGGGTTTTCAACTCCCGAACAGTCTTGGTGTCGCTGGTTAAGGTATAGCGAAAAATCTCGCCAGTTGGCCCATAAGGCGGTTGCACTTCCGGTTGAATACCTTCTGGAAGATCGGCCTCCTCCAGGTGATTATTCACCTGAACCCGGGCTTCGGCATAATCTACATCATCCTCGAAACTTACTTTAACAATTGATAAACCAAAAAGCGAGGAAGAACGAATACTGGTCCTTTTTTCGGTTGGGTTCATCGCAATTTCTAAAGGGCGACTTACAAATTTTTCTACCTCTTCGGCACTTCTGCCGGGCCATTGGGTAATGATGGTGATGTTGGTATTGGTCACATCAGGAAATGCATCAATAGTGGTGTTTTTAAAACTTAAGTAACCAGCGAGTACAAGGATGAAAGTTGCAAAGAAAATAAAATATTTATTCTTCAGCGCAAAGCCAATAATGCTTTTGATGAAACTATTCATAAAAGGAAATTCTAAAGGATGAAAAGAGGATTACTGTGTTTTCAGATTTTCGAAAAGGAAAACCTGTTTGGAGGCAATTACGCGGTCGCCTGCATTTAACCCTTTACTGATGTATGTTTTATCGGCTGTTTTTCTGCCGAGTTGTACTTCCTGAATGCGAACTTTATGCGCTTTGTTTAAAATTAGTACATAATTTTTGTTGTTGTCGAAAATGATTGCCCGTGAATTTACCGCAGGAAGATCGACACCAGAATGGGCCGAAACTTTAACCGTTCCCAGCATGCCTGGTTTTAATAAAGCATTGGTATTGGCAATCACCACCCGGGCATTCATCACCTTACTTTCCTGATCAATGAGGTTGTAAATCTTGTCGATTTTACCCTTAAATACTTGTTCAGGATAGGAGAGGGTGGATAGGTTCACTTCGTCGCCTGCTTTAATGCGGGAAATGTCTGATTCATAAATATTGATCATGGCCCAAACATTAGATAAATCGGCGATGGTAAATAAACTTTTGTCGTTATCACTTCGCAGTTGCATGTTATCGGTTACATTCTTTTCGATGATAAAGCCACCAATGGGAGATTTAATGGAATATAAACCGGTATTGCTTCCGCCATTAAGTTTGAGCACCGCATTCGCCCGCTTCAGTTCGGCTTTTTTGATCAGGAAATCATTTTTAGCTTCTTCCAGTTCTTTTGCTGAAGATAAGCCGCTTTCAAATAATTGTTCCGCCTGTTTTAAGGTGCGGTCTGCATTTTTGAGTTCTGCATTTGCAGAGATTACTTCCTTATCAAATCCGGCCATTTCCGAACTGGTTACTAAGGCCAGGGTTTGTCCGGCAGTTACCTGATCACCTAAACGCACATTTACGCGGTTAACCAACCCGCTTACCATCGGAAAAAGTTCTGATTTCCGATCTTCGTTGGCGGTAATTTTCGCCGAAAAAATAAGATCTGATTGGTTATTCGCCTGTTGTACCGTATCAATTAATAACCGGTTGAGCAGCGAATCGGTGATGGTAAATTTTTCTGGTGGAGCTTCCGTTTTGTGTTCGCTACAGCCGAAACTTAAGCCAATGGAAGAAAGTAAAAGTGCTTTTATGGTGTTTTTGTAGATAATTTGCATAAGGGTTATTTGAATAGATTTGAACCGGTTACATAATTTAATTCTGCTCTGGAACTCAATCTTTCCAGTTGAATGTTGTTGATCTGCAAGACTGTTTCTTTATACGATTCGTAGAGATCCAGAAATTCCATCAAACTGATATTCCGTTCGCTGAAATTCTTAATTAAACCTGAAATAAGTTGAGCGAAGCCGGTGTTGAAATCCTGATCGATTTCGGTGTATAGTTTTTCATTTCGAAGCGCAGTCCGGTAGCTGTTAAAAATCTCGTTGTTCAGGAGTAACTCCTGCTTGCTGATATTGTTAGTTGCTGCATCGATACCAATCTTCGCTTTTTTAATCTCTCCCTGATTTCTATTGAAGAGTGGAATGGGAATTTTCAACCCTAAACCTGTGTATTTCTCTGGGTAGTTTCCTTTTAAATCGTAGCTCAATGATATTTCCACATCAGGAATAGCCATCGCTTTCTGAAGTTTAAGATTGAGTTCATTATATTCTAAATTCACTTTAGCCAGTTTTAAATCGCTTCTGTTATTTTTAGCAGAATCTAGTAAACTGACATAGGGGATTTTATCTAAAGTCACGCTTTTATCTGTTTCAGGCAGTGTTAAGGATAGATTTGCTTCTGGTTGTAAACCGCAGAGCAGGCGTAAATCCCGGTAGTTATCTTCCAAGTCGTTCAGCAGGTTGGTTTGTTCTGCTTTAAGGCCGATGAATAAGGATTTAATTCTGATCACATCTTTCAAAGCCACATTTCCCATCTTCAACTGTGTTTCGTAGGCGGTGATCAGGCTTTGTGTGGATTTCAGTTGTTCTTCGTAAACCAATAAAGATTGGGCATTGAAATAAGCCTTGTAAAATGTATTCTGAAGCTCAAATTTTATGGTGCGCAACAAATCAAAATATTCCATTTCTGCCATTTTTGCTCCAGATTGAGCCAGTTTGATGTTCTTATTTCGTTTGCCTGCCAGTTTAATCAATTGAGAAATGGAACCTGCAAATTGTCCATAGGCGTAAGAGGTTTGCAAGAACTTTCCGGTTTCATGGTTGTAAAATAAACTCTCGTATTCCAGTTCCGGGTTATCGAAAAGGTTAGCCGTAATAATTTCGGCTTTCGCCTGATCGATCTGATAATTTGCGGCCAGTAAATCGAAATTGTGTTTTAAAAACAATGCTTCTGCCTTGGGCAAACTCAATTTAACAGTGTCACTTTGCGCAAAGGATGTTTGGTGTAGAACGCTCAGAAAGAGAAAAAGCAGGGTACCTATTCTTGTCATGCGGCAAATCTATTCCAGCCGAATTAAACTCGAATTAAATAGAAATTAAAAGCGAATTAAAGTTGTAAGAAGGAGGGGATGCACTGTCTTGAGCAGGAACTGTTTGGGTTTTATTGTTTTACAAGAGGCAAACTGATGATCAAACTACTCTGTTGTTCTGCGGAGATTTCAATAGTTCCTTTTAACAGGTGAACAATTTTGTTGGCCATGTAGAGCCCCATTCCTTCACCTTTTTGCCCTGCCTCTGCAGATTTGGTGTAGAATGGTTTGAATACGTCTTCCTGTTCAGATCGTGGAATGCCTGGGCCTTGATCAATAATTTTGATCAGCAATAGATCGGCTTCCTTTTCTAAAAAACAGCTTACTTTTTTGTTGTCGGAAAATTTAAATGCATTTGAAATGATATTATCGATAGCAATTTGCAGCAAGACTGAATTGGCGGAAACAACAGCTGCTGCGTCACCTTTAAGATAATTAATAATTTCCAGATCCAGATTTTTATGCTGTTTCCATTCTTTCTGAATTTTAATTAACAATTCATCCAAACGAATAGGTGATAGTTGCGATTCAATTAATTCAAGATCCATTTTGGCCAGTGCAAGTAAACCTGTGATGATGTGTTCCATGTTTTCGGTATCATCCACAATAGATTGAATTACTACTTGATAAGCCTGAGTATCTCTTTCTTTTGATAAGGCAAGTTCTGCTGTGATCATCATTCTGGTGAGTGGCGTTCTCAACTCGTGCGATGCATTGGCAACGAAAGTTTTCTGTAAGATAAAGGCTTGTTCTAGTTCTTCCATTAAATGGTTAAAACTTTTGGCAATCAGGTTTATTTCATCTTTCGTCTGACTTTCCTCTACCCGGAATTCCAGATTTTTAGAACCAGCCTTTTTCACTTCTTCCATGAACTTTTTTAACGGCTTCAGCATTTTTTCAGCCACCCATCTGCTTAGTAATAAAACGATGATTGAGATAAATACAAAGGTGAAAAGCATAATTTTGAGCAACTTTTCCAAGCGGTTATGTGTTCCCTGATCGGTTGCAGAAGCGAGGATGACAAAATCTCCCTGGTTATCTTTATAATAAATGCCAACAACCTGCCTTTCTCCGTCTTTATATTGCAGGTGTTTCTTTTTCCGAACCGTGTTAATGGTGGCTTTCGTCCAATATTGTGCAGAATCTCCAATAAATGTGGCCCTGTTTTTATCATCGTATATCCTGATGACCTCGCCATTAAGCTTTTGCAGGTATTTATGGCGAACATCACTTAAAGCATCCCGGCTAATTTCATCTGCTTCCAGGTAGAGTTTCGCAGTAACCATGGTTCGATCGGTTAAGCGTTCAAAGAAATCAGCTTGCAAAAATTTCATGAAGGTGAAATAGACCACGCATAGCACGGCCAGCAGCATGGAGGTGCTGATGAGCGTGAAGTATAATGCAATGCGGTCTTTTATTTTCATTACTTCAGAATATAACCCATGTTTATTTTGGTATGGATGAGTTTACGGTCGAAATTCTTTTCTATCTTTTTTCGAAGGAAATTGATGTAAACGTCTATTACGTTGGTGCCGGTTTCAAAATTAATGTCCCAAACCTGTTCGGCAATAAATTGGCGGGAAAGTAAACGGTTCGGGTGAAGAAGGAAAAGTTCCAATAAATCAAATTCTTTTGCGCTGAGTTCGATTTTTATGTTGGCCCGGGTTACTTCTTTGCTATAGGTATCTAAACAGAGATCGGCAAAGCAAAGCTGATGGGTTTCAGTATTTTTAAGGGTAGATTGTCGCCTCAATAAAGCATTAACCCTGGCGAGCAATTCTTTGAGGTGAAAGGGTTTAACTAGGTAATCATCAGCTCCGGCATCTAACCCGGTCACTTTATCATCTACCGTTCCCATTGCGGTGAGCATCAGGATTGGAGTTGTGATATTGTTATTGCGTAGGTGTTTACAGAGTTGAATGCCATTGAGACCGGGCATCATAATATCAATAATCAGGAGATTGAAGTCGTTGCTTAAAAAGGTTTTGAGGGCATCTGTTCCGTTGTAAAGGTTACAAACTTCGTAGCCGTTTTCTTCCAAAGCCGATTTCAGGAGGGCGGCAATTTTGGTGTCATCTTCTGCTATTCCAATTTTGAGCATGATACAAAAGTAAGGAACTCATCTTAAAAGGAGATTAAAATAGGATAACAGGTCAGATTAATGGACCAATTATGAATGGTCGTCTCCTATAAAGGTTCGTCCTCCTGAGCTTGACTCAGGATCTATTAAACGTTAATTTATAATTAGTTGAGTTCTAAGAAAGGTCCTGAATCAAGTTCTGGATGACGAGGTGGCCATAGTGATCGTTCATTCCCAGCGGCCTAATACTTCTATTTTATAAAGGGTTTATCCAACTAACTATGAACGGTCTTCCTCATAAATTAGAATTTATTTTTTTGCAACATGTGGATATTTGTATAATAAATTGGGCTAATACACCAACTATGAACGGTCGTCCTCCTTAGCTTGACTCAGGATCTATTAAACGTTAATTTATAATTAGTTAAGTTCTAAGAAAGGTCCTGAATCAAGTTCAGGATGACGAGGTGGCCATAGCGATCGTTCATTCCCAGTGGCCTAATACTTCTATTTTATAAAGGGTTTATCCAACTAACTATGAACGGTCTTCCTCATAAATTAGAATTTATTTTTTTGCAACATGTGGATATTTGTATAATAAATCGGGCTAATACACCAACTATGAACGGTCGTCCTCCTTAGCTTGACTCAGGATCTATTAAACGTTAATTTATAATTAGTTAAGTTCTAAGAAAGGTCCTGAATCAAGTTCAGGATGACGAGGTGGCCATAGCGATCGTTCATTCCCAGTGGCCTAATACTTCTATTTTATAAAGGGTTTATCCAACTAACTATGAACGGTCTTCCTCATAAATTAGAATTTATTTTTTTGCAACATGTGGATATTTGTATAATAAATCGGGCTAATACACCAACTATGAACGGTCATCCTCCTGAGCTTGACTCAGGATCTATTAAACGTTAATTTATAATTAGTTAAGTTCTAAGAAAGGTCCTGAATCAAGTTCAGGATGACGAGGTGGCTATAACGATCGTTTATTCCCAGCGACCGATTACGTTTATTACTGTCGGTTTGGTGTCTTCACCAATCGAAACGCCTCATTTTGAAAACGTTTAGGCATTAAGCAATCATCATTTCGGTCGGCGGGACACACGACCGATAGATAACGGAATGAATTTAAAAACGGTCGTAGTACTTCGATACGACTTTTTTATGCATCATGATATAATCACGCTGTTATTCAGATGGATATTATGATATGCGAAAATAAAAAATCGCATTCAGACAACCATTTACTGGTGTTTGAATGCGATTGCTTCTAATTATAATTTGTAATTATCCTTTTCTAGCCATATCGATCATCATCGAAATTTCATCAACAGCAGCTTCGTTGCCACCATCAAAACCCATCAGGTTAAACCTGATGTTTCCCTGCGGATCTATCACAAATTTGGACGGAATACCATTCACTTTATAATCACTCACCACCTTATTAATTTTAGTTTCCGGTTCTTTATTATCCATCAATACTTCGAAAGTATAGTTTTGCGATTTGATGTAATCACTTGCATCTTTAGTAGGGGTAGGGGTTTTCTCCCAGGTATGAATGAATAAAAATTGCACTGTTGGATCATTTTTATATTTATTCACGGCCATTTGCATTGCAGGGAAAGACGCCTTACATGGTCCGCACCAGGTTGCCCAGAAATCCAGAATTACCGTTTTACCTTTCAGGCTGCTTAAAGTTACCTGCTTACCATCTAAATCGGTAAGTGTGAAATCTACCGCAGGTTTTTTTACGATTTCTTTAGCTAGTTTTTGCTGAAGATTAGCAATAATTCCCTTTCTAATTTCTGCTGCATATTGGTCAAAACCTGCTTCGCTGCCTTTCACTTTGGTATAAAGTGTTTTAAAGGCTGCGCTCATTTCATCGTTAGCTTTGCCAGATTTTACCGCCTCTTCTAATTTTGCATAAGCCTCTTGGTTTCTATTTAAAGCCATTAGAATTTTAGCATGTTGAAAGTTTGATTTTGTAGATGCTGTTTTAGGATTTGTAGATGCTAACTCAGCATATTTCAGTGCTTCTTTATAATTTTTTTGTTCGAAAAGAATGTTGGCATAAGTCATGGTTAAACCCGGATAACCTGAAGCTGCAAATTTCGAAGAATTCTCATTTGGTAACTTTCCATCATAATAAACTTTGGCACTTTCCATCGCTTTTTTAGCATAGATGGAAGCATTTTTTAAATCTCCGTTCTTGTAAAATCTTTCGGCTACTCCTCCATAACCATTTCCTTTCCAGAAATCAACCAAAAGCTTTTCCGCATATTCAATTGCTTTCGCTGTATTTTTTTGTTCTGCATAACCACTTGAAATGCTGCTGGTTACATAATCGTAAGTAATTAAATCTTCGCCACTAAAGTTGGATGGTGGGAATTTCTTAATCCATGCTTTATAAGCAATTTCCTTTTCAGCAGGGGTTTTCAATGGGAAAATTTCATCTGAAGCCACTTTGTTTCTGGCACGCGTTCCATTCGGAAATTTAGTCAACTGCGCTTCCAGCAGCGAGTCGGTTGCTTTTTGATTTTTCAATTGAAAATAATAATTGATGGCGAGATCCATATCCTTTTCACTGTTTGATGCAGCAAGTGTTTCCAGTTTGCTATTTAACAATGTTTTGTCTGTAGGACTGGTAGAAGCAATTAATTTATCCAGGTAAAATTTTGTGCTATCAATTGGATTGGTTTGCGCGTTGAGTTGAATTGATGCGGTCATCAATCCAAGCGTGCCTATAAAAAGGCTTAATGTTTTCATATTTTAATCTTTAAAAATTTCTGATAACTTTTTAGTCAATTCTTCGCCTCTTAAATCTTTGGCAATCACTTTGCCCTCTTTATCTAGTAAAAAACTCGCCGGTACAGATTTTACGCCGTAAGCTGTTGCGGCAGTATTTGTCCAGCCTTTTAATTCTGAAACATGTTTCCATCCAAGCCCATCGTCTTTTATGGCTTTTAACCACGATTCCTTTTTACTGTCGAGCGAAACACCTAAAATCTCGAAACCCTGATCATGATACTTTTGATAGGCGGCAACAACATTCGGGTTTTCTTTTCTGCAAGGCACACACCAGCTGGCCCAAAAATCGATTAACACATATTTTCCTCTTAATTGTGAAAGTTTTAAAGGCTTACCATTCGCATCATTCATGGTAAAATCGGGAGCAACTTTTCCTGGAGCAGTTTTATTCAGTAAATCTAAACTCGCCTTAATAGATTTGCCGAAGTATGAATTTTTAACCTCGGGTTTAAAAAGTGCGTACATTTCTGCTGCCTGCTGTGGATAGTTGTAGTTAATTAAACGTTCTTCTACAATGGCTGCCACAGCTACTGAACTCGGATGCGCCAGTAAATAATCCTTAATTGCTTTTTGATTAAGCAAATCGAGATTTTTAAATTCATCATCAAAGGGCTTACGTTGTTCGGGGCTAAGGGTTATTTTTCCTTTTTGAGTTGCACTATCCATTGCATTATAAATCTTTCCTGCCTTTGCTGTAATGATTTTCCAGGGACCGTTGTAAAATCCAGAATAGACATCCGTTTCCGGCGATCCACTGATTTTAGCGTTGAATAATGAATCTTTATGCCCGTCAAAAGAAATCTCTTTATTTTCAAGAAGAAAATATTTTTGCTCCCTTATTTTTGGTATTTGAATGCTGTACATCATCACCTCTGGTATTGTCCCGGAAAAGGTAAACTTTCCGTTAGTAATTTTGGTTGAATCTTTAATTTCCTGATCACCAATCTGATGAGTAAGATAGATGACACCGTTCTCTATACCTCTGATATTTCCTGAAATTTTATAGCCAGTTTGAGGTTTAAATGCGGTTGCACCTAGTAAAAGTGCCGCTGCTAAAGCGATATGTTTTGTTTTCATTTGTGTAGGTTGATGATAATTGTTGCTGTAAATTACCAGTTGAAGCTTGTTGAAATACAATTGGTAAATCAACAAGCACAAACTGGATTTTAATAGTTTAATTATAGCCAGGGTTTTGAGTTAGGGTGTTATTAATAATAATTTGAGCTTGAGGAATCGGAAACAAAACCGAAGTCGTTTTCCAGGTAGTTGGCTTTAAAGCACCAATTACTACATTGGCTCGGTTCGTTCTTTTTAAGTCCAGCCAGCGGTGACCCCATTCGCCAAACAATTCTACTTTTCTTTCCTGCTCAACTGCAGCTAGTATTTGCGCCTGGTTTAAAGTTGCACTCACACCTGCTAAGCCAGCTCTGGCCCTAACAATATCTAAATCTGTTTTTGCACCGCTCAAGTTATTTTGTTGCGCCCTGGCTTCTGCACGAATAAGGTATTGTTCAGCTAATCTTAAAACAACATTGTATTCATTGCCAGTTCCGGATGACAATTTGAATTTACTTATCCCATAAAATATCCTGCCTGAAACGGTTTTAGGTGCTACCCAATTTGTCCTGCGTAAATCAGCAGTGCTTTCAAAACTTTGGTAAGTTGTTTCTGGTAGAGAAAAGGCTGGAATTGTTGTAGAACCCACGGTAACATAATTACCTCCAAATAATGAAACTCCTGTTAGATTTCCAATTTGCCAGATGATTTCGTTGCTACTATTAATAAATGCTAATTCCGGTGCAGGTAAGCTATATGTTCCGCTACTAATTACTTGTGTACTCTGAGCCTCTGCACTGGCATAATCTTTTTGATAGAGATATACTCTGGCTAAAAGTGCAGTTGCCGTATGCTTATTTATTCTTCCTCTAAAGGTCCCGACGTATGCAGTGGGTAAAGCAGATTGAGCTTCGGTTAAATCTTGAATAATCTGGGCGTAAACCTGGGCAGAAGGAGTACGTGGTAAGAGAGCATTCTCGAAAGCAGAATAATCATCTTTTAATGGAAGAGGTACGTCTCCTAATAAGTTTACTAAATAGAAGTAAACAAAAGCTCTAATAAATTTAGCTTCACCCAGAAGCTGATTTTTTACTGAAGGAGTAAGCGTGGTGGATGCATTAATGCCACTAATAGCATTGTTGGCGTTTTTAATTAAAGAATAAGAGTTTGCCCAGAGATTATTTGCATTACTCGCGTTTGTTGTAGTGATGGCATTATTGGCAAATTCTTGAAATATTACATCGGTTGAATTGTATTGAAGATCATCAGCGGAAATTCCACTAAGGAAAGTGAAATTTCCAATACTTGATGTTGTCACATTATTAGAGTAAAGACCTAATACAACGCTTTGAGCTGAAGCATCTGTTCTGAACGCATCGCCGAATAGGATTTGTGTGGGAGGTGCGCCAAGCTCCACAAATTTTTTACAAGATGAAACTGTTAATACAGTTACTAATGCTAATGATTTATAAAATAGATTTCTATATGCTTTTTTCATTTTTTTTTGATTAGAATGAACAGTTAATGCCAAATACAATTGTTCTAAGCGGAGGTAAAACCTGACTAATAGTTCCAGTTCCTAAACCCGGTGGCCCACCTTGTACAGTGGTTTCTGTATCTAATACATATTTATTCTTTGCCCAGGTAAACAGATTTTGCCCCTGAACGAATACACTTGCATTTGAAATTTTCACCTGTTTGAGCCATTCTTGAGGTATATTATAAGAGAAATTAACAGATCTTAGTTTAAGGTAGGATGCATCTCCATAAACTGCATCAGACGAGGTATAAAAATTATAAGATGCTGAAATTGCTGTTCCGGCTGTTGCAGATGCGCCAGGATTACTTGCATTTGGATTACTTGGTGACCATCTGTCAAGCCAGTAATCATTTTGATTAGCAAGAGCACCAGGTCTGGTATTTAAGATTTTGGTAACTCCAAACCGGTGGTTAAACTGAAAGAAAATACCGAGTTCAAATCCTTTGTAAGTGAATGTATTGTTAAAGCCTCCAAAAAATGGTGTTCCAAGGTCAGCTACATAACGATCATTTATATTTATGGTACCATTTCCATCTCTATCTTCATAGATTGCTGCGCCATTCGCCGGATTCACACCCAAATAATGGTATAGTCGAAATAAATTAATGGATTCACCCACTACGTAGCTCGATGCCGAAAATGATTTATCTAAATTAGGAAATTCAAGTAATTTATTGTCGGTAAATGTGAAGTTAACATTTGTTTTCCAACTGAAATCTTTACTAATAATGTTGTTGGTATTTAGTTCTAACTCTAAACCTTTGTTTTGAATTAGCGCTGGTAAATTTGCTTGGTAAGAATTGTAGCCGCTTTGGCTAGCTAAAGCATTAAAAGCAATTTGGTCTGAAGATCTGCTTCTATAATAGTTTGCAGTAAATGAAATTCTGTCGTTTAAAAAACCTAAGTCAATAGCAAACTCTAATTTTTTTGTTGTTTCCCATTTAATGTCTTCATTTGGTATTGTAGTAACAACTGTAGCTGCATTTCCTAAGTAGGTATTGGTACTCGAATACAATGGTAGGTATATAAAATTGGAAATTTGATCATTTCCTGTAGTACCAAAACTTCCACGTAATTTACCAAAACTTAAAAACGGCAGGTTTTCTTTTATAAATTTCTCCTGTGTAAATATCCAGCCAGCACCAAGTGCACCAAAATTTCCAAAGCGATTTGCCGGTCCAAATCGCGATGAACCATCTCTTCTGAATGTAGCATTGATTAGATATTTCTCTTGCCAATCGTAATTTATTTTTGCAAAAACAGCATTATATTTATACTTAACTATATTGTTGTAATTCACAATAGTTGTACCTGCTGCACTTAAAGTTCCTAAAAGAGCTTCATTACTATAATTGGTTCCTGCTAAAGAAAGACCGTTAGATGAATTTTGCTGGAAACTGGTTCCAATTAGGGTAGTTAATTTCCCCTGACCAATCTTTCTTACATAATCAAGTGTAGGTTCTATAATCCAATTTTGTGCATTTAAGTTAGTAAATGTTGCAGAACTTAATGGGTTGTTTGCTGGATTTTGTGAGGAGGCAGGAATGGTTGCAACCTGGTCTAATCTTGTATTGGTATATCCAAAATTTGCCTTTGCATTTAATCCAGGTAAGATCTCATATTTAAGATTAGCATTTCCAATTAAATTATTAGTTACTCCTGTATACCTTCTTAATAAATTTGCTAATGGATTAGTAAAGTTATTAGACCAGAATAATTTGCCTGTAGCATCATACAATGGAAGATTAGGAGGAAGATTGTAAACCGAAGAAAGATCTGAAGTTGGAAGGTTTGTATTGTCGTTAGTATAGCTCACTGAAAATGATGCTAAGAACTTTTTATTTAATGAGCTGTGGTCGAGATTTAGCCTTGAAGAAAAACGCTTGCTGCTGTTATCGCCTAAGAAAACAGTGCTTTCTCTGCGATAAGCAGAGTTGAAAAAGAAACGGGTTTGTTCATTACCACCCGACATCGATCCCTGAATTTCATTTACATGGCCTCTGTTTCCAATCAATAACTTTTGAAAATCTGTTGAGTTATTTTGATCCCAAACAGTTAAATCTGGGGCGTTGGTTGTATTTGGAGTAACGCCATCGTTCTGAAAGGCTTCTTTTCTAAGTGCAAGATACTGTTGCAAATCTAAAGTAGGTATGAGACGATTAAGTTCAGTAAAACCAGTATTTAAATTCAGACCAATTTTTACACGTCCTGATGTACCTTTTTTTGTAGTAATCAATACTACGCCATTGGCCCCTCTTGAACCGTAGATTGAAGTTGCATCTGCATCTTTCAAAATGTCTATCCGCTCAATATCTGAAGGATTAATCATGCCAAAAGGACTGATACCACCACTTGCCCCGGAGGTTCCAAAAGCATTTAGATTGTCTGTTGCAGGTTGTCCACCATTGAAATTGGTAAAGGGTACACCATCAATTACATAGAGTGGAATTCCGCCTTGAGAAAGTGAATTCTGTCCACGGATCTGAACCTGAATAGTGCTTCCCGGGACGCCATTGTTTTGCGCAATTAAAACGCCAGACATTCTCCCTGCAAGTGCAGCTAAAGGATTTCCAACAGGCTGTTTTTCAATTTCCTTAGCCGTAATGGATGCAACAGAACCAGTGTTCAACTTCCTGGTTGTAGTACCATAACCAATCACCTGAACCTCGTTCAAACTTCCTGCTTCCGGAACTAAGGCTGTTTTTAATGAGTTTGTTTTATCATCAACGGCTATTTCTCTGGTTACGTAACCCACATAACTGAATATGATGGTAATGGTTTTGCCGGCAGGAATGTTAACACTATAATGTCCGTATTGATCTGACGCAGTACTGAACTCTTTATCTCCTTTAATGCGAATAGATACACCAGGGAGTGGAATTCCCATCTCATCAGTCACCATTCCAGTTAAACGGGTATCGTTTAAACTTTCAGTAGTGTTTACCACAGGGAGTTTGGAAACTAGAATTTTATCTCCTACCTGATTATAAGTTAAACCTGTACCATTTAAAATTAAGTCTAAAGTTTCTTTAACTGATCTGGCTCCTAAAGGAATACTTACCGGTTTAAGGTTTTTAACTTCGTTATTGCGGTATAAAAAGCGAAACGGACTGTTTTGTTCTATTTTTTTGATTGCCGAAGTGATTGTTTCCTGATTCAACCCGATCGTAACTTGTACTTGCTGAGTAGATTGAGCAACAACTTCTGTAGCAAACAGGCATTGGAGAGAGGTAATAAATACGATAGCAATGATGGAGCTGATGCGCATAAGCTGACGAATTAAATATCGTGTTTGGGATGATGCAGTGAAGAAAACATATTTCTTCCTGCCCTCTGCCGATTGTGCAGAAAAATACATAATTTTAAATGTTTAAAATGAATCCTAGAAAATTGTTTAAACGCGTAGATACAGTTAGCGCTGTATCTGCAACGGCTCCTTGTTTAGCGACAAGGAGTTTTTTATTCATTTAAATTCGCAGCTGGTAAGTTTTTTTCATGTTGTTTGGTTTAGTTGATTAAGGGTTCTTTATTATTCACATCTTCCGCCTTTGATGGTTATGCCGCCAGCGTGAGTTTGGTATTGTGCATGGTTATAAGAGCAGATAATTTTTAGAATTTCATCCAGTGATTCTCCTTTTAAAAAAGTGGCCGTAAACTTGCATTTTTTTGAGGAATCATTATCAACAGTGATGGTGGTGTTAAATCGTTTCGATAAGGCCTGAGCCGCTTCTTCCAAAGAAATATCATCAAAGAAAATGTCGCTTTCTTGCCATTGTACAGTGTTTTTAGCAATTACCTTAGCCAGATTCGACTGTTTGTCTTTTTTATTGAAAATAATTTGTTGGTTTGGAGTTAGAATGGCTAAAACAGCGTTACTGTCTAATACACTCACTTTCCCCCTGGTTACCGTAACTGAAATTTCGTGTTCCGTATTGTAGGCTTTGATGTTAAAGGCCGTTCCTAAAACAATGGTACTCAGTTTGCCTGTATGTACGGTAAAACTTTTGTTAAGGTCATGCCTGATGTCGAAATAGCCTTCTCCCGTCAAAGTAACTATTCTCTTTGCTCCAAACACTTTAGGATAGCTGATGGAGCTGTTATTATTTAAAATCACTGTACTTCCATCTGGCAAGGTTATCTTCTGATGTTCATTTTCAGTTTTAACCGTCAACAAATCTGCATTTTTATCAGCTTGCACTACTTTTGTAGCAGTTTGATTTGTCCTAGTAGGTGTAGTTTTAGCTTTATTGTTGAAATATAAGGTGGCAAGGCAAATAATGAAAAAAGCAGCTGCCCAACCTAGCCATTGGATGGAAAGATTAGGTGTTTTTGCCGTTTTTTTAGCATCTGAAGATAGTACCTGCTTTAATATTGAATCTGCCTTAACTGGATTAAGTTCTACTTCCGGGCTTTGATTCCAGAAATTATCCATCACCAAATCAAGAACAGTGTCATCATCTGCATTTCTAACGATCGCCATAAACTCCTGCAATTCTGCCGGAGTACATGTTTTAGTTACGTACTTATTAAATAAATAGGAAGATCTTTCCTGTTCCATCATGTTTGGTTTTAAGCTGAAGAAAGGTTTATTTTCTATTGCTATTAAAATAATAACAATCTTGAAAACAAAAGGAGGTAGTGAATTTGAAATTATTATAGAAAAAAGAGTAAAAGAGGTACTGCTTTTAGTTCGTCGTGCATAATCAGATAGGTTTTTATTGATTTAACGGCGTCTCTGAGGTGCGTTTTTACCGTTAGCGGAGATAAGTTTAATTTATCAGCCACATCCTTTTGTTTTAAACCTTCAATATGGCAGAGATTGTAAATTAATTTCTGCTGAGGTGGAAGTTTTTCAATCGCAGAATCCAATAACTTCTTGGTTTCTCTAAATTGAATTTCATTTTCAGTGCCCGAATCAATATCTGAATTGTTTTGATTGGCTATTTGATAGTTTTTTTGTTCAATGGCAACCTTCTTTAGTGCATTAAGGGTTTCATTTCGGGTCGTTATTCTTAAAAAGCCACCAAAATTTTCTATTGTTGATAAACCTGCCCTTTTAATCCAGAGTTTAATAAACACATCCTGAACAATTTCTTCGGCTGCGGTATCTTCCTGAAGAATGGCTAAAGCATAACCATAAACCTTATTTCGGTAAAAGTTAAAAAGAACGCCGAAAGCTTGTTGATCTCCATTGGCAATTTTTGCCAGGATCAACTTTTCATCCGCCAGTTCCTTTTGCATGCGCTAATATATCAATTAAACTAAATTTTTAAGTTTCATTATTGTAATTTGGAATGTTTATTGTATTTTTTTAATGACTATTTCTGGTTTTTCTGTAATATGCCACTAAATCTTTTTTTTACACTTTTAAATTAGGTAGAAGATTTAAAAATGCCTGGAAATTCGCTTTATATTTTTTCTTATCCAATTTAAAGTAAAATGCGCCTTTCTTTGAGCCAGATTTGTCTTTCTCTTCTAGTTTAATTAATAAACCAGTGGAACTAATTTTTCTGCTAAAATTCCTGGTATCTATTTTGGTGTCATTTACTTCTTCGAAAAGCATCTGTAATTGCGGAAGTGTAAACTTTTTAGGTAACATTTCAAAAAGAATAGGGTGGAGGGCGGCCTTATAACGCAGTTTTTTCCGTGCATCAGAAACCATTTGCGCATGGTCGAAAATCAGTTTCGGACACTCATTAATCAGAAACCACTCGGCATGATATTCATCACTCAGTTGTGTCTGGTATTTATTAATATCGATTAAAGCAAAATAACCTACCGATAGTGTACGCTCAATCGGATCGCGACTGGGCTCTCCATAAATCTGCAATTGTTCCAGGTAAATGCCTTCCAGACCTGTATTTTTTTTCAGTACCCTGTTGGCGGCATCATCCGGGCTCTCCTTCGAACCCACAAAACCGCCAATTAGACTCCATTTGTTAATTTCTGGTTCTAAACCCCTTTTAACCAGTAATAACTTAAGGCGTTCTCCATCAAAACCAAAAACTATACAATCTACAGCTACCAAATAATGCGGTTGGCCTGAATATTCTATCATGCTGAAAACTAAATTAAATGTGCCTGAATATCTTCAAATTTTTGCGAAAATAGAAATTATAAATAAATTATTAAATGTCATTTTGACAAATAATAATTTATTTATAATTTAGCCGAATTCAAAGTCCATTTTGCAGACCAACATTCTAATCAATAATATAACATGAGTAACACATTTGATCTCGATTCAAATCCTCACAGAAGATTAAACATCTTAACCGGCGAGTGGGTACTGGTATCTCCCCACCGTACAAAAAGACCCTGGCAGGGAAAAGTTGAAGACCTGGCAGCCAATGATCGTCCGGAATATGATCCGAAATGTTACCTCTGTCCGGGAAATGATCGGGCAGATGGCGATGTCAATCCGGATTATAAAGAAAGTTTCGTTTTTAAAAATGATTTTTCAGCCCTGCTGGAAGATACTCCTACCGATAGCCTAGACGACGATGGCTTATTGGTAGCTAAAAATGAGCGGGGTATTTGTAAAGTGATTAGCTTTAGCCCGAAGCATAATTTAACCTTGCCAGAGCTGAGCATTAATGAAATTACTGCTGTTGTTGATCTCTGGCAGAAAGAATATAATAGCCTTTCTGAAAATGAGTGGATTAAATACATTCAGATTTTCGAAAATAAAGGTGAAATTATGGGTTGCAGCAATCCACATCCGCATGGGCAAATCTGGTCGCAAAGCGAAGTGCCAATGGAGATTGTTAAAGAAACCGAGCGCCAGAAAAATTACTATGCTGTTCATCGCACAAGCATGTTATCCGCCTACCTAAAGCTTGAATTAAAAAAGAATGAAAGAGTTGTTTTTGAAAACGAGCATTTCGCGGTTCTTGTCCCTTTTTGGGCGGTTTGGCCTTATGAAACCATCATCATCAGTAAAAGGCATGTGAGTAGCATTAAATTTTTTACCAGTGCAGAGAAGCAAGCACTCGCAGAAGCAATAAAAGCACTTACCACCAAATATGATAACCTTTTCGAAACTTCCTTTCCTTATTCTGCCGGAATGCACCAGGCACCAGTTAACGATGGCGATCACCCGGAATGGCATTGGCATATGCATTTTTATCCGCCACTGCTTCGTTCGGCTACAGTAAAGAAATTTATGGTGGGTTATGAAATGCTTGCAAATCCACAACGGGATATCACACCGGAGTTTGCAGCAAATCGCCTGAAAGACTTAGCTACCGAGCATTATAAGACAACAAAACCCTAACCAAAAAATAATAATAATTAAGAGCGAATGGATATTGAACGTTTAAAGAAAGCATTTAAAGATGTTTTTAAAACTGAGCCAGTGCTGGTTAAATCTCCCGGAAGAATTAACATTATTGGTGAGCATACCGATTATAACGATGGCTTTGTAATGCCGGCGGCGATTAACAAGGCAATTTATGTAGCAGTTTCTAAAAGAGCGGATGATGAAATTCATCTATATTCTGAAAGTTACCAGGCATCTTATGTTTCTTCAGTTGCTGCAATAGAAAAATCGGAGTTGAGCTGGGCAAATTATGTGCTTGGTGTGGCCGATCAAATGGTGAAGCGTGGCTACAAAATAGCTGGCTTCAACCTTTATTTAGATGGGAACGTTCCGCTGGGTGCAGGGCTTTCCTCTTCAGCTGCGCTGGAGTGTGCAACAGCATTTGCAATAGATCACCTGAATGATCTTCAGATTTCTCAAATGGATCTGGCCTTAATCTCGCAGAAAGCCGAGCATGTATTTGCTGGTGTAAACTGTGGCATTATGGATCAGTTTGCTTCGGTATTCGGCAAAAGGGACCATGCTGTTTTACTCGATTGCAGATCGATGGAATATGAGTATATCCCTTTAAAATTGGACGGCTACAAACTGGTGTTGCTCAATACAAATGTGAAACATTCACTGGCCGATTCTGCCTACAATAAAAGAAGATCGCAATGCGAGCAGGGGGTGGCCTGGATTAAGGCACATCATCCTGAAGTAAACAGTTTGAGAGATGCTGATTTGGACATGCTCAAAGCTTATGTTGAGCCAAAAGATTCAGACGTTTATCAGAAATGTAAATACGTGGTAGAGGAAATTGCAAGGATTCAAAAGGCAGCAGAAACACTTAAACAAGGTGATTTAGTTGCATTAGGGAAATTGATGCTCGAAACACACGAAGGATTGAGTAAGGAGTACGAGGTAAGTTGCAAGGAGCTCGATTTTCTGGTAGACTATGTGAAAAATCTTGATTACGTTCCTGGTGCAAGGATGATGGGCGGTGGTTTTGGTGGCTGTACCATTAACATTGTTAAAGATGAAGAAATCGACACTTTAATCTCAGAAATCAGTATCCTTTATTCAAACGAATTTGGTTTGTCTCTCGATGCTTATATCGTAGAAACAGCAAATGGATCAGAACTTATTGCTTAATAAAATACACTGGAATCTGATGCTGTAAAGTGCACATCAAATAAACTTAAACAAATAAATGAATGAAAAATAATATTCTCGATACAAAAGATTACATCGTTTTTGCGGTGTACTTTGTAATCGTTGCGGCTTACGGCCTCTACATTTACAATAAGAAAAAATCAGCATCAACGGGCTCTAAAGATTACTTTTTGGCCGAAGGATCGCTTACCTGGTGGGCAATTGGTGCTTCTTTAATTGCATCGAACATTTCGGCAGAGCAATTTATTGGCATGAGCGGATCTGGTTTTAAAATGGGTCTTGCCATTGCCACTTACGAGTGGATGGGAAGTTTAACCCTGATTGTGGTTGCCGTATTCTTTATTCCGGTTTACCTGAAGAACAAGATTGCAACTATGCCGCAATTCCTTCATCAGCGCTACAATGGCACTGTTGCCATGATTATGGCCGTATTCTGGTTACTGCTTTATGTGGTGGTTAACTTAACCTCCATCCTTTATTTAGGCGCGCTGGCGGTAAGCAGTATTTCTGGTTTCAACCTGGAAATTTGTATGTATGCCATTGCTGCATTCGCTATCATCATCACCTTAGGCGGAATGAAGGTAATTGGATATACGGATGTAATTCAGGTTTTCTTCCTGATTTTAGGCGGTTTAGCAACTACTTACCTGGCTTTAAACTTGGTTTCCAGTCACTATGGCACAACAGGTATTTTTGAAGGCTATAGCTTAATGACGAGTAAAGCTTCAGAACATTTCCAAATGATTTTAAAACCAGATAACGAAAATTATATCGATTTACCAGGTTTAAGTGTACTTATAGGCGGGATGTGGATAGTGAATTTAAATTATTGGGGTTGTAATCAATACATCACTCAGCGTGCTTTAGGTGCAGATTTAAATACAGCAAGAGGTGGTTTACTATTTGCCGCATTTCTGAAATTATTAATGCCGATTATCGTGGTGCTTCCAGGTATCGCGGCTTACGTGCTTTACAAAGATGGTGCCTTCCAGACAGAAATGTTGCAGGACGGTTCTGTAAATCCGGATCGTGCTTATCCAGTATTGCTGAACTTACTTCCGGCAGGCTTAAAGGGTTTATCGTTTGCGGCATTAACGGCAGCTGTAGTGGCTTCGTTAGCTGGTAAAGCAAATAGTATCGCAACGATTTTTACACTGGATATCTATAAAAAAGTAATCAATCCTGAGGCTACCGAAAAGAACCTCGTTTTAACCGGAAAAATTTCCATTATAGTAGCTATGATTTTAGGTGTTTTAATTGCACCTCACCTGGGAATTGATAAAAAAGGTGGTTTCCAATACATTCAGGAGTATACCGGTTTTGTTTCTCCTGGTATTTTTGCCATGTTTATCTTAGGTTTTTTCTGGAAGAGAACCACTTCAAATGCTGCATTATTTGCCACAATTGGTGGTTTCGGAATGTCGTTATTGTTAAAGGCATTACCAAATTTAACAGATCTTTCGTGGCTTTCAGGCTTAGGATTTTCAGTAAAAAATGCTGCAGGTATTTATGAAATTCCATTCCTCGATCGAATGGGATTTGTGTTCGTTTTCTGTATTATCGGTATGGTGATCATCAGTTTATTTGAAAATAGAAAAGGTGTGAATCCAAAAGGATTGGATATTGATGTTAAAATGTTTAAAACGTCGACAAGTTTCGCCGTTGGAACATTAATTATCATCGGTATGCTGGTTGCACTTTACAGTGTTTACTGGTAGGTATTTGCCAAATACTTTTTTATGAGTTAAGGGATAGCGCTTCGGTTGTTATCCCTTTTTGTTTAAAATTATTTTCTTTTAGTAAGGTGACCTATTTATGTTGGTGGAGACACCAAATGGATAGTAGAATTTTGCCGTCTAGATCATTTCTAATCTGCGGGAATTGTTTAAGTCAAGATTGCGTGGCTTAATAAATTAATGTTTCTAACTTTTTCCTTATCAGTTGATTTTATACCAATATCTATTCTATCGAATTATTGCTAAATATTGAAATATTAGGAAGCTAAGAGAAATAATTGTGGCTGAACTTCTTAATGCCTTAATGTTTCATTACACTATTAGTCGGTATTGCACTTACAGAAATTAGTGATTTTAAATTTAATGAATTGTTTCATTTGGTTAACACACCAAACCAGTAGTAATATTAGGTTAGGAGCAAAGGTTGCCAGAAGATCTAAATGATAATTTACGCTGATTTAGATGTTGAGCATTATAACAGAATATAAGATTAGATAGAAAAATAATCTAAATGAAACAATCTATACTTATGAGCTTATAGTTTGTATTTGACACCTTTTTAATCTACTAATTAGTGTCTCACCAACCATCCTAAGTTTTAAAAAGATAATAACTAGCGTTGCAGCCGGGGTCTTTTAGATTTGAACGCTTCGGTTGGTCTTGGTTTTGGGGCTGGTTTTTTGGGAGCCACTTCTTCTGATAGCTTAACCGTAATTACATTGCCTTTAAAGGTTTCGCCGTTTAGCATAGAAATGATGTTTTTTGCATCGTCAAGGCTGGCAACCTCAATAAAGGCATAACCTTTACATTTTCCGGTAGCCCGATCACGAACAACTTTTATGGTGTCTATTTTACCATGTAGGCTAACAAAAATTGCTAAATCCATTTCCTGAATATTATCTGCCAGGCCACCAACGAAAAGTTTGTTCATTTGAAGAATGTTATTATAATGATCCATATCGCTTTTGATAACATTTTCGCCAGCGTTATGTTTTGTCTTTAAATATGTTGCAAAATAAAACTTTAAAATTGTGAAAACAAATCAAATTTTACCCTAAAGACGTATAATTTATCGTAATAGTATGATTTTACCTAGATTTTTTGCGATTATTTTACTGCGTTTTTTTATATCAATGAATATGCCATCATATATTATGATTACTAAAACGTTTTTATTATCCAAAATGATCAAGATAAATCACACATTATTTCTACGCACCTAATTAAAATCTTCGAGGTTTATTTTAATGGATAAAATGAATCAATAGTTTCATCAACTGATAGTGAACACCGTATAGGGATTACTGTTTAGCGGCTTATAAAGTATCGATAAGTTTTGCTTCAATTGTGATTAACATTCTTTAACAGCGTGCAAAGGCAGTTTTAGATTTTACGGCAAGGAATTTGTTAAATATTCAGCTATAAAAAAAGATAAGATTATGAAATTTTACAAATCAATCCCGATAATGCTTTTAGCCGGAGTAATGATTACCAGTTGTGTAAGCAACAAGAAATATACGGAACTGCAAGACACTTACTCAAAATTGCGAGAAAGAAATCAAGAGTTGAGTAATAAATATCAAGATAGTCAACGAGAACTTTCTGGTACCAGCAGCAGAGTAAAAAGTTTGGAAGAGCAAATCGCATCAGAAAAAACAAATGTTGCCGCTTTACAGGAAGCATTAAACAAATGTTTAAGTTCCAGCAGCCAGGGAAATGTGAATATCTCCAAGTTAGTAGATGAAATTAATAGCTCTAATAAATACATCAAGCAACTCGTAAATACAAAAAACAAAAGTGACTCACTTAATATGGTGTTAACAAATAACTTAACCCGTTCTTTAAGTAGAGAAGAATTAAGCGATGTTGATGTACAAGTATTAAAAGGTGTGGTTTACATCTCATTGGCAGATAACATGCTTTATAAATCTGGTAGTTACGAAGTATCTGATAAGTCTGGTGAAACCTTAAGTAAGATTGCTAAAATTATCACAGATTACAGTACGTATGATGTGCTAATTGAAGGTAATACCGATAATGTGCCGATCACACAGCCTAATATTCGAAATAACTGGGATTTAAGTACTTTGAGGGCATCTTCAGTAGTGCAGGTATTGCAAACAAAATATGGAGTAGATCCTAAACGATTAACCGCAGGTGGTCGTGGAGAATTCAATCCTATTGCAGATAATGCAACGCCGACAGGCAAAGCACAAAACAGAAGGACGCAAATTATCATCACGCCTAAATTAGATCAGTTTATGGATTTAATTGGTAAAGCGCCAGAGCAATCACAAAAATAAAATGAAAAATTTTAGGGCAGTCTTTTAAGGCTGCCCTTTTTTTGTGACTAAAATTTTGATGTTGAATCAAACCTCTTTCTATCTGTTAGTGTTTCAGGAACCGAAAAGATCATTCCGATCCCTAGGTTGGTGGCTCACCAACCGAAACACTCATGCCTTGTTTTTTAAGATATTAGTCGATTAATGAGGTAAAACTTAGGCTTGGTTGGTGAGACACCAAACCAGTAGATTAGACGGGATATTATATAAACGAAAAATGATAGCACATAAAAAAACCTCAGCGGTTTAAGCTGAGGTTTCAATTTTTAAGCACTATAGGCTTCCTTCGCGTAGGTTTTTAAATATTTTTTTAGCATTTCTCTAGCCACATGGATTCTCGTTTTCACGGTACCCAACGGAATTTGCAATTCATCTGCAATTTCATGGTATTTAAAGCCCTCAAAGTATTTGATAAATGGTACGCTATATACTTCGGGTAAATGATTTAATGCTTTTTGAATATCATCAACAATCATTTTTCCAACACTTGCATTTCGCTCAGCGCTATACATCAGATTTGCTGATGAAATTTCATCATCCTGTGTAATTAATGTTTTTGCTTTTGCCGATTTACGGTAGTTATTGATAAATGTGTTTTTCATTATCACAAAAAGCCAGCCTTTGAAGTTTGTACCCTCCTGAAAATTTTGGTAAAATCTAATGGCTTTCAACATCGTGTCTTGTACCAAATCATTTGCATCTTCGATATCTTTAGTGAAATTTAAAGCATGCATTTTTAGCGATAGAGAATGGCTGTTAACCATGTTGTTAAATTCAAACTGTGTCATGATGTTTTAGGTTAAGGATGTATTTTTTAACGAACAAATGTTATACCAAAAGAACTCACTAGCAACCTTGGTCTGATTATCTAATTTGGTCAAAATATGCTTCTGGAGTATATTGAAGGTGATTTTTTCTAGAATCTATACAACTTACTCCTATTCGAAAACGTACAAATACGAGGGTTTATACTTAAACTTTAGCATCCATACGTTTAGCTTTTTTTCGAATTGAATAATATTGAATACATCACTTGTGTAAAACATTTTATGCGTTTCGACACTTCTTATGTTAAAAATTAAACATGGAAGAATTGATGAATCAGATAAAAGCATTTTTAGGTAACAGTGCTAAAAATATTTTCAAAAAAGGACCAGCGGAGATAGAGGTGGTAGTTAATAAAGGAGAAAACGCACAACAAATTTCAGAACACCTAAAAGAACATATCATCACTATGATAAGTGAGGATGCGATTGCTAAAATCAGTTTCGTAGATCAATCAGGAAATGTTATCGATAGCTTTTCATTAAATCAATAATCTTCAAGCTTAACAACCTGAACAGAATAGTAAGAAATATGGAAATAGATATCCGCAAAAGAAAAATAGGATTAAATTTTAACGAAAAAGGGACTGCCGAAATTTATCTCTGGGCGCCTTATGCATCAAGAGTTAATTTGATTACCAACAACTCAGAATTGGATCTGATCAGAAAAGATTTTGGTTACTGGTATCTGGAAACGAAAGCATTGAAAGATGGTGATGAATATGGGTTTAAAATATGCTATTCCGAAGAAACAGCTCATCAAACTTCTGGCGTTAAAAATTTATACAGGGCAGATCCGGCTTCTTTGTGGCAAAAAGCTGGTGTAGCCGGAAATTCTACTGCCATTAATTTAAATGCTTTCACCTGGACTGATCAGAACTGGCAAGGTTTGCCTCTGGAAGATTTCATTATTTACGAATTACATACGGGAACATTTACTGATAGTGGTGATTTCAAATCCATCGAAGATAAATTACAGTATTTGAAAGATCTTGGTGTGACCGCGATAGAATTAATGCCGGTTGCACAGTTTTCTGGGGATAGAAACTGGGGTTACGATGGCGTATTTCCCTTTGCTACGCAGAACTCTTACGGTGGGCCCGAAGCTTTACAACACTTAATTAATGCTTGTCATGAAGTTGGTTTAGCCGTAATTTTGGATGTTGTTTACAATCATATGGGTCCTGAAGGGAACTACTTTAACGATTTTGGCCCGTACTTCACCGATAAATATCAAACGCCATGGGGCCAGGCATTAAACTTTGATGATGCAAACTGCGACCCTGTTAGGGATTACTTTATTGAAAACGTATTGATGTGGTTCCGCGATTTCCATGTCGATGCCCTAAGGATGGATGCCGTGCATGCGATTAAAGATTTTAGCGCTATACCTATTTTAAAGGAAATTAAAACCTATGTTAATCAGCTTGCTGATCATACCGGTAGGTCTCATCAGCTGATTGTTGAACTGGATCTGAATGATCCGAAGTACATTAATGATCCAGATTGTGGCGGCTATGGTATGGATGCGCAATGGGTTGATGAATTTCACCATGCCCTTCGGGTTACTGCCGGACAAGAACCAAACGGTTATTACGCTGATTTCAATGGCATTGAACAGCTGGCAAAATCTTACGAAGACGCCTATGTTTATGATGGGCAATATTCTCCTCACCGTGAAAAGAAATTTGGCGCAAAAGCTACTGAAAATGAAGGGAAGCAATTTGTTGTTTTCTCTCAAAATCATGATCAGGTAGGCAACCGGATGCTCGGAGAACGAACCAGCGAACTGGTAAGTTTCGAAATGTGTAAATTACTGGCTGCCGCAGTGTTTTGCAGTCCCTTTGTGCCCTTGGTTTTTATGGGGGAAGAATATGGCGAAACCAATCGATTCCAGTTTTTTACCAGTCATAGCGATAAAGAATTAATTGAAGCAGTTAGAAAAGGCAGAAAAGCAGAATTTGCAGCTTTTCATAGCAGAGCGGAAACACCAGATCCACAAAGTGATGAAACCTTTTTAACATCAAAACTCGACTGGAATAAGATCAGTCAGCAGCCCCACAGCAACCTGCTGCAGTATTATAAAGCCTTGATCAGTCTGAGAAAAGAATACAAGTCGCTTTCCACGCTCAATAGGGAAAATGTAAAAGCAAGCTCATTTGTCGATCAGAATTGTTTAATACTAGAGCGCTGGCATGAACAAGAACGCTTAATCTGTTTAATGAATTTTTCAGATCAGGAGCAAACCTTAACGCTCGAAAACGGTTATCAATATCAAAATATTTTTAATTCATCATCTACTGCATGGGGTGGATCAACTGACGTTGATACTGCTCCGGTGCAAAATAAAGTAACTATTTTATCCGAATCTATCTCAATATTCCTTTGCGAAAATGTATAAACCCAGCACTACCTACCGAATTCAGTTCAATAAAGATTTTCCATTTAAATCGCTCGATAAAATAATTCCCTATTTAAAAAACCTGGGGATAGATACCATTTATGCATCGCCAATATTTGAAGCCTCTCCAGGAAGTACCCATGGCTATGATACAACCAATCCACATCTGATTAATCCGGAAATAGGGACGGAGGAAGAATTATATCAACTTTCAGCGAAGCTAAAGGATGCAGGAATTGGCTGGTTGCAGGATATTGTACCTAATCACATGGCTTTTCATACCAATAACACCTGGCTGATGGATGTATTAAAGAAAGGGGAGAAATCAGCGTATGCAATCTTTTTTGATATTGATCTGAAACACGAAAAAAAACTCATGGTTCCATTTTTGGGAGAAGATTTAAGCGATGCCATAGAAAATGGTTCCCTAAAGTTAGAGACAGATAATAATCAGTTTTACCTGAACTATAGCGGAACACAGTGGCCGGTAAGTGATGCTACCCATCAAAATCTTCAAGGTAAAAATGTAGGGGATTTCAATAGTAATAAATCTGAATTGCTCAAAATTGTAAATGAGCAGAACTATCGCCTTTGCAATTGGCAGGAAACCTTCTCTAAAATTAATTACAGGAGGTTTTTTACCGTAAATAGTTTAATCTGCCTTAATATTCAGGATAAAGCAGTGTTTGATACCTACCACGAATATATTTTTAAATTGGTAAATGACGGCATCTTCCAGGGATTAAGAATTGATCACGTTGATGGACTTTATGATCCAAAGGTGTATCTGGATAGACTTAGGGCAGCCGTAGGCAATGATGTTTATATCGTAATAGAAAAGATTCTAGAAAACAAAGAACAATTGCCATTAAATTGGAACACCCAAGGCAGTACCGGATATGATTTTCTGGCCATCACCAATAATCTTTTTACCAATAATGCAGCCCAGAAATCTTTTGATAAACTATACGAAAAAGTAACAGGCAAATCTCAGGATCTGGAAGTGCTGATTCATGAGAAGAAGGAGGCCATTTTATATGAACATATGCATGGTGAACTCGACAATCTGTATCAACTTGCAAAAGAACTGGATTTGATTTCCGATGCAAATGAAAAAGAAATCAGTGCAGAAATTATAAAAAAGGGGATCGGAGAAATGATGATTCAGATGCCTGTATATCGTTATTATGATTACCAGTTTCCATTAAAAAGTGAGTCTTTACATCAACTCACAAATTTAATTTCAGGTGTAAATAAAACAGAAGAATTAAAACCAGCTGGTGCATTTCTGGCTAAAATGTTTATAGAGAAGCCAGTAGCTGGAGATCCGATTTATCTAAAAAACATCGGAAAGTTTTACCAGCGTTGTATGCAATTTACTGGCCCACTAATGGCGAAAGGAGTGGAAGATACAGTGATGTTTACCTATAATTTGTTCGTTGGCCATACCGAGGTTGGAGATGCCCCCCATGCATTCGGAATTACGACAGAAGATTTTCATTCAAAAATGGAAGAAAGGCAAAAACTTTGGCCACATGCCTTAAACGGAAGCGCTACGCACGATACCAAAAAAGGCGAAGATGTTAGAGCGAGACTAAATGTATTAACCGATGTTCCGGAGCAGTGGACTGATGTGGTGGAAGATTTGCTGAAGATTACCGATCAACTTCTGCAAGAAGAGGAATCACTAAGTAGCCTGCACAAAAATGATATGTATCTGGTGATTCAAACTATTTTAGGTGCATCAGCCATGCCTGGTGAAGATATCGATAATATAAACGAACGTTTAGAGCAATATATTCAAAAGGCATTAAGAGAAGCTAAAAAACGTTCAGATTGGGCATCGCCTGATGAAGAATATGAGCAAAAAGTAAAGGCTTTTGCAAACGCGTTACTTGATCCCAAGACCTTGGGTAACCAGACGATACAAAAATTTATCGAAAAAATTGCAGACTTTGGTATTGTAAATAGCCTGGCTCAATTGGTACTTAAATTCACTTGTCCAGGTATTCCGGATGTTTATCAGGGCACCGAATTATGGGATCTGAGTTTGGTAGACCCAGATAATCGCAGACCAGTAGATTATGATAAGCGGATAAATTTTCAGAATGAGCAAGAGAATCAAAGTTTAAATGCACTTTGGGACAAGCGCTATTCGGGAAAAATAAAGTTATGGCTAACAGAAAAGTTAGCCACCATCAGAAAAGATAATCATCAGCTTTTTGAAGATGGAAAATACATTCCGCTTCGAGTAGAGGGGACGTTTAAACAGCATATCATGTCCTTCGCCCGACAGTTAAATAATGATTGGATTGTTGTCGTGATTCCAATAGGATTGGCAGCACTGGTTAAAGATGATTCAGCTAAACTCAATAAATTCGAGTGGGCAGACACTCAAATCATTTTACCTTCAGCCGCACCAATTGAATGGAATAATCTGATTTCAAAAACATCTGGTGTAAAAGATATATTGTATGATGGTCTATTGGTTAGCCAGATTTTAAGTGATATGCCAGTCGGTGTGATTAAATTGAAAACCAGTAACAACCACCGTTCAGCAGGAATTTTGATGCACATTAGTTCATTGCCTTCTGAATATGGGATTGGAGACATTGGCCCGGAAAGTAAAAAATTTATAAATTTTCTGGCTGATGCCGGACAAAAATACTGGCAAATATTGCCGGTTAATCCAACAAAAAGAGAAAACGGACACTCGCCATATTCAAGTAATTCAGCCATGGCCGGAAATGTCCTACTGATTAGTCCAGATTCTCTCCTGGAAGATGGTTTATTAACCGCTGCTGATTTGAAAACCACAATAATCGAATCAACTGATCAGGTTGATTATGATTTGGTCGAAAGTAATAAATATAATCTACTTGCTAAAGCATATGAAAATTTCAAACAATCTGAAAATACATTCTTAAAAGAATCCTTCGAAACATTTTGTTCGGAGGAGAAGAGCTGGCTCGATCATTTTGCCTTATATTTCGCCATTAAAGCCCATCACCAGCATTTAGAATGGTACAATTGGCCAGATCAGTTTAGAACATGCAATAAAATGGCGCTCGCAGATTTTTTTAATGAATGTGAGGAAGAAATAGAAGGAATAAAATGGCAGCAGTTTATTTTCTATAAGCAATGGCATGCCTTGAAGGATTACGCCAATCAACATGGAATTGAGATGGTGGGCGATCTTCCTTTCTATTTAGACCTGGATTCTGTGGAAGTATGGTCTCAACCCCATTTATTTAAGCTCGATGAATCTTTAAAACCACTTAAAGTTGCCGGAGTTCCACCAGATTATTTTAATGAAAATGGTCAGCTTTGGGGCATGCCCATCTTCAATTGGGAAGCAATGAAGGCTGATCATTATGCCTGGTGGGTTAACCGGCTCAAGAAAAATATGGAATTGTTCGATTTATTGCGATTGGATCATTTCAGGGCATTCTCCTCTTTTTGGGAAGTTGATGCAGGTGCAGCGAACGCAATAAATGGAAAATGGATTAATGGACCCGGGCAGGAATTTTTCGAAGTAATCAAAAAAGAACTCGGCGGATTACCATTTATTGCAGAAGATCTTGGTGAAATCACTGCAGATGTTGAGTTGCTTCGCGATAAGTTTGATTTGCCGGGTATGAAGGTTCTTCAATTTGCTTTTGGCGGCGATTTGATTACAACTATACATGTTCCCCATAATTATACCACTCCGAATTGTCTCGTTTACACCGGTACGCATGACAACAATACGTTGCTGGGTTGGTTCAAAAATGAAACAGACCATGATACCAGGAAAAGACTAGACATTTATTTTGGAGTTAAAGTGAATGAGAAAAATGTTAATCAAACTATTTTAAGAGCAGTATATGCATCCAGTGCTAAAATCGCTATTGTACCTGTTCAGGATATATTAAATTTGGATGAAGATGCCAGAATGAATAAGCCAGGTAATGTTTCAGGCAATTGGGGATGGCGTTTAACGAAGCAGATGTTAAATGTAGATTTAATTGATTGGCTTAAAAAAGAAACAGAAATTAGTCATAGAAAGCAGTAATCATATTCTTTTATTTTGTTAAAATGAGGGTCAGCAGAACGTGAATATGTTTAGCCCTCATTTTAATAGATATACTCATCATGTTCATTTATGTATCAAGTTAACAATAAATTGTTTTTTTAGGATAACGTTGAAAAATATCATAATTCTATTTGTTTTTGTTAATTATGTGTATATTTTATCTTACTTAAATTATTATTTTTGCCAAATTTTTATGACTTAATGGTAAATAATGAGTGACGTTAGATTTGGTGAGATTATTTGTATAAATAGAAATGAGAAATATGGAATAATCATGGACGATAATTTTCAGGATATTCCTTTCATTTCGATTGACTTACCTGAAGGCATTAAAGTAAATGATCAGGTTTCCTTTGAAATCGAGCTAGGTGTAGATGGCTTAATCGCAACGAAGATTAGTTTGATCTGAATGACTTCTCTCAATAGGCTGATTTTCCGAATGTAGTAAGCAACAAATTGCTTTTTTTAACATCTTTAAAGTTTCTTTTAATTAAAATTAACTAATCATAATGCGCTTAACTTTAGTGAAAAGATAATGATTTTAAAACCTAAAGTTAATGTAGGTGTATGGTATGATGTACTGCTTTACGTATAAATCACTGAATTAATAATGTCAGAAGTATCAATAACATCTGGATTTTTGTCGTATTTATATTACTATTTAACTAAAAAAGGTATTTTTTTTGCTTATTTTAATAATCTAAATTTATATTTTTAAAAATTATTTATCTGAAAATCAGACTGTTGTTTTGTGTTTGTTGGGTATTTTAATCTTTTACATAATTTAACAGTTCACCCTTATCTTTTCTTGAAAAAATATATATATTTGTTCTTACCCTTTCGAGGGTATGTTTTTCATAGGTAGATGTAGGGTCGAATACTTGTATTCGGCCCTTTTTTGTCTTTGATTGTTTTAATAACGTATTTTTGGGATATGATAAAAAAGAAAGTTGTTGTAGCCGTTACTGGTGCCAGTGGGTCAATTTATGCTAAAGTTTTGTTCGATAAATTAATCGAACTTCAAGATCAAATCAAGGCAGTTGGCGTAGTAATGAGCGACAATGCAAAAGAAGTTTGGCAATTTGAATTAGGAGATCAAAATTATACCAACTTCAACGATTTTACTTTCTTTGGTAAAAATGACTTTAATGCTCCCTTTGCTTCTGGTTCGGCCAAATACGATACCATGATCATCGTACCATGTTCAATGGGTACACTTGGTAGAATAGCACATGGAATTTCAAACGATCTGATCTCCAGAGCTGCGGATGTAATTTTGAAAGAACGCAGAAAACTAATTGCCGTAGTTAGAGATACACCATTTAGCTTAATTCATATCAACAATATGAAAACTGTTACCGAAGCAGGAGGGATCATCTGTCCGGCAAATCCATCTTTTTATAGCCTGCCCAAAACGATTGAAGAAGTAGCGGGGACAGTGATCAGCAGGGTGCTGGATTTAGCTGGTTTTGAACAGCAGAGTTACCGTTGGCAAGAGAAATAGTTTCCGGTTTTAATTTTCAATGGCCTGTATTGTAAACTCAAAATTACCTACTGAAAACTGAAATGTTATCTCACTGTAATTTATCAGTTCTCTAAACTCCAATCTGGCAACTCCAAACTTATTTCTTATCTTTGCAGGCTCAATGAAAAAGGTCGCATTTTATACATTAGGTTGTAAACTCAATTTCTCAGAAACCTCTACCATCGGTCGTTTATTTACCGATGCAGGTTATGCTGTGGTAGAATTTCAGGATCAGGCCGATGTATATGTGATTAACACGTGTTCAGTTACCGAGCATGCGGATAAAAAATGCCGTAAAGTTGTTAAAGAAGCCTTAAAATATTCTCCAAATGCATTTGTTACCATCGTTGGATGCTATGCTCAATTAAAGCCACGAGAAATCGCAGAGATTGAAGGTGTAGATATGGTTCTTGGTGCTGCGGAGAAGTTCAGAATTGTAGAATACATTACTGATTTAACCAAGCAGCCGAAAGCGGTGATTCATCAGCAAAGTATAGAAAAAGTAAATCATAATTTTATTGCATCTTATTCTATCGGCGATAGAACACGTACTTTTTTGAAAGTTCAGGATGGATGTGATTATCCTTGCACTTATTGCACCATTCCCCTGGCTCGTGGCGCCAGCCGGAGCGATACCATAGAAAATGTAGTAAACCGTGCCAGGATGATAGCTGAAGGAGGTGTGAAAGAAATCGTATTAACAGGGGTAAACCTTGGCGATTTCGGCATTCGTAACGGTGAGCGTGAAGATAAATTTTTCGATCTGGTAAAAGCGTTGGATGAGGTAGAAGGAATTGAAAGAATCCGTATTTCGTCGATAGAACCAAATCTTTTAAGCAATGAGATCATCGAGTTCGTGGCAACCTCTAAACGTTTTGTTCCTCATTTTCATATTCCTTTGCAATCTGGATCTGATAAAATCTTAGGTTTGATGCGCCGTCGTTACCGCACGGATCTATATGTAGAGCGAGTGGCTAAAATTAAAGCTGTAATGCCTCATTGTTGTATTGGTGTGGATGTTATAGTCGGTTTTCCAGGCGAAACAAAAGAAGATTTCTTAGATACTTACCAGTTTTTAAATCAATTAGATATTTCATATCTGCATGTATTTACCTACTCTGAGCGTGAATTGACTGCCGCTGCGGAAATGAAAGGTGTGGTTGCAGGTAGCGAGCGTAACGAACGAAGTAAGATGTTACATATCCTATCGGATAAAAAACGTAGGGCTTTTTACGAATCGCAAATTGGAAGCAATGCCGAAGTACTTTTCGAAGCAGATCAAAAAATGGGCTTCATGCATGGTTTTACTAAAAACTATGTTAAAGTTCGTGCGAAATATGATCCCATTATGGTAAATGAACTAAAAGCTGTTAAGCTCTTGGAAATTACCGCAGAAGGTGAAGTAGAAGTGGCTGAATTGGAAACGGCTTACGCACATCATTAGCTAAGTAGAGGAAGTTGAGATTTCTTCGTTAGTGAATTAATTTTGAGGTCGTTTTTCGTTACTCGTTTTTCGCTGTTAGATAGCCTGAGTATATATCGAAGATTGTTGTGCGTTACTCCAAATTAACCCCTTTTCCGCTTTTGTCTTTGCTCTTTAATCTTTGCTCTTTTCTCTTTTCTTCCTTTAAAACTGTCGTCCTTGCGAGGCACGAAGCAATCTCCTCTTTATTTAATAATTTTTATCAAAGATTTACTAAAAAGCGCAGAATGACTTCCAAAGTTTAATTATGATTTAAATTAAAACAGACTGACGAAGTTTCCCCAACACACAAGCCACCTAAACTTCGTAAGTCGAATCAACTTGCGAAGTCTCAAAAGCCTAGAGCGCAGAATGACTTCCAAAGTTTAATTTTGATTTAAATTCCAATAGACTGACGAAGTTTCCCCAACACAGAAGCTACCTAAACTTCGTAAGTCAAATCAACTTGCGAAGTCTCAAAAGCCTGGAGCGCAGAAAGACTTCGACAGTTTTAATATGATTTAAATTCCAACAGACTGACGAAGTTTCCCTTACACGCGAGGCCACCTAAACTTCGTAAGTCGAATCAACTTGCGAAGTCTTAAAAGCCCGAGCGCAGAAAGACTTCGACAGTTTTAATTTTGATTTAAATTCAACAGACTGACGAAATTTCCCTTACACGCGAGGCCACCTAAACTTCGTAAGTCGAATCAAATGCGAAGTCTCAAAGGCCTTAAAAAACCAACAACAATAATTATTATATTGCTGATTAATGCTATCCGGCTTACGCCAATGGAAAAATATATAATCCGTATTCATCTTTAGCCTTTCCACTTTAGTCTTTCAGCTTTAGTCTTTCATCTTTGCTCCTTAATCCTTGCTCTTTAGTCTTTCTGCTTTCCCCTTTCTTTCCTATCTTCGCAACAAAATATTTTTATGTTTCCTACTGTCTCGCATTTTTTAGAATACCTTTTTGGCATCAATCTGCCATTGCCTTTCAATACTTTTGGCGTTTTTGTCGCGCTTGCCTTTGTTGCAGGCTATTGGGCTTTTACTAAAGAATTGCAAAGGAAAGAAGCATTGGGAATCCTTCATCCGATTACTAAAACCGTCATTATTGGGAAGCCAGCCACTACTTCCGAATTAATAATGAATGGCTTGTTCGGTTTTTTAATTGGCTATAAACTTGTTTATGCACTTTTAAATTATTCGTTATTCGTGAGTGATGCGCAATCCATTTTAATGTCTGCTAAAGGGAACGTGATTGGAGGTTTATTATTTGCCGCTTTGTTTGCATACTGGGATTATAAAGAAAAAGACAAATACAAATTAGACAAACCGAAGGAAACAAAAGTAACGATCCATCCTTACCAACTAATGAGTAACCTCATTGTATGGGCCGCAGTATGGGGTTTTTTAGGGGCTAAATTTTTCGATAACTTAGAATATTGGGATGATTTTGTACAACATCCAATTGAACGTTTATTATCTTTTAGTGGCTTAACCTTTTATGGCGGATTAATTTGTGGCGGTGCAGCTGTACTGATTATTGCCAAACGGAACGGTATAAAACCTTTGCACATGCTAGATGTGGGCGGACCAGGAATGATGTTAGCCTATGCCGTAGGAAGAATCGGTTGCCATTTATCTGGAGATGGTGATTGGGGAATAGTGAATTCAAACCCAAAACCTTTTACCTGGTTGCCAGATTGGTTATGGTCATACACTTATCCAAATAACGTAGTAGGAGAGGGAATTCCAATTCCTGGCTGTTCAGGTAAGTTTTGCAACGAATTGGCTCAGGGTGTTTACCCAACACCAATCTATGAGGTAATCGTTTGTTTAATCCTTTTCGCCTTTTTATGGAGCATCCGCGATAAAATTAAAGCACCAGGACTGATGTTTGGTATTTATATGATTCTGAACGGAATCGAACGTTTCTGTATTGAGTTAATCCGGGTCAATTCAAAATACCATGTTTTTGGTTTATCCTTTACACAAGCTGAAATGATTTCTACTTTCCTGGTTATCGGCGGTATTGCTTTGAGTGCTTATGCGCTCAGAAATAAAAATACATTGAGTTAATCTTTATTTCTAAAACCCTAACACACAACAATAAATTCTTTGTTAAAAAATTATGGATTACGAATTATTATGCAACAAGGTCATCTCTATTGTTAAACTTACCGGAAATTTCATCCGTAAAGAGGCTTTACAGTTTGATGCCAGTAAAATTGAGTATAAAGGTTTAAATGATATGGTTTCTTATGTAGATAAAACTGCAGAACAGAAACTGGTTAGGAACCTGGAGAAATTGATTCCGGATGCTGGATTTATCACCGAAGAAAAAACAATCAGCAGAGAAGGTAAAACTTATACCTGGATTATTGATCCTTTGGATGGTACCACCAACTTTATCCACGGAATACCTGCCTATGGCATCAGTGTTGCCTTATATGAAGATGGATTGCCAGTTATTGGTGTTGTTTATGAATTAAACAGAGGAGAGATGTTTTATTCATACAAAGGCGGAGATGCTTTTATGAATAAAAAACAAATTAAAGTGTCTACTAATCCTGATTTGCCCTCTAGTTTATTGGCTACAGGTTTCCCATATTATCAGTTTGAGAAGCAAGCGCAATACTTGAAGCTATTAGAAGAAATGATGCAGAAGAGCCACGGTGTTCGCCGGATTGGTGCTGCAGCAGTTGATTTAGTTTATACCGCATGTGGCCGTTTTGATGCTTTCTTTGAATATAATTTACAGCAGTGGGATTTTGCCGCAGGTTGTTTCATTGTTCAGCAGGCTGGAGGAGAAGTTTTTGATTTTTCCGGAGGTAATGATTATTTTAACAAAAGAGAAATCTTAGCCACCAATGGAAAGCTGACTGCAGAAATGCTGGAAGCCATAAAAAGATACTTTTAATTCAGATTCGAAATAAAACTGGTGTTTTTTAAAGAGAAGTTTAGCTAGCAAATCTACATTGATTTGCTGCTTAATTAGATTCTAATAACTCATAATGAAGTTTATCAAAATGACCGATAACAGAAATGGCTCACCTTTAGTGAGCCATTTCTGTTATCAATTACTATGAAAAATGCATTGTTATAAAGCTTCTGAAACTACTTCAGTAACCTCAGGAACCATTCTTTGCAATAAATTCTGGATGCCAGATTTAAGTGTGATGGTAGACGAAGGACAACCACTGCATGAACCGCGTAATTCTACCGTTACTACACCCTCATCAAAAGATTTATAGGTAATAGCACCACCATCCTGCTCAACTGCCGGGCGAACGTAATCATGTAAAATCTGTTGGATTTTAATTTCAGTTTCTGTTCCTTCAAAAGATGGAGCTTCTTCAGATGTATCCTCTTTGATTTTCAACTCAGATTCTACAGCACCTTTTACAAATTCCTTTAAAATAGCTTCGATATCAGCCCAATCAGCATCGTCAGTTTTAGTAACAGTTACAAAGTTGCTGGCGAAAAATACACCCGAAACAAAGCTGAATTTAAATAATTCCTTTGCGAAAGGAGAATGTTCTGCACTCTCTTTTGTTGCGAAATCCTCACTCCCGTTAATTAATAGCTTATTCACCATGAATTTCATGGTAGCCGGATTAGGAGTCTGTTCTGTATATACGTTAATCGTCATGTCTTAATCAATTTGAATAAACAAAATTAACAATTACTCATTAATAAAGCTTTTGCAGGCTGTCTGTTTAGCGTCAATTTAATTGACTAGAAAATACCAGTATAATTAAAAGGCGTAATCGTTCTCAGTTGTACTTTAACTTCTTCTGTAACTGCTAATCCTTCAATAAATTCGGCAATGCTGGCTGCGTTTATTTTTGAATTGGTTCTGGTCAGTTCTTTCAATGCCTCATACGGATTGGGGAAATTTTCTCTCCGTAAAACAGTTTGAATGGCTTCAGCCACTACCGCCCAGTTATCATCTAAATCTGCATGTAAAGCTGCTTCATTTAATAAGATTTTATTTAGTCCTCTTAAAGTAGAATGAATGGCAATTAAAGTGTGTCCGAAAGGTACGCCAACATTTCTAAGGACTGTAGAATCGGTTAAATCTCTCTGTAAACGGGAGATCGGGAGTTTAGCAGCGAAAAATTCAAATAATGCATTGGCAATACCTGCGTTACCTTCTGCATTTTCAAAATCGATTGGATTAACTTTGTGTGGCATGGCCGATGAACCAATTTCTCCGGCTTTAATTTTCTGCTTAAAATAGTTTTTTGAAATATACGTCCAGATATCTCTGTCTAAATCGATGATGATGTTATTGATCCGTTTTAATGCATCACATTGTGCTGCAAACTGATCATAATGTTCGATCTGTGTAGTGTGTTGTGCACGGGTTAAACCTAAAGTTATATTCACAAACTGATTAGAGAAATCTACCCAATTTACCTGTGGGTAGGCGATATGGTGTGCATTAAAATTGCCGGTTGCACCGCCAAATTTAGCGCTGTTTGGAATCGACTTTAAATTTTCAAGCTGGATACTCAGACGATCTGAGAAAACCAGAAACTCTTTGCCCAATTTTGTAGGGGAGGCTGGCTGACCGTGTGTATGAGCAAGCATTGGGATATCTTTCCATTCAATTGCTAAGGCTTCAATTTTAGCAATTAATGTAGAAATGGCAGGATAGTAACAATCCTTAAAGGCTAATTTAATGGAATAAGGAATTGCCGTATTATTAATATCCTGAGAAGTTAACCCGAAATGGATGAACTCTTTGAAATCCTGAAGGGATAAAGTATCGAATTTATTTTTGATAAAATACTCAACTGCTTTTACATCATGATTGGTAACCTTTTCTGTCTCCTTGATTTCTAACGCATCAGTCTCCGAAAAATTTTCATGTATCTTACGAAGATCCGCATAAAGATTTTTATCAAATTTTTCGAGTCCTGGAAGGTTTGCTTCGCATAAAGAGATAAAATATTCAATTTCTACAAAAACACGATATTTTATCAATGCTTCTTCAGAAAAGTAAGCAGCTAAACTTTCAGTTGTTTTTCTATATCGGCCATCAACTGGAGAGATAGCTTGTAGTGGTGTTAAATTCATTATGCGGATTATATTTTTGCCGCAAATTTACTACAATTGCCCGGATATCAGAATTGTTTTATTTCTTGTTCATAAAAAAAAGGTATTGATTTCGAAATCAATACCTTTTTTATTTAAGAGAAAAATTAAAACTAGTGTTTAACTTCTGTAGTAGTTGTAGTTGCTTTTACAGTAGTATCTTTTACTGTAGAATCTTTAACAACAGTATCAACACCAGTAGTATCAGTAACGATAGTTGATGAATCGGTTACCGTTGTATCAGTACCGTCTGCTTTTTTATCTGAACCGCCACAAGCAGCAACTGTTAAAGATAAAGCGATAGCTAAGAAACCTAATTTGAATGCATTTTTCATAATAATATTTGTTTTAGGGTTAATATATACTCTTAATACCTGCAGATTAAAAAGGTAACCCGCAAAACGGGATAAAATAAAAAAGGTCTTTAAGAAACTAATCTTAAAGACCTTTTTATTATAAGTAAAGTCAGACTAGTGTTTAACTTCTTCTGTAGTAGTTGTAGTAGCTTTTACAGTAGTATCTTTTACTGTAGAATCTTTAACAACAGTATCAACACCAGTAGTATCAGTAACGATAGTAGAAGAATCAGTTAAAGTTGTGTCAGCACCTTCAGCTTTTTTTTCTGAGTTACAAGCAACAACTGATAAAGATAAAGCTAAAGCTAAAAAGCCTAATTTGAATGCATTTTTCA